>NZ_SPVF01000253.1 GCF_004614185.1 Zemynaea arenosa | reverse complement strand
GCCCTCATCGACGACGACACCCCCACGCCGCCGCACGCCCGCTTCGGCTGGTGGCGCTTCGTCCGCGCCAGCCTGCTGGGCATCGCGCTCGCAGCGGGCACCCTGGCCCTGCTGGCCATCGCCGACGGCCGGCATGGCACCTTGACCGCCATGGGCTGGCTGTTCACCAAGGCTGCCCTGCTGACCTTCGGTGGCGCCTACGCCGTGCTGCCCTACTTGTACCAGAATTCCGTGGACCGCTACTCCTGGCTCACCCCCACGCAAATGCTCGATGGCCTGGCGCTGGGCGAAACCACGCCTGGCCCGCTGATCATGATCGTCGCCTTCATCGGCTTCGTCGGCGGCTGGACGCACCACCCGCTGGCCGACCCGCTGGCATCCGCCATCGCCGCGGCCTGCATCGCCACCTGGTTCACCTTCGTGCCTTCGTTCGTGTTCATCCTCGCCGGCGGCCCGCTGGTCGAGTCCACGCGCGGCAACCTGCACCTCACGGCGCCGCTCACCGCCATCTCGGCCGCGGTGGTGGGCGTCATCCTCAGCCTGGCCATGATGCTGGGCGCCCACGCCATCCTCGGCCACAGCCTGGCGCCCGCTGCGATCTGCCTGGCCGCGCTGGTGGCGCTGGTGCGTTACAAGATCGGCACCATCACCCTGATCACCGCCAGCGCCGCCGCCGGCCTGCTCGCCCGCGCCGCCGGGCTGTAGGCAGGACCGCAGCCGATGCAATCCGCCCCGGCGTGCTATCGTAACGAAATGGCCGAACGAATCATCCTGCTGCACGAGGAGCGCGACCGCACACTCGCGGTCCCGCCGACCCTCGAAGCGCCAACCGGGCTGCTGTCCGACGCCCTCGCGCGCCCGCTGCACGACCTGCGCATCTCCATCACCGACCGCTGCAACTTCCGCTGCGTCTACTGCATGCCGAAGGAGGTGTTCGACAAGGACTATGCCTACCTCCCGCACAGGGACCTGCTCACGTTCGAGGAGATCACGCGCGTGGCCCGCCTGTTCGTCGCGCACGGCGTCGAGAAGATCCGCCTGACCGGTGGCGAGCCCCTGCTGCGCAAGGACGTCGAGCGCCTGATCGCCATGCTGCGCACCATCGAGACTCCGTCCGGCCGTCCGCTGGACCTGACCTTGACCACCAACGGCTCCCTGCTCGCCCGCAAGGCCCGCGCGCTGAAAGACGCAGGCCTGGACCGCGTGACCGTGTCGCTCGATTCGCTGGACGATGCTACTTTCAAGCGTATGAACGACGTCGACTTCCCCGTCTCCACCGTGCTCGATGGCCTGGACGCCGCGCATGCCGCGGGCCTCGGCCCCATCAAGGTCAACATGGTGGTCAAGCGCGGCTGGAACGACGGCGAAATCCTGCCGATGGCGCGCCATTTCAAGGGTTCCCCGTTCATCCTGCGCTTCATCGAATACATGGACGTCGGCGCCTCGAACGGCTGGAAGATGGACGAAGTGGTGCCCTCCGGCGAAGTGGTGCGCATCATCTCCGCCGAGCTGCCGCTGGTCCCCGCGGACCCCAACTACAGCGGCGAGACCGCGCAGCGCTGGCGCTATGCGGATGGTTCCGGCGAAGTGGGCGTGATCTCGAGCGTCACGCAAGCCTTCTGCGCCGACTGCACCCGCGCGCGCCTGTCGACCGAGGGCAAGCTGTACACCTGCCTGTTCGCCACCAGCGGCCATGACCTGCGCGCCCTGCTGCGCGAAGGCCGCAGCGACGCGGAAATGAGCGCCGCCATCACCCACCTGTGGCGCGCGCGGACCGACCGCTATTCCGAGACCCGCACCATCAACACCGAGGGCCTGGCGACCGGCGCCCGCAAGGTCGAGATGTCCTACATCGGCGGATGAATCATGACCCAGGCAGACATCACCGGACTGATACTCGCGGGTGGCCGCGGCACGCGCATGGGCACCGTCAACAAGGGCCTGCAGCCCTTCCGCGGCAGCACCATGGCCGCGCATGTGATTGAGCGTTTGCGCCCGCAGGTAGGGGCGCTGGCCATCAACGCCAACGACGACCTCGCGCGCTACGAAGCTTTCGGCGTACCGGTGCTGCGGGACACCACGCCGGGTTACGCCGGTCCGCTGGCGGGCATGGAAGCGGGCTTGCGCGCCTGCGCCACGCCGCTGATGCTGACGGCGCCCTGCGATTCGCCCTTCCTGCCCGCCGATCTGGCCGCGCGCCTGCTGGACGCCTTGCAGGCGCAGGGTGCGGACCTCGCGGTGGCCGTCACCATCGAAGGCAAGCGCCGCCAGCCCCACCCGGTGTTCTGCCTGATGCGGCGCGCACTGCTGCCCTCCCTCTCCGATTATCTGGCCGACGGCGGCCGCAAGATCGACGCCTGGTACGCGAGCCACAAGGTGGCCGAGGTGGTGTTCGAGGACGACGGCGCCTTCCGCAACATCAACACGCTGGACGAGCTGCAGGCGATGGGCATGCCCAAGCTGACGGACGTCACCAGCTGCCTGTCCGCCTACGACCCCGACGCCCTGCCCGTGCGCGATGCGCAGCGCATCATCCGCGAGTTCGTCACGCCCGTGCGCGCGGTGGAGCGCGTGGCCATCCGTGCGGCGCTGGGCCGCGTGCTGGCCGACGATCTGATCTCCCCGATCAACGTGCCCGCCCATGACAATTCGGCCATGGACGGTTACGCCTTCCGCGGGAGTGACCTGCGCGACGATGCGCCGATCACGCTCTCCGTGATCGCCACCGTGTACGCGGGACGGCCTTCGGATGCGGTGCCGGCCAGCGGCGAGTGCGTGCGCATCATGACCGGTGGCGTCATGCCGGATGGCTGCGACACCGTGATCCCCCAGGAGCACGTGGCGTCGACACATGAGCACAGCATCACCATCGCTCCCCGTACGCTGAAGCAGGGCGACAACCGCCGTTTCCAGGGCGAGGATCTCAAGGCCGGCAGCCCGGCCCTGAAGCGCGGCCGCATTCTGCGCCCGGCGGACCTGGGTCTCATGGCCTCCCTCGGCATGGCGGAAGTGCCGGTGCAGCGGCGCCTGCGCGTGGCCTTCTTTTCAACCGGCGACGAACTGCGCTCGATCGGCGAACCGCTGGACGAAGGCTGCGTCTACGACAGCAACCGTTACACCATCTTCGGCATGCTGCAGCGCCTCGGCTGCGACGTGATCGACATGGGCATCGTGCGCGACGATCCGCAGGCACTGGAAGATGCCCTGCGCAGCGCCTGCGAGAACGCCGATGCCATCGTCACCTCCGGCGGCGTCTCCGTTGGCGCGGCGGACTACACGAAGGAGGTCATGGCGCGCCTCGGCGACGTCACCTTCTGGAAGATCGGCATGCGCCCCGGCCGGCCGCTGGCCTTTGGCCGCGTGCAGTCGAATGGCCGCAGCGCTTTCCTGTTCGGCCTCCCCGGGAATCCGGTCGCCGTGATGGTGTCCTTCTACTTCTTCGCGCGCGACGCGCTGCTGCACATGATGGGCGCGCAGGCCCCGCTGCCGCTGCTGCGCGTGACATCCGCGGGCGCGATCCGCAAGAAGCCCGGCCGCACCGAATACCAGCGCGGCATCCTGTCGCCCGACGGGCGCGAAGTGCGCATCACCGGCTCCCAAGGCTCAGGCATCCTGCGCTCAATGGTCGAAGCCAACTGCATGGTGGTGCTGCACGATGAACAAGGCAATGTCGCCGCGGGCGACGAGGTCGACGTACTGCTCTTCGAAGGACTGGTCTGATGACGCAAAGCGCACTGTCGAAAAAGCTGAAGATGAAGCCGGGCGCGAAGGCGCTGGTGCTGAACGCGCCGGCGGGCTACGCGGCCGAGCTGGAGCCTTTGCCGGAAGGCGCCACCCTGGCCGCCAAAGGCAAAGGCCCATTTGACTTCGTGCAGGTCTTCGCCCGCAACCGCGCGGAGATGGCCACGCTGGCGCATGACGGCGCGGCGGTCCTGGCGCCGCAGTCGGTGCTGTGGCTGTGCTTCCCCAAGGGCTCGTCCAAAATCCAGACCGACCTCACTCGCGACACCGGCTGGGACGTGATCGACACGCTGAACCTGAAGTACGTGACGCTGGTCTCGGTGAACGACACCTGGTCCGCCTTCGCGCTGCGCCCCTACAAGCCGGGCGAACAGGCCAAGGAGTCGAACCGCATTGCCGAGCGCATGAAAGCATAGTCATTCCGCCAGCTTTTGCCCCGCGCCAGCGGCGTCCTGCCCGGGCGAGTATAATGACGTCATCACCTCTTCCGCGCCGCCGGCTGGCACCGGTCTTCGCGCGGTCCTGAACCCCCGTCTTATCGCCAGCACGCACGCTCTCCGCTCCCGCCGCGGCAACGTGCCGAATCCTTAGCATACCGCGTGTGGAGTGCTGCCGCCCGCTCTGAATGGAGGCCCATGGCCAAAGAAGAACTGCTTGAAATGAATGGACTGGTGCAGGAAGTCCTGCCCGATTCGCGCTACCGCGTCGACCTGGAAAACGGCCACAAGCTGGTCGCCTACACCTCCGGCAAAATGCGCCAGCACCACATCCGGATTCTCGCGGGCGACCGCGTGACGCTCGAGATGTCGCCGTATGACCTCTCCAAGGGCCGCATCACCTTCCGGCACCTGGACAAGAAAGGCCCGGCTCCGGCCCGCGGCACGTTCCGCCGCCGCTGACCGCAGGCGCCGTCATCCCTGTGTGGGGTGGCGGCAGAAATTTTTTTGAAAGTACTAGGCGAATTGAACCAAAGCCTGTATATTCAACTCCGCACTACATCAAGACGTCGTTATTGCTGGTTTCTCTCCTGTCTTGCTCGGTCCCGAGCCATTCCCGTTTGATTCCCCGTTAGTACTTTCTCTTGGTCGCACGTGCGCTCCAGGGCGCGAGCCCTTACATATCAACGCAATCAAAGGAAATAGACATGACTACTCAAACCGGCATCGTCAAATGGTTCAACGACTCCAAGGGCTTCGGCTTCATCACCCCGGACCAGGGCGGTGGCGATCTGTTCGCGCACTTCTCGGACATCCAGTCGGATGGCTTCAAGAGCCTGGCCGAAAACCAGCGCGTCTCGTTCGAGCGCATGAACAGCCCGAAGGGCGAAAAAGCCGGCAACATCCGCCCGCTGTAATCGACCTTCTTCCGGCCGCACCACGCAGATAGCATGGGCGGCCACCTCGGTAGCGCGGCGGCACCCTGCAGATAGCATGGGCCCCCGCGCTCCCCGCAAAAGAGACCGCTCGCATTAGCCAGCGGTTTTTTTTCGTCCGGAGGATAGGGCCGCCGCGCCGCCCCATGCGTTATTCAGTGTCGTCGTCGCTGGGAGCGGTGCCGAGCATGAGCTGCGCGGCTTCGCTGGGGAGCGCTTCCACCGACTTGAGCTTGCGGGCCATCTGGCGGCTGCGGGTCTCCGCGTTTTCGATGTTGCGGGCGGCCTTTTCCAGCGTTGCCTTGGTGGTCGCAAGGACATCGCCGAACTTGGTGAACTCGGTCTTCACCGCGCCCAGCACCTGCCACACCTCGGACGAGCGCTTCTCCAGCGCCAGCGTGCGGAAGCCCATCTGGAGGCTGGACAAAATCGCCAGCAGCGTCGATGGCCCGGCAATCGACACGCGCAAGGTGCGCTGCAGATCGTCGGCAAGGCCCGGCCGCCGCATCACTTCCGCATACAGCCCTTCGGTCGGCAGGAACAGGATCGCAAAGTCGGTGGTGTGCGGCGGCGCGAGATACTTCTCGCAGATGGTCTTGGCTTCGCCGCGCACGGAGCGTTCCAGCTCGCGCCCGGCCAGCGCCACGCCATCGGCATCCGAGCGGTCGGCCGCTTCCAGCAGGCGCTCGTACTGCTCTTTGGGGAACTTGGCGTCGATGGGCAGCCACATGGGCGCCCCGCCCTCGCTGGCCCCCGGCAGCTTGATCGCGAACTCCACGCGCGCGCCACTGCCAGAGATGGTTTCCACGTTCTTCGCATACTGGTCGGCGGTGAGCATCTGCTCCAGCAGCATCTCCAGTTGGACCTCGCCCCAGGTGCCGCGCGTCTTCACGTTGGTGAGCACGCGCTTGAGGTCTCCCACGCCGACGGCCAGCTGCTGCATCTCGCCCAGGCCCTGGTGCACCTTTTCCAGCCGCTCGGACACCTGGCGGAAGGATTCGGTCAGGCGCGTCTCCAGCGTCGCATGCAGCTTCTCGTCGACGGTGCGGCGCATTTCATCCAGCTTCGCCGCGTTGTCAAGCTGCAGGTCGCGCAGCTTGTTCTCCAAGGTGAGACGCACTTCCAGCATGCGCTGCGCATTCGATTCGCGCATCGCCTCCAGCGCCTGGATCGTGGCCCCATGCGCTTGCGCCAGTGCCGCGCTGACTTCCTGCCGCGTGGACTGGGCGCTCAATTGCAGGTTGCGTTCAATGCGGTCGAAGCGCTCGGTCTCGATGGTGCGGCCGACGCGGGTACGCAGCAGCTGCGCCACCTGCAGCGCGGCCACCACCAGCACCACGAAGAGGATCAGGAGTTCGCCCGTGGTCATATCAGTCAGGCGCCTGGGTCATTCAGGTTTATTCCGCATCCAGTCCGCCGTCCCGTAGAACGACTCCATGAGCCGCACGCGCAAGCCCTCGTCGATGCCGACGTCCTCCATGGCCCACGCCATCGCGCGCAGCCACTGATCGCGTTCGCTGGTGCCGATCGCGAACGGGAGGTGGCGGGCGCGCAGGCGCGGATGCCCATAGCGCTCGATGAACAGGTCCGGACCGCCCATCCAGCCGGACAGGAACATGAACAGCTTCTCGCGCGAGCTGTCGTTGGGCTTGGGGTGCAGCGCGTGGATGCCCGCGAACTCGGGCTCCAGCTCCATCAGGTCGTAGAAGCGGTCGACCAGTTCGCGCAGCTTTTCCGCGCCGCCGATGACCTCATACAGGGTCTTCGATTCAGAGGATTCCGTCATCCCTCCATCATACCAGCGCCAGGCGGCTGCGGCGGCGGGTGGACGACCACTGCGCCAGGCCGACTTCGTCCCGCATGTCCGCGCAAGCGTCCACTAGCCGCATTACGTCGCTGTCGGTCATGCTGGAGTTGAGCGTCAGGCGCACCATGGCGCGGTTCCGCGCGGTGGCGGGTGCGAAGAACACGGCGCCGTAGATCCCGCGCTTGTCCAGCGCATTGCGCAGCACCAGCGTCGCCGGTTCGGTGCCGGCTTCGAGGGCGATGATCTGCTCAGTGCCTTCGGCGATGTGGTAGCCCAGCGCCGTCAAGGCGCCGCGCACTTCGCGGGTGCGGGCGGCCAGCGCGGCGCGGCGGTCGTCGGCGGCGCGAATGAAGTCCAGCGCCACCTCGAACCACGCGAGCTCGTGGCGCAGCAGGCAGGAACTGAAGATGGCCGGCCGGGACGCGGACTGGAAATAGCTCTTGAAGTTGTCCGGGCAGGCGATGAACCCGGCGCGCCCCGCGAACGCCTTGGCCAGCGAGGCGGTGCGGAAGTGGACGCGCTGTTCCAGGCCCAGCTCCACCACCAGACCCGCGCCCTGCGGCCCGTGGGTGCCCAGTGAATGCGATTCGTCCACCACCAGGATCGAGCCGGTGTCCTCGGCCGCATCGGCCAGCGCGGCCAGCGGCGCCACGCTGCCGTTGGTGCTGTATACGCTGTCCACCACGATCACGCCCGGCCCGTGGCGGGCGATCTGGCGCCGCAAGTTGTCGACGTCGTTGTGCAGGAAGCCGACCGCCTCGGCCTGCGCGCTCTGCACCCCGTCCCACAGGGAGGCATGGGCCAGCATGTCGAGGTAGACCGGCACGCCGGGCGCGGACAGGGCCTGCATCAGCCCGACGTTGGCGGTCCAGCCGGACTGGCACAGGATGCCATCGGCCGCGCCCACGTAGTCGGCCAGGCGGCGCTCCAGGCGGAACTGGGCACAGCCAGGCTGGAGGAACACGGCGGACATCAGCAGGCTGCCGCCACCGCCACCGAGCACATCCGCCTGCGCCTGGGCCAGGGCGCGCTCATTCCCCAGGCACAGGTAGTCGTTGCCTGCCAGCATCAGCGCATCGGCGCGCGCCGGGGTCCACACGTGCAGCGGCGCGCCGCCATGCAGGCGTCCCACCCGGTCTTCGTACCACTCCTCCATGCGCTGGGTGACAAACCCCGGCAGAAGGGGGTTCGAGGACGGCGTCGGCAGGACGCGGGCGGCAGCTTGGGTCATGTTTGTTCTCCACGGAAAAGAAAATCCATTGTGCGCAGAACTGTTGTGTCAAGAGGTTGAAACAAACGCACGATTGATTTACCTCAAGCACTGCATCGTGGAACTGCGACACGATGTAAGAACATTGAGAAAAGTCAATTCGTTATTTGATCAGGAACGTACGCAACAATGCAGCCGACTGTCGTGCCCGCGCTGGGAGCGCTTGTGAACCGAATCCGAAGCACGTCCACCCACTGGCTGCTGCGCTACGAACGGGAGTTCGACCACGAGACCGTCCGCATGGTGCTGCTGGCGTGGATCGGCATCATCGGCATGCCGCTCTACTACGTCATCTGGACCTGGATCTTCCCGCAGGAGTACGAAAGCATCGCGCTGCGCAGCGGCGGCTTCGTACTGTGCCTCGGCCTCGCCCTGGGTCTGCGGCGGATGCCTGAGCGGGTCCAGCGCGTGTATGCGTTCGTCACGGTGACCTACACGCTGCCGTTCCTGTTCAGCTTCATGTACCTGATGAACCATGGCGCGGCGGTCTGGAGCCAGTCTTTCCTGGTGGCGCTGATCCTGCTCTTCCACTTCGATACCGCGATGGCCTCTGTGTCCCTGGTGCTGGGCACGGCCTGCGCGGTGGCCCTGTTCTTCGCCACGGGCGATCACAGCTTCCTGTCCCATCCCGACGTCCTGGAACAGCTGCCGATCGCGCTGTTCACGGTGCTGGTGGTCTCGATCGCCAAGCTGGGGCGGCGCATGATGGCGCAGGAGAAGCTGGCCGGCATGGCGCACGGTCTGGCGACCGTGTCGCACGAGCTGCGCACGCCGCTGCTGTCGGTGGAGGCCAATGTGCGCGGCGCCAACCGCCTGCTGGCGCGCGACGGCGACCACGTGGATATGGCAGTGCTGGGCGAGGCCCTCTCGCGCATCCAGTTTGAGGTGCGCCACATGAACCACATCGTGGACCTGTTCCTGCTCTCGGCCACCGCGGTGCAGCGCAAGCTGGAGCCCAACGAGCACCTGTCCATGCGCGAACTGGTGGAAAGCGCCCTGTCCCGCTACCCGTTCGCGACCCAGGCGCAGCGCGAGGCGGTCAGCATCAAGGTGCGCTCGGACTTCGTGTTCGCGGGCCAGCGCGAGCTGGGCGTGGTGGTAATCCTTAACCTGCTGCGCAATGCCCTCAAGGCCCTGCAGCGTGCCGGCAAGGGGCGCGTGCGGCTGGTGGTGGACGGCCAGCGCGCCACCCCGCGCCTGCTGGTGATCGACAGCGGCTGCGGCATTCCGCGCCGCGACCTGGCCAAGATCTTCAAGCGTTTCTACACCAGCGGCAGCGGCGGCGCCGGGATCGGCCTCACGCTGTGCAAGGACATCCTCGATGCCTGGCAGGCCAGTATCCGCTGCGTCTCGCGCGAGCTGGCCTATACTATGTTCGTGCTCGAGTTCCCGCCGCCGGCCAGGATGGCCGCGCTACCAAGGAGATCCGACTGATCATGCCCGTATCCCTGCCCGTCTTCCAGCATCCGACGCTGACCGTCCTTGTCGACGACAGCGACAGCTTCCTGCGCAGCCTCTCGTTCCAGCTGGACCCGAACATCGCCTGTTGCGCTTTTGCGGACACCCGCGCGGCGCTGGAGTGGCTGCGGCGCCACGCGCAGACCGCGCACTGGCCCGCCACGCAGATCGTGCCCACCTTCGACACCAGCGCGCGTCCGCTGGAGCAGTGCGGGATCGCGGTCGACATCAACGAGATCTACCGCGTGAGCTTCCGGCCGGAGCGCTTCATGACGCCCTCGGTGGTGGTGGTGGACTACTCCATGCCGCAAATGAACGGCATCGAATTCTGCAAGGCGATCTCGCATCTGGCCTGCAAGAAGATCCTGTTCACCGGCGCGGCCGACGAGAAAATCGCAGTGGACGCGTTCAACCGCGGCCTGATCGACCGCTACATCAAGAAGAGCGACGACGACGCGCTGGAGCGGCTGGAAGTGGAAGTGCGCCAGCTGCAGGCGCGCTACTTCGCCGAGCAGTCCGATTCGCTGCGCGACGTGCTGGTGCTGAACGGCTTCGGCTTCGTGTACGACCCGGCGTTCACGCACCTGGCGCGCGAGGTTTCGGGGCCGCTCGGCATCGTGGAGCACTACCTGTACCCCAACCCTTCCGGCCTGCTGATGTACGACGCCAACGGCGTGGCGCGCTTGCTGGTGGTGGAGACCGATGCCAGCATGCGCGCGCACATCGAGGTGGCGCGCGACTCGAAGGCCCCGCCCTCGCTGGTGGCGGCGCTGGAGGCGCGCAAGATCGTCCCCTTCTTCCATGGCGACGACGGCATGTACTCGGACGACGTCGGCGACGACTGGCTGCGCTACTGCCAGGGCGCCAACATCTGCCAGGGCGTGCAGCGCTATTACTGGGCCCTGTTCGACCTGCCGCCCGGCTACCTGCCCGAGACCGTGCGGCCGTTCAGCGACTTCCTGCTCGATCAGGCCTCGCGCAGGGTTTGCAGCGGCGGCTGATTCAGCACGTTGCGCAGCCCCAGCCAGCCACCGAACACCGCGCACGCCGCGCCCACCACCAGGCCCACGCCCCACACCACGGGGCTGAAGCTCCATTCGAACTTGAACTGGTAGGTGGCCAGGGCCCACCCCAGGGCCGCGGCACCGGTCGCGGCCAGCAGGCCCGCCAGCCCCCCCACCAGCGCGAACTCGATCCACTGCGCACGCGAAAGCTGCCTGCGCGTGGCGCCCAGGGCCCGCAGAAGGCCTGCTTCGCGGCGCCGCTCGTCGGTGGAGCTCATGAGGGCCGCGTACAGCACCAGCAGGCCGGAAGCGAGCGTGAACGCGAACAGGAACTCCACCGCCTGCACCACCTGGTCCAGCACATCCTGCAGCTGGCGGATGATCGCGGAGACGTCGATGATGGTCAGGTTGGGGTAGTCGCGCGTGAGCTCATTGGTCAGCTCCGTGGCGCGCGGCGGCTGGTGGTAGGCCGTCATGTAGGTGGTCGGCGCCTCGGCCATCGCGGCGGGATTGATGATGACGAAGAAGTTGGCGCGCATCGAACCCCATTCCAGCTTGCGCAGGCTGGTGATGGTCGCTTCCACCACCTGGCCGGCCATGTCGAAGCGCAGCTTGTCGCCAAGCTTCCAGCCCAGCGTCTTCGCGATGCCCTGCTCCACCGAGGCTTCCGCGCGGCCGGGCTGGTCCACATACCACTGGCCCGCGACGATGCGGTTGGTGGCCGGCATGTCCTTCATGGTGGAGAGATTGAATTCGCGTTCGGCCAGGCCGCGCGCGCGCCCTTCGGCATAGGTCTGGGCGGTGATGGGCTTCCCGTTCACGGCGACCAGGCGCCCGCGGATCATCGGGTACAGGGTGGCCTCGGGCACCTGTGCGCGCGCGAGCTGGCGCGCCACGCCATCCCTTTGGTCCGGACTGATGTTGATGATGAAGTGATTCGGCGCGTCCGGCGGTGTGGCCTGGCGCCAGGCGGCGAGCAGGTCGCCGCGCACCACGGTCAGCACCAGCAGCGCCATCAGGCCGAGCGCCAGCGACACCACCTGCACCACGGTGGCGCCCGGGCGCCGCTGCAGGGAGGTGATGGCGAAGCGCCAGGACTGGCTGGACGAAGCCCCGCGCAGGCGCCGCAGCAGCACCAATCCGCCCCACCCCACAAGCGCGAACAGCCCGAAGCCGCCGAGGAAGCCGCCCGCGATGATGCACGCGAGCTGCAGATCCCCCGCCTGCCACAGGAGCAGCGCGCCGAAGGCCAGCGCCCCGACGCCATAGGTGGCCAGCACCATCGGCTGCGGGGCCGCCTGCTCGCGCCGGATCACACGGTTGTGCGGCACGTTGCGCAGCTGGAGCACGGGCGGCAGCGCAAAGCCGAGCAGCAGGACCATGCCGGTGGCGAGACCATGCGCGGCGGGCACCCAGGACAGCGGCGGCAGCTCGGTGTTGATCAGCGGGGCCAGCGAGGCGGCCAGCACGTAATGCGCGCCCAGGCCCACCAGCACGCCGAGCACCGAGCCGGCCAGGCCGACCAGCAGGAACTCGACCAGGTACATGAGCGCGACCTGGTTCTGCGTCATGCCCAGGCAGCGCAGCATGGCGCAGGCGTCCAGGTGGCGCAGCATGAAGCGGCGCGCGGCCATGGCCACCGCCACCGCCGCCAGCAGCGCGGACATCAGCCCGACCAGCGACAGGAAGCGCTGTGCGCGGTCGATGGTGTTCTGCATGTCCGGCCGCGCATCGTCGAGCGTTTCGATGCGCACACCGCGCACGTTGTCCGCCTTGACCCGGTCGCGCAGCCACTCGGCGTAAGCCGCGACCGGGCGCATGTCGTTGATGTCCTGCGCCGCCACCTGCATCCGGTACGACACGCGCGCGCCGGTGGCCACCAGCCCGGTCTCGGGCAGGTCGTGCAGGGAGAACAGCACGTGCGGCGCCAGGCTGGCCATGGTCGGACCACGGTCCGGTTCCTGCGCGATCAGCTGGGCCACGCGGAAGGTCTTGTCGCCCAGCTTGACCTGATCGCCGACATGGATCTTGAGGGCGCCCAGCAGGGACGGGTCGAGCCACACCGTGCCGCGCCGCGGCTCGTAGCTCACGGCCTGGCCGATGCCGTTGAGGGCATCCTCCCGGCTGGTGGTGACCTTCATGCGTCCGCGCAGCGGGAACAGTTCGGACATCGCCTTGGCCATGATGAGCTGCGAGGCCGACTGCTCGCCCTCCCCGGCTTGCAGCATGCTGGGGAAGTTGACGCTGTCCGCCAGCAGCAGGTGGCGGCGCAGCGCTTCCTCGCGCCACTCCAGCGGCACCGGCCCATCGCTGTTGACCAGCATGTCGGCGCCCATCAGCTGGTGCGCGTCGCGCTCCAGGCCGGAGCGCATGCGCTCGACGAAGAAGCCGACCCCGCACAGCGCCGACACGGCCACGATCAGCGCCACCAGCAGGAAGCGCAGCTCACCCGCGCGCCAGTCGCGCAGGGTCATACGGAAAGCCTGTCTCACATGACTCATCATCAGGGCATCACTTCCCGGAAGTACGCATCGACTTCGCCGAGATAGCGCTGTTTGGTGGCGTCATCGAGGAAGGCCGCGGCGAAGCTGTTGCGGGCCAGGCGCTGCGCGTGGGACAGGCCAAGGGGCAGCGCATCGAAGGCGGCTTCGAAGTTCGCATTCATGTAGCCGCCGAAGTAGGCCGGGTCGTCCGAGTTGATGGTGACCGCCAGCCCGGCATCGAGCAGGCGCAGCAGGTTGTGCTCATCCATGCGGCCGAACACGCACAGCTTGATGTTGGAGAGCGGGCAGACCGTGAGCGCCATCTGCTCGCGCGCCAGTCGCGCGGTCAGCTCCGCGTCCTCGATGGCGCGCACGCCGTGGTCGATGCGCTCCACGTGCAGCACGTCCAGCGCGGAATGAATGTAGGCCGGCGGCCCTTCCTCGCCCGCATGCGCGACCAGGTGCAGGCCCAGCTCACGCGCCTGTGCGAATACGCGCGCAAATTTCTCGGGCGGGTGGCCGACTTCGGAGGAATCGAGGCCCACGCCGATGATCTTGTCCAGGTGCGGCCGCGCCATCTCCAGCGTCTGCAGCGCCGCCTCTTCCGACAGATGGCGCAGGAAGCACATGATCAGGGTGGCGCTGATCGGCCCTTCCGCGCAGGCGCGGTGGATGCCGTTGATGACCGTCTCGAACGGCACCCCGCGGCCGGTGTGCGTCTGGGGGTCGAAGAAGATCTCGGCATGGCGCACGTTGTCCGCGGCGGCGCGGCGCAGGTAGGCCATGGTCATGTCATAGAAGTCCTGCTCGTGCAGCAGCACGCTGGCGCCGGCGTAGTAGACGTCGAGGAAGGATTGCAGGTCCGTGAACGCGTATGCCGCACGCAACTCTTCCACCGACTGATAGGCCAGCTGGACAGCATTCCGTTGCGCCAGCTCAAAGATCAGCTCGGGCTCCAGAGACCCCTCAATATGGATATGTAATTCAGCTTTTGGCATGCCGCGGACAATGCCGCGCAACTGCTCGTTCATCATGGTGATTCCTCGATATCCAGACCTGGGTAGCGCAGTGTAGCGCATGCCCGCCAATCGCCTCGGAGCACCCCGAATGCGAATCGGAAAGAGTGTAAAACATGTTTCGCGTGCGCCAGTCGGGCTGAAGATCGGGCAATATCGAATCAGGCTTTTGGATTGATGCATCGCTATCGCGGGCGACGCTGCAACTGGCTGCACAACGGCTGGGTTACGCCATCAGTAAGAGTCGGGATTTGACACACGATCCGCGCCAATCGAATCGGTCTTTTTTCATATTAATCAATGACTTACGGCAGTTACAAATGCTCACTAGGGATTGCTTTGACTTCAGCAACCAATAGGCACATAATCAATTTCACAGGCGTAAGAAGACGTTGATACAACGCGCAAATCCCGGACAAAACCGGGCAAAAAAATACCATCCATATTCGATTTTTGTTGCCGACTTTGTAAAGCAGGGTTGGTCCGAAACCGAATATCGGCTCAAGAAGAAGGAGTACGCCCACGACCAGGTGCCGGTCAGCATGCCAGAGTGCGTTCGACTGCCGACGACAGTGATGAGTTTTTCTTAAAGAGGACATTCATATGACCATTTTTGACAACTACGCTGCGCGCTACGAGCGTACTCGCGAAGAGGAGTACTCCCTCTCCGAGTACCTCCAGCTCTGCAAGAAGGACCCGCTGACCTATGCCAGCGCGCCTGAGCGGATGCTGGCGGCGATCGGGGAACCGACGCTGATCGATACGCGCAACGATACGCGGCTGTCGCGCATCTTCGCGAACAAGGTCATCAAGATTTACCCGGCATTCAAGGACTTCTACGGCATGGAAGAAGTCATCGAGCAGGTCGTGTCCTATTTCCGCCATGCCGCGCAAGGGCTGGAAGAGCGCAAGCAGATCCTCTATCTGCTGGGGCCGGTCGGCGGCGGCAAGTCGTCGATCGCCGAGAAGCTCAAGCTGCTGATGGAACAGGTCCCCTTCTACTGCCTGAAGGGGTCGCCGGTGAACGAGTCCCCGCTGGGCCTGTTCAACGAAGACGAAGACGGCCAGATCCTCGAAGAGGACTACGGTATCCCGCGCCGCTACCTGCGCGGCATCCCCAGCCCGTGGGCGGTCAAGCGCCTGCACGAGTACGGCGGGGACATCAACAAATTCCGCGTGGTCAAGCGCTACCCGTCCGTGCTCAAGCAGATTGCGATCTCGAAAACCGAGCCGGGCGACGAGAACAACCAGGACATCTCCTCCCTGGTCGGCAAGGTCGACATCCGCAAGCTCGAGGATTACGCCCAGGACGACCCGGACGCCTACAGCTATTCCGGTGGCCTGTGCCTGGCCAACCAGGGCCTGATGGAATTCGTGGAGATGTTCAAGGCCCCGATCAAGGTGCTGCACCCGCTGCTGACCGCCACGCAAGAAGGCAACTACAAGGGCACCGAGGGCTTCGGCGCGATCCCGTTCGAAGGCATCATCCTGGCCCACTCCAACGAGTCGGAATGGAAGACCTTCCGCAACAACCGCAACAACGAAGCCTTCCTGGACCGGATCTACATCGTCAAGGTGCCCTACTGCCTGCGGGTGCAGGACGAGGTCAAGATCTACGACAAGCTGCTGCGCAACTCGTCGCTGGAAAAGGCGCCCTGCGCGCCCGGGACCCTGCGCATGATGGCGCAGTTCGCGGTGCTGTCGCGGCTGAAGGATCCGGAAAACTCCTCGATCTTCTCCAAGATGCTGGTGTACGACGGCGAGAACCTGAAGGACACCGACCCGAAGGCCAAGTCGATCCACGAGTATGTGGACTACGCGGGCGTGGACGAGGGCATGAACGGCCTGTCGACCCGCTTCGCTTTCAAGATCCTGTCCAAGGTCTTCAACTTCGACAACACCGAAGTGGCGGCCAATCCGGTGCACCTGCTGTACGTGCTGGAGCAGCAGATCGAGCGCGAGCAGTTCCCGCCCGAGACCGAGCAGCGTTACTTCTCCTACATCAAGGAGCACTTGGCGCAGCGCTATGTCGACTTCATCGGCAAGGAGATCCAGACGGCCTACCTGGAGAGCTATTCCGAGTACGGCCAGAACATCTTCGACCGCTACGTGACCTTTGCCGACTTCTGGATCCAGGACCAGGAGTTCCGCGACCCGGACACCGGCGAATCGTTCGACCGCGAGCAGTTGAACTCGGAACTGGAGAAGATCGAGAAGCCGGCCGGCATCTCGAACCCGAAGGACTTCCGCAACGAGATCGTCAACTTTGCGCTGCGGGCGCGGGCGACCAACGGCGGCAAGAATCCGGCCTGGACCAGCTACGAGAAGTTCCGCAACGTGATCGAGAAGAAGATGTTCTCGAACACCGAGGAGCTGCTGCCGGTGATTTCGTTCAACGCGAAGGCCAGCGCCGAAGACGCCAACAAGCACGCCGACTTCGTCGCGCGCATGGTGGAGAAAGGCTACACGGCCAAGCAGGTCCGTTTGCTGTGCGAATGGTATCTGCGTGTGAGGAAGTCGTCGTAAGCGGCTAATATAAGGTGACGGCGCCGCGCCCGCGTTTCACCGCAGCGGGCGCGGCGGGCCGCGCCAACAGAAGCAGGAGGCCCGTTTTGACTTACCTCATCGACCGACGCTTGCAGGGCAAGAACAAGTCAGCAGTCAACCGCGAGCGCTTTCTCCGCCGCTACAAGGCCCAGATCAAGGACGCGGTCGGCCGCGCCATCAAGGGCCGCTCGATCACCGACATCGAGAACGGCGAGAAAGTCTCCATCCCCGTCAAGGACGTGAACGAACCGCACTTCGGCCATGCCCATGGCGGCGTGTGGGAAACCATTAACCCCGGCAACACCGAGTACCAGAAGGGCGACCAGTTCAACCGGCCGCGCGGCGGCGGAGGCGGTTCCGGCCGCGGGCGCGCCGGCAACAGCGAGCAGACCACCGAGGACGACTTCATCTTCGAGCTCACCCGCGAAGAATTCATGAACTACTTCTTCGAGGACCTCGAGCTGCCGAACATGATCAAGACGCAGCTGACCTCGACCGTCGAGTTCCGCACCCAGCGCGCCGGCTACAACATCAGCGGCACGCCGTCCAACATCCACGTGCTGCGCTCGCTGCGCGGCGCGCTCGGCCGGCGCATCGCCGTCGGCGGCAAGCCCAAGCGCGAAGCGGCGCTGCTGGAAGAAGAACTGGCCGAGCTGCGCGAGCAGGGCGTGCCGGAAGAAGACACCCGCGTCATCGAACTGAAGGACCGGCTGCGCCACCTGCACACGCGGCTGCTGGCGATTCCGTTCATCGACCCGTTCGACCTGCGCTACTCCAACCGCATCAAGGTACCCAAGCCGAGCACCTCGGCGGTGATGTTCTGCATCATGGACGTGTCCGGCTCCATGGACGAGCAGCGCAAGGACACCGCCAAGCGCTTCTTCATCCTGCTGTACCTGTTCCTCAAGCGCGTGTACGAGCACATCGACGTGGTCTTCATCCGCCACCACACGGCGGCGGCGGAAGTCGACGAGAACGAATTCTTCCACTCGCGCGAGTCGGGCGGCACGGTGGTATCGTCGGCGCTGCACCTGCTGGCCAAGATCATCCAGGAGCGCTACCGCGGCGGCGACTGGAACAGCTACGTGGCCCAGGCCTCGGACGGCGACAACTGGGACAACGATTCGGTGCTGTGCAAGCAGCTGCTGACCAACACCATCATGCCGCTGGTGCAGTACTACACCTACGTCGAAATCACCGACGGGCCGCCGCAGAACCTGTGGGAGCAGTACTCCGAGGTGAAGGACCACCATCAGAACTTCGCGATGCAGAAGATCGTCACCCCGGCCGACATCTATCCCGTCTTCCGTGAGCTGTTCAAGAAGCAGCCCAAATAGCAGGTAAACCCCATGCCCAAAGATCCCCCGAATCCCCGCGCCTTGCCCGAACAGTCGGAGTGGACCTTCGACCTGATCGAGCAGGCGCATGAAGAAATCCGGCGGGTGGCCAGGAATTTCGGCCTGGACACCTATCCCAACCAGCTCGAGATCATCACCGCCGAGCAGATGATGGATGCCTACACGTCCGTCGGCCTGCCGGTGTCCTACCACCACTGGTCGTTCGGCAAGCACTTCCTGGCCACCGAGAAGAGCTACAAGCGCGGCCAGATGGGCCTCGCCTACGAGATCGTCATCAACAGCAATCCCTGCATCGCCTACCTCATGGAGGAGAACTCGCTGACCATGCAGGCGCTGGTGATCGCGCACGCGGCCTATGGGCACAACTCCTTCTTCAAGGGGAACTACCTGTTCCGCACCTGGACCGATGCGGATGCGATCGTCGACTACCTGGTGTTCGCCAAGAACTACATCGCCGAGTGCGAGCAGCGCTACGGCATCGACGAGGTGGAGCTGCTGCTGGACTCCTGCCACGCGCTGCAGAACTACGGCGTGGACCGCTACAAGCGTCCGGCCAAGCTCACCCTGGCGCAGGAGAACGCGCGCCGCAAGGAACGCGAGGAGTACGCCCAGTCCCAGGTCAACGAGCTGTGGCGCACCCTGCCCTACCGCGAGGAAGGCGTGCCGGAGGCGCGCATCCCGCGCTTCCCGCCCGAGCCGGAAGAGAACCTGCTGTACTTCATCGAGAAGTACGCGCCGCTGCTGGAACCCTGGCAGCGCGAGATCGTGCGCATCACGCGCAAGATCTCGCAGTATTTCTACCCCCAGCGCCAGACCCAGGTGATGAACGAAGGCTGGGCCACCTTCTGGCACTACACCATCCTGCAGCAGCTGTACAAGGAAGGCATCGTGGGCGACGGCTTCATGCTGGAGTTCCTGCAGAGCCATACCAACGTGGTCTACCAGCCGCCCGCCACCAGCCCCTACTACAACGGCATCAACCCCTACGCGCTCGGCTTCGCGATGATGACGGACATCCGCCGCATCTGCGAGGACCCGACCGCCGAAGACCGGGAGTGGTTCCCCGACTTCGCGGGCAAGGACTGGCAGAAGACGCTCGACTTCGCGATGCGCAACTTCAAGGACGAGAGCTTCATCGCCCAGTACCTGTCGCCCAAGCTGATCCGCGACTTCCACTTCTTCGCCGTGCTGGACGACGACCGCAGCGACAAGCTCACCATCTCGGCGATCCACGACGAAGCCGGCTACCGCTACGTGCGCAACCAGCTGGCCGAACAGTACAACCTCGGCAACCGCGAGCCCAACATCCAGGTGTGGTCTGTGAATACCCGCGACGACCGCGCCCTGACCTTGCGCCACACGCAGTTCAACCGGCGGCCGCTGAATGCCCAGGCCAACGAGGTCCTCAAGCACGTGGCGCGCCTGTGGGGCTTCGACGTGCGGCTCGAAACCTGCGACCCGCAGGGCAATGTGGTGAGCACCCTGGAGTGCCGGCGCGAGAAGCGCAACCGGGCGTTCTGACGCGCGCGCTGCAGCGCATCCCGCCGCGCGCTGGACCGGTCGGGCAGCGCCCGCGGACGCGTGCTTGAAACGTGCGCTGCCCCAAAACCGTTTGTTATATCGTCAATGGTATAAAGTCAATAACGAGCCCGCATAACGCGGCGCATCCGGATGCAGTTTTTGGCCCCGCCGCAGCCCGCTTGAGCTGCATCAGCGGACCGGTCTGAACCCGCCTCCACCGCTCCAGTCCAAGCTAGGTCGCATGCATATACGAGCTGCCCGCGCCGGTCCGCGGTACGACGAACGGACCCTACGGGCAAACGATTTCCTGCGATTTTCTCGAGATTGAAATTGGCACGCGAACACCCATTCTTTGCAAGCTCGTGCAGGCCGCCTAACACGGACTTTCGGCCCCCGTTTTGATGGCTAAAAAAGTATGTGAAAAAAAGAATTCGTAGGTATAATTCCCCGACGTCCCGAACCCGGCGGGTGGTTTGCCGTGTTTTGTGGGTTTAAGCAGCAGCAAAAAAAAGTAGGTACTGGAGAAAGCAGGCATGAATTTTTCGCACGATAAGAAGGCTGGTCGGAACTGGACCGGCATCGCCATCGTGGTCGTTCTGCACATCATCGTCGGCTACGGGATCATTCAGGGTCTCGGCAAGCGGATGATTGCGAAGATCAATGAAGCGGTGGAGACGAAGATCATCGAGGACGTGAAACCACCTCCTCCCAAAGAGATTCCGCCGCCGCCGCCGCCGCCGGAAATGAAGGCCCCGCCCCCGCCGTTCATCCCGCCGGTCGAGGTCAACGTGCAGCAGCCGCCGCCGCAGAACAACCCGATCGCCGTGGCCACCACGGCCAAGCCGGCCAATACCGATATCCGCCCGGCCCCGCCGGCGCCGCCTGCCCCGCCGGCCGCCAAGCCGGTGGTGTCGAACGTGCCCGCCGTGGTCGACTTCAATACCTGCGCCAAGCCGGAGTACCCGAAGAACTCGCAGCGTAACGAAGAAACCGGCACCGTCGTCCTGCAGTTCCTGATCAGCCAGGACGGCGCCGTCAAAGAGTCGAAGATCCAGAAATCCTCGGGCTTCCGTGACCTGGATCGCGCAGCGCAGACTGCTCTCGGCCGCTGCCGCTTCAAACCCGGCATCGTCGATGGCAGGCCGCAAGAAAGTTGGACAAGCGTGCAGTACGTTTGGACGTTGGATTAATAAACCCGGGGCGGACCACCGCCCCACAGCAAGAGTTTCGTTGTCGATACGTTCAGCGAACTGTTTATTTTATTTTTGGAGGAAGCATGTTTAAGAATTCCCGTTTGTCCGCGATCCTGGCGGCAGTCCTGTTCTCGGTGTCCGCTGCCGGCGCCCTGGTGTCCGCACCGGCGACCGCGCAGGAGGCATCGGCTCCGGCCGCCTCCGCGCCCGCGGCTGACGCCCAGCCGGCTGCCACCGACGCTGCCGCCGCTCCGGCGGCCCCGGCTGTCGCAGCCGAGAAAAAGGAAGAAGCGCCTAACCCGTACGGCATCACCGCCGCCTGGGAATCGGGCCCGGTGCCGAAGGCCACCATGATCATCCTGTCGATCATGTCGATCGGCTCCTGGTACATCATCATCACCAAGCTGCTGGACCAGATGAAGATCTTCAAGCAGGCGAAAGAGACCCAGGCCAAGTTCTGGAAGGCCAACTCGATCGCTGCCGGCGCCGCCACCCTGAAGGATGGTTCGCCGTTCCGCTTCATCGCTGAAACCGGCACCAAGGCCATCCAGCACCACGACGGCGCCCTGCTCGAGCAGATCGACCTGTCGACCTGGGTCACCATGTCGATCCAGCGCGCGGTGGACAAAGTCCAGTCGCGTCTGCAAGACGGCCTGTCGTTCCTGGCCACCGTCGGTTCGACCGCACCGTTCATCGGTCTGTTCGGTACCGTGGTCGGTATCTACAACGCACTGACCAACATCGGTATGACCGGTAACGCGTCGATCGACAAAGTGGCCGGCCCGGTGGGTGAAGCCCTGATCATGACCGCCTTCGGTCTGCTGGTCGCAGTGCCGGCCGTGCTGGGCTACAACTGGCTGGTGCGTCGTAACAAGGCGGCGATGGAAGATGTCCGTTCGTTCTCGGCTGACGTGCACTCGGTGCTGGTCTCCGGCGCCATGTCCACCTCGGAAGCTGCCCGTGCAGCCGCTGGTGCTAAAAAGGTTGGCTAAATCATGTCGATGAGCGTAGGCGGAGGCGACTCCGACGGCGAAGATCAAGTCATGTCTGAAATCAACACGACGCCCCTCGTGGACATCATGTTGGTTCTGCTGATTATCTTCCTGATTACGAGCCCGGTCGTGCTGCACCTTCAGAAGATCAACCTGCCGGCGGAAGAAAACATGCCGGTCAAGACGACTCCTGAAGACGTGAACATCGTGGTGAATAAAAACGGCGAGTTCTGGCTCAACCAGACCAAGCTGGCCGATACCGACGCCCTGTTCGAGCTGCTGAAGAAGGAAGCCGTGAAACTGCCCCAGCCTGTGGTGCACGTGCGCGGCGACCAGGATACGCGCTACGAATTCGTGGGCAAGGTGATCTACACCGCGCAGCGCGCCGGCATCCAGAAGGTCGGTTTCATCACGGAACCGCCGGACAAGGCTTAAGGCCGGATGCGGGCGAGGCCGTTACGGCCCTCGCCCGCTTTAGTCAAGTAAAGGATTTCTTCATGAGTATGAGCGTTGGTAACGCCGGCCCCAGTGCCGAGCCGGAACCGATGATGGAAATGAACATGACGCCGATGATCGACGTCCTGCTCGTTCTCATCATTCTGCTGATTATTACCATCCCGAAGGCGAACCACGCGGTCAACCTGAACATGCCGACGCCGAACAACGCGCCGCCGCCGGACAAGGAGCCGGTGGTCGTGACGGTCGACGTGGACTTCGACGGGACCATCCTGTGGGACAACCAGGTCATCAACAACCGCCAGGAGCTGGAAGCGAAACTGGCGAATGTCGCGGCCCAGGCCGATCAGCCGGAAGTGCACTTGCGTCCGAACAAGCTGGTCCCATATAAGGTCGTGGCAGGCGTGATGGCTTCGGCCCAGCGTCTGGGTGTGACCAAGATCGGTATGGTTGGTCAAGAACAGTTCCAGTAAAACTGTGTAACCCCGCAAATAGGCAGGCCAATCCCCTGCCTATTTCGTTTTATAGGTGAAAGATTTTCAAATGGCAAAATTCCGTCTCGCCCACCTCGGCCTTGCGATGGCCGCACTGAGCTTCACTGCGGCGACGCCGCTGTTCGGCCTGTCGTCGGCCTACGCCGCGGAGAGCGTCCGCCCCGAAGTCGGCAAGCCGCTGCAGGAAGCGCAAGCGCTGATCAAGGCTGGCAAGAACAAGGAAGCGCTGGCCAAGCTGCGTGAAGCGGACGCTGCCGCAGGCAAGAACGCCAATGAATCGTTCCTGGTCGACCGCGTGCGCGCCTCCGCCGCGATGGGCGCCGGCGACTACGACCTGGCCGCCAAGACCTTCGAAGAGCTGATCGCCTCGGGCCGCCTGTCGGCCAAGGAAAAGGAATCCTTCTCGGAAGGTCTGATCGGCATCTACATGCGCGCCAAGGACTACGGCAAGGCCAACGCCGCCATCCAGCGCCAACTGAAAGAACACTACGATCCGAAGCTGCAGGCCTACCTGCTGCAGAACTACTACGCACAAGGCAACACCGCCGCCGTGCTGGACGCCGTGCGCGCCGAAGAGAAGGCCGGCCGCGTCCCGTCGGAAGACATGTACGGCATGGTCGCCAACCTGCAGAACAAGAGCGGCGACAAGAACGGCTACGTGCAGACCATCGAGAAGCTGGCCGCCCACTACCCGAAAGAGCGCTACTGGCAGGATCTGCTGAACCGCGTGCAGGGCAAGAGCGGCTTCTCGTCGCGCCTGGCCGTGGACGTGTACCGCCTCAAGCTGGCCAACAACCTGATGAAGAAGCCGAGCGAGTACCTGGAAATGGGCCAGCTCGTGCTGCAGGCGCGTGCGCCGGCGGAAGCACAGAAAGTCGTGGCCGCAGGCTACAAGGCCGGTGCCCTGGGTGTCGGTTCCGACGCCGCCCGTCACCAGCGCCTGAAGGACCTGGCCGACAAGGACGCCGCTGAGCAGGTGAAGAACGCCGCCGCCCAGGAAGCCTCCCTGAACAAGGAGAAGGATGGCGACGGCCTGGTCGCGCTGGGCTACGGCCTGGTGCAGGCTGGCCAGACTGACAAGGGCCTCAAGATGATCGATGCCGCTATCAAGTCCGGCAACGTCAAGAACGTCGAAGAAGCCAAGCTGCACCAGGGCGAAGCCTACCTGGCGGCCGGCAACAAGGCGAAGGCCATCCAGACCTTCAAGACCGTTGGCGGCAACGACGGTTCGGCCGACCTGGCCCGCTACTTCATTATGACCGCCAAGTAATCGGGCGCGCTCATCCTCAAAACGCCGCCCGCGCAAGCCGGCGGCGTTTTGTTTTGTCCGGCGGACCGGCGCCCAGTGGCGGCGCCCCCGAAGCCGCCCCTTTCTCTAGGTATAATTGCTCTTTTAGGTACCCCGAAGCCTCCATCGCATGCAAGTCTTCCGCGGCCTCCCCAACGACCGTGCCCGCGCCCCCTGCGCGCTCACGATCGGCAACTTCGACGGCGTCCATCGCGGCCACCAGGCCCTGCTGGCGCACGTGCGCGCCGCCGCCGACCGCATGAACCTGGAAGCGGCGGTGATGACCTTCGAGCCGCATCCGCGCGAGTTCTTCGCGCAAAAGATGGGCGACCTGTCCAGGGCGCCCAGCCGCATCGCCAACTTGCGCGACAAGCTCGGTTCGCTGCAGCGGGCCGGCATCGACCGCGTGATCGTCGAACACTTCAACGCCCACTTCGCGTCCATGAGTCCGCAGGAGTTCACCGAACGGATCCTGGTGCAGGGCCTGCACGTCAAATGGCTGATGGTCGGGGACGATTTCTGCTACGGCGCCAAGCGCGCCGGCAACGTCGCCATGCTGGCCGAGGCCGGGCGCGAGTTCGGCTTCGAAGTCCACACTCTGCCGACCGTGATGCACGGCGACGTGCGCATTTCCAGTTCGGCCGTACGCGCGGCGCTGGCCGAGGGCGACTTCGTGCAGGCCAAGGAATTGCTCGGCCATGGCTATGCGATGTCCGGCCACGTCATCCACGGCGCCAAGCTGGGCCGCACGCTCGGGTTCCCGACGCTCAACCTGCGCGTGGCGCACCGCCCGGCGCTGTGGGGCGTGTTCGTCGTGCAGGTGCACGGCCTGGCCGAGCGGCCCGTGCACGGCGTCGCCAGCCTCGGCGTGCGCCCCACGGTGGAAGACTCCGGCCGCATGCTGCTGGAAGTCCACCTGTTCGACTGGAGCGCAGCCTGCTACGGCAAGCTGGTGCGCGTCGAGTTCCTGCAAAAAATCCGCGATGAGGAAAAGTACGATGGCCTGGACCCGCTGGTCGAAGCCATCCGCAACGACGCCGCCATTGCCCGCCGCTATTTCGAAAATACACACACTGCCTGATGGATCGTCATGTCCGATAAGCCCGCCAAGAAACCCGAAAGCAAATACCCGGTCAACATGCCGGACACCCCCTTCCCCATGCGCGGCGACCTTGCCAAGCGCGAGCCGGGCTGGGTCAAGCAATGGCAGGACAAGCAGATTTATCACCGCATCCGCAAGGCCGCCAAGGGCCGCCCGATGTTCGTGCTGCATGACGGCCCGCCGTACGCCAACGGCGACATCCACCTCGGCCACGCGGTCAACAAGATCCTCAAGGACATGGTGGTCAAGTCGCGCACCATCGCCGGCTTCGACGCGCCCTATGTGCCGGGCTGGGATTGCCACGGCATGCCGATCGAGATCCAGATCGAAAAACAGTACGGCAAGAACCTGCCGACCGCCGAGGTGCTGACCAAGGCGCGCGCCTACGCGGAAGAGCAGATCGACCGCCAGCGCACCGGCTTCATCCGCCTGGGCGTGCTGGGCGAGTGGGAGAACCCGTACAAGACCATGGCGTACGGGAACGAAGCCGACGAGCTGCGCGCCCTCGGCACGCTGCTGGAGAAAGGCTACGTCTACCGCGGCCTCAAGCCCGTGAACTGGTGCTTCGACTGCCAGTCGGCCCTCGCCGAGGCCGAAGTCGAATACCAGGACAAGCGCGACCCGGCCATCGACGTCGGCTTCCCGTTCGCGGAGCCGGACAAGATCGCTGCCGCCTTCGGCCTGGAGCAGCTGCCGGCCAGCGACGGCTTCATTATCATCTGGACCACCACCCCCTGGACCATCCCGTCCAACCAGGCGCTCAACGTGCACCCGGAAGTGACTTACGCGCTGGTGCAGACCGAGCGTGACGGCCAGCCGCTGCTGCTGATCCTCGCGCAGCAGCTGGTCGAGGAATGCCTGGGCCGCTACAAGCTGGAAGGCACCACCATCGGTTCCTGCCACGGCGCCGCGCTGGCGGACATCAAGTTCCACCATCCGCTGTACCGCAAGGACCCGTTCTACGACCGCCTGGCGCCGGTCTACCTGGCCGAATACGTGACCACCGATAGCGGCACCGGCATCGTGCACTCCGCGCCCGCGTACGGCCTGGAAGACTTCGTGTCCTGCAAATCGCACGGCATGAAGGACGACGCCATCCTCACGCCGGTGATGGGTGACGGCAAGTTCGCGCCCACCCTGCCCCTGTTCGCGGGCATGACGATCTGGGAAGCCTCGAAGCCGATCTGCGAAGCGCTGCGCTCGGAAGGCGCGCTGTTCGAACTGAAGATGTTCGACCACAGCTACATGCACTGCTGGCGCCACAAGACCCCGATCATCTATCGCGCCACCTCGCAGTGGTTCGCAGGCATGGACCTGCATCCGAAAGCCGGCGGCGAAACCCTGCGCCAGACCGCCCTGCGCAGCGTGGACGAGACCCAGTTCTTCCCGAGCTGGGGCAAGGCGCGCCTGCACGGCATGATCGCCAACCGCCCGGACTGGACCCTCTCGCGCCAGCGCCAGTGGGGCGTGCCGATGGCCTTCTTCGTCCACAAGGTGACGGGCGAGCTGCATCCGCGCACGCCGGAGCTGCTGGAGCAGGTCGCGCAGCTGATCGAAAAGAACGGCATCGACGCCTGGCAGACCCTGGACCCGAAAGACCTGCTGGGCGCGGACGCCGACAACTACGTCAAGAACAAGGACACGCTGGACGTCTGGTTCGACTCCGGCACCACCCACCAGACGGTGCTGCGTGGCTCGCACGCGGCGCAATCTGGCGGGGGCGCCGAGCTATTCCCGGCCGACCTGTACCTGGAAGGCTCGGACCAGCACCGCGGCTGGTTCCACTCGTCCCTGCTGACGTCCTCGATGCTCAATGGCCGCGCGCCGTACAAGGCGCTGCTGACCCACGGCTTCACCGTGGACGGCGAGGGCAAGAAGATGTCCAAGTCGCTCGGGAACACGCTGGCACCGGACAAGATCTCCAGCACCCTGGGCGCAGACATCCTGCGCCTGTGGATCGCCTCCACCGACTACTCGGGCGAACTGGCGATCTCGGACGAGATCCTCAAGCGCGTGACCGAGTCGTATCGCCGCATCCGCAACACGCTGCGCTTCCTGCTCGCGAACACCTCGGACTTCGACCCGAAGACGCAGGCCGTGCCGCTCGCCGGGCTGCTGGAGATCGACCGCTTCGCGCTGGCCAACCTGGACCAGCTGCAGCGCGAGATCCAGGCGCACTACGAGGTCTACGAGTTCCACCCGATCGTCGCCAAGCTGCAGAATTACTGCTCCGAATTCCTGGGCGGCTTCTACCTGGACGTGCTGAAGGACCGCCTGTACACCACCGGCGCGGACTCGGTGGCGCGCCGCTCCGCGCAGACCGCGCTGTGGCACATCACGCACGCCGTGCTGCGCATCATGGCGCCGATGCTGTCGTTCACGGCAGAGGAAGCGTGGGCCGTGTTCGCGGGCGCGGACGGCTATGCTGCCAGCGACGAGACCATCTTCACCCAGACCTTCTGGGAGATCCCGCAGGTCGCCGATGCCGAAGCCCTGCTGGCCAAGTACGGCACCCTGCTCGCGGTGCGCGCCGAGGTGACCAAGCAGATGGAAGAGGTGCGGATGTCCGGCGCCATCGGCTCCTCGCTGCAGGCCGAACTCACGATCAAGGCCGCCGGTGACAAGTACGCCGCGCTGGCGAGCCTGGACGACGACCTCAAGTTTATCTTCATCACCTCGCAGGCCAAGGTCGAACAGGTGGCGACGGAAGCCGAGGAAGCCATCGTCGTCACCCCGTCGCAGGACGCCAAGTGCGAGCGCTGCTGGCACTACCGCGCCGATGTGGGCAGCCACGCCGAGCACGCGGGCCTGTGCGGTCGCTGCTTCGCCAACCTGTTTGGCAATGGCGAACCACGCCGCTACGCTTGATCGAGACGAGACCCGAAAGCACCCATGGCCACCAAAAAAGCATCCAAGCCGACCTTCTCCGCCTCCCGCTCCAGCGGCGGCAGCACCTCGCTGTCGCCCTGGCTCGGCATCGCCTCCATCGTGATCCTGGCGGACCAGCTGTCGAAGATCGTCGTCAACAAGCTGTTCCTGTATGGTGAAGAAAAACCCATCACCAGCTTCTTCAACCTGGTCCTGGCCTACAACAAGGGCGCAGCCTTCAGCTTCCTCGCCTTCGAGAGCGGGTGGCAGCGCTACTTCTTCACCGGCATCGGCATCGCGGCCGTGGTCTTCATCATCCTCCTGCTGCGCAAGCACGCGGGCCAGCGGCTGTTCTGCTGGTCGCTCGCGCTGATCATGGGCGGCGCCATCGGCAACGTGATCGACCGCGTGGTGTACGGCCACGTGGTGGACTTCCTGGACTTCCACTGGGCGGGCCACCACTTCCCGGCCTTTAATATCGCCGATACCGCCATCACCATCGGTGCCGCGCTGTTCATCCTGGACGAGCTGCGGCGCGTGAACAAACACTGACGGGAGACCGGCATGACGATGGACCTGAGAGGCAAGCGCATCGTACTGGGCCTGTCCGGCGGCGTGGCCTGCTACAAGGCCGCGGAGCTGTGCCGCGCGCTGGTGAAGGAAGGCGCGTCCGTGCAGGTCGTGATGACCGACGCGGCCTGCCACTTCATCACGCCGGTCACCATGCAGGCCCTGTCCGGCCAGCCGGTCTACAGCGACCAGTGGGACCCGCGCGTGGCCAACAACATGGCCCATATCGACACCACGCGCGACGCGGACGCGATCCTGATCGCGCCCTGCTCCGCGGACTTTATCCGCAAGCTGGCGCATGGCGCCTGCGACGACCTGCTGTCCACCATGTGCGTGGCGCGTCCGCGCCGCGTGCCGCTGCTGGTGGCGCCGGCGATGAACGTGGAGATGTGGTCCAACCCCGCCACCCAGCGCAACGTCGCGCAGATCAAGGCCGACGGCGTTTGCCTGTTCGGCCCCGCGTCCGGCGACCAGGCCTGTGGCGAAGTGGGCCTGGGCCGCATGCTGGAGCCGCAGGAGCTGGTCGATGAACTGATCGCGTCCTTCCAGCCCAAGGTCCTGGAGGGCAAGCGCGTCCTGATCACCGCCGGGCCGACCTTCGAAGCCATCGACCCGGTGCGCGGCATCACCAATCTGTCGTCCGGCAAGATGGGCTATGCCATCGCCCGCGCGGCGCGCGAAGCGGGGGCGGAAGTCATCCTGGTCTCCGGCCCCACCGCCCTGCCCACGCCGCACGGCGTGCGCCGCGTGAACGTCATCAGCGCGCGCCAGATGAGCGAGGCGGTAATGGATGCGGTCCACGGACAGCATGTGTTCATCGGCGTGGCCGCGGTCGCGGACTGGCGCGTGTCCAACGCATCCGACCAGAAAATGAAGAAGCAGGCCGGCGGCGAAACGCCGCACCTGGAATTCGAGGAAAACCCGGATATCCTGGCCTCCGTGGCCGCCACCACCTCGCTCTCCGGCTGGCCCTACTGCGTCGGTTTTGCGGCCGAATCCGAAAACCTGGTGGAATACGGCGCCGCCAAGCGCGAACGCAAGGGCATCCCGCTTTTGGTCGGGAACATCGGCCACCACACCTTTGGCCAGGACGACAACCAGATCGTCCTGTTCGACGACGACGGCCACACCGTGCTGCCGCGCGCCGACAAGCTCACGCTCGCGCGCCAGCTGATCTGCGAAATCGCCAAGCGCCTCGACAAGCGCTCGCTCCTGAAATAACGCGCCCTGCGCGTAGACCCCGAACCATGAAGACCATCGACCTCAAGATCATCGACCCGCGCATGAAGGACTACCTGCCTTCCTACGCCACCCCCGGCAGCGCGGGCCTGGACCTGCGCGCCTGCATCGACCAGCCGGTCGTGCTCGAACCCGGTGCCACGGTGCTGGTGCCCACGGGCCTCGCGATCCACATCGCCGATCCGGGCTACGCGGCCATGATCCTGCCCCGCTCTGGGCTCGGCCATAAGAGCGGCATTGTGCTGGGGAATCTGGTAGGCTTGATCGACAGCGACTACCAGGGCCAGCTCATGGTCTCGACCTGGAACCGCGGGCAGCAGGCCTTTACGCTGCAGCCCATGGACCGCCTCGCACAGCTGGTCATCGTGCCGGTGCTGCAGGTCGGCTTCAAGGTGGTCGAGGATTTCGACGAAAGCGCGCGCGGTGCGGGAGGCTTCGGCAGCACCGGCAAACATTAAAGCTAGACGCAAACAACAAAAAGAGGAGCAATCATGACCCGTAGGCTTGCACTGCTGGCCGTTTCGACCGCCATCCTGTTGGCCGCCTGCGCCACCAAACCGCCCACCGCACCCGGCGTGCCCGCGGCGCAGCAGCCCAGCGAACCGGGCGCCCCGGCCATCTCGCCGAAGATGGCGGCCAATGTCGAGTACCTGACCAAGGTCGCAGCCCTGCAGGACCGCCTGTACCAGGTGGCCGCGCCGCTCCTCATCCAGAACGCGGAGCTGTGCAAGTCGCACGCCCGCAACCTGCTCGGCTTCACGGCCAAGAACCGGTTCTACTATCCCGGTGAATACAACGAGGCCTCGCACCTGGCGTTCAACATGGGCGACCAGTTGCAGGTGACCGGTGTGCTGGCGGGCAGCGGTGCGGCCCACGCGGGCCTCAAGCGCGGCGATGGCCTGGTGGCGGCGGAGGGCAAGCCGCTGCCGACCGGCGCCAATGCATCGACCCTGGCCGGTTCGGTCTTTGGTCCGCTGGTGTCCAGCAAGGCCACCATCAACCTGACGATCAATCGCGATGGCGACCAGCGCGACGTGCCGGTGCCGGTCACGCGCGCCTGTGCCTTCGCCATCGAGCTGGGGAACGCGGACAACGTCAACTCCTACGCCGACGGCAACCGCGTACTGGTCACCCGCGGGATGATGAACTTCACCCAGAACAACGACGAACTGGCCTATGTGCTGGCACGCGGCATGGCGCACAACCTGCTGGGCCACGCACAGTCGCAGCGCCAGACCGGCACCCTCGGGTCCCTCATCGACAACCTGGTGAGCGTGCGCCCGGACCTGTCCATGCTGATCGGCAGCGGCGGCATCAAGGCCATGCCGTCCGAGGCCGACGCCGCGGCGGACAACCTGGCCGTCTTCCTGGTCGCCCGCGCGGGCTACAAGGTCGATGGCATCGACGACTTCTGGAAGCGCCTGGCGGCGGCCTACCCGGCCTCGGTGCTGAACGGGTACGTGGCCAACCACCCGTCCACGCAGGCGCGCCTGGCGGCCATCGCCAAGGCGCAAGGCGAGGTCAAGTCCAAGCGCGCGGCCAAGCAGCCGCTGGTGCCCTGACGATGAACCGCCCGGTGCTCGCCGCACTGGCATTGCCTGCGCTGCTCGCGCTGCCCGGGCTGGCCCAGGCGGCGCAATGGAGCAAGCTGCCTGCGCCACCCGGCGCGAGCGCTGCCATCGACCGCAGCAGCATCGTGCGCTCGGGCGCTTCGTACAAGGCCTGGACGCTGGAGGCGCCCGCCGCCCAGCACATGACGCCGGACGGCAAACCCTACCGCGCCGTCAAGGCCCTGAATCTCTACTCCTGCGAGGACCGCACCGCCACGCTTCTCATGCAGGTGTTCTATGCCGATGCCAAAGGCCTCGGCGAAGCCGTGCAGACGATCCGCTTCGAGAAGTTCACGCCGGATGAAGTGGTGCCGGACAGCGTGAACGATGGCGCCATGCAGGTGGTCTGCAAGGTCGCGAAGGACGATGCCGCGAAGGCCGAGGCGGCGGCAGCGGCGGCGGCGCCGAAGAAAAAGTAGCGCGAGTCGCCGCGCGGCGCGCGCTAGCCGGGGAAGTTCGGGAAGTAGGTCGCCATCACGTAGGTCAATACGCCCAGCAGCGCCACCGTGCCCACGCACACCGCCAGCAGCAAACCAAACCTCGGCGACGCGCGTTCGCCCTTTTCTGTATCATTGTCCATCCGCCCAGTATAAGCGAACGATGGACAGCATTGACCTCGAAGTTCTGAAAACCGCCTCCGCCTGGATCGCCGAGGGGCACCGCGCGGAGCTGGTCACGGTCGTCAAGACCTGGGGGTCGAGCCCGCGCCCGATCGGCGCCACGCTCGCGATCTGCGACGATGGGCGCGTGGTCGGTTCCGTGTCCGGCGGCTGCATCGAGGATGACCTGATCGAGCGCGTACGCGCGCACGGCATCACGCGCACGGTTCCGGAGCTGGTCAAGTACGGCATCACCGCGGACGAAGCGCACCGCTTCGGCCTGCCCTGCGGCGGCACCATCGAACTGGCCATCGAACCGATAGGCCGCGACAGCGGCATCGACCAGCTCCTGGAGCGGCTGGAGCAGCACCAGCTGGTGGCACGGCACGTGAATTTGCAGACCGGCGCGGCCGCCCTGGATACCGCCGCACCCGGCATGCAGCTCGAGGTGCGCGATGGTGTGCTGACGACGATCCATGGACCGCGCTGGCGGCTGCTCATCATTGGCGCGGGCCAGCTCTCGCGCATCCTGGCGCAGATGGCCAGCGCGATGGACTACCACGTCACGGTCTGCGATCCGCGCGAGGAATACCGCGCCACCTGGAACCTGCCGGGCATCGAGCCGGTGCATGCGATGCCGGATGACCTGGTGATCGACATGCGGCTGGACCATCGCAGCGCGGTCGTTGCGCTCACGCATGACCCCAAGCTCGACGACCTCGCCCTGATGGAAGCCTTGAAGTCACCCGCCTTTTACATCGGCGCCATCGGATCGCGCGCCAACAATGCCAAACGGCGCGAGCGGCTCAAGGAGTTTGACCTGACGGACGAGCAGATCGCGCGGCTGCATGGGCCGATTGGGCTGTACATCGGCAGCAAGACGCCGGCGGAGATTGCGGTCTCCATCATGGCGGAGATGACGGCTGTGAAGAACGGCGTGCCGCAGGAATTGCAGGTGCAGCACGCCGACGCGCTGGCCCGCCAGCAAGCCGAATCGAACGCCGGCTGCACAATCTGAGGCAGCGGTCCGCCGATGACTTTGGCGCGTTCTTGAAATTCAAAGGCAAGATTTGCATAGCGCGGCCGCAGCGCGGTGCCGCATACTCATCCCCATGAACTCCGCAAACTTCCTCCGCCTCGTCCTGCTGGCCGCCATCTGGGGCAGCTCCTTCCTCTTCATGCGCATCGCCGCGCCCGTGCTTGGGCCAGCGGTGCTGATCGAATACCGGGTCGCCTCGGCCTCGCTGTTCCTGCTGGCGATCGGCTGGTTCCTCAAGAAGCGGCTCGACCTCGGCGCACACTGGAAACACTACCTGATGCTGGGCTTCTTCAACTCCGCCCTGCCCTTCCTGCTGTTCGCCTTCGCCGCACGCACGCTGTCGGCCTCCGTGCTGTCGGTGCTGAATGCGACTGCGCCCATGTTCGGTGCCCTGATCGCCGCCCTGTACCTGCGCCAGGGGATCGCCGCGCGCACGCTGCTGGGCCTCGTCCTGGGGACCATCGGGGTGGCGGTGCTGGTGGGCTTTGACAGCGTGACGTCCCGCCCGGGCGCTGGCATCGCCATCGCCGCGGGGCTCGCCGCCGCCTTCTGCTATTCGATTGCCAGCACCTACGCCAAGAGCGCCAGGAGCGTGGAACCGTTCGCCAATGCGCACGGCAGCATGTGGGCCTCGACCCTGCTGGTGCTGCCCGCCCTGCCCTTCTTCCCGCAGCCCGCACCCGCCACGCCGGGAACCCTCGGCGCGGCCATTGCGCTGGGCGTCATGTGCAGCGGCATCGCCTACCTTATCTACTTCAAGCTGATCGCCGATGTTGGGCCGACGTCGGCGCTCACGGTGACATTCCTGAACCCGCTGTTCGGCATCCTGTGGGGCGCGCTATTCCTGCATGAGGTGATCGGCTGGTACACCATCGCCGGCGCGGCGATCACGATCGCAGGCACGATGCTGGTGACAGGTTTCCGCCCGCGCTGGCCGGGCACCGCACCGGCCGCGGCGCGCTGACATGGCCACCACTGTGCGTATTCCCCTGCCGCGCGCCTATCGCGTGGCGGATATCCTCGCCTTCCACAGCCGCGACGTGGAAGGCGTGGCCGAGCAGGTGCGCGGCGGTGGCCTGCGCAAGGGCTTGCTGCTGGCGGGCGTGCCCGTGGTGCTGGATGTGGCCTTCACGCCAGCGGAAGCGGTCTGTGTCATCGACCATGACGGCCGTCTGAGCAAGTCGGCGCGCGCGTTGGCCGATGATGCGCTGCTCAATATCCTTGGCCTGCGCATCGATCCGGCGCCCTTCCTGAAGTTCGCACGCGCCCATCCGCACCTCGGCGCACTGGCGCGCCAGCACAAGGGCCTGCGCATCGTGCAGTCCGCGACGATCTTCGAGGCGCTGACCTGGGCCATCATCGGCCAGCAGATCAACCTGACCTTCGCCATCGCGCTGCGCCGCACTTTCATCCTGCAGGCGGGCCGCCAGCACAGCAGCGGCTTGTGGTGCTATCCGGAGGCGCAGGACGTGGCGCGGCTGGACCTCGATGAGCTCACCAGCCGCAAGTTCTCGCGTGCAAAAGCGGAGACCCTGCTCCGCCTCGCACGCATGGTCGCCGAGGGCGCAGTCACGCTGGACCGCAATCACGATCTGGACGAGACGATGGCCACCCTCCTGTCGATCAAGGGCATCGGCCCGTGGACGGTGAACTATGCGCTGCTGCGCGGCTATGGCTACGCCGACTGCTCGCTGCACGGCGACGTCGCGATCCGCACCGCCATGCAGCGCGTGCTGGGTACGGAGGAGCGGCCGGACATCGCCGAGACCGAGCGCTGGCTGGCGCAATTCAGCCCGCACCGGACCATGACGGCGGCCCATCTGTGGGCCAGCCTCGCGCACGAGTAAGCGAAAACTAGGTGGTGCGTGCACCCAGCGCGGCGATCAGCTCCAGCAGATGCGGCGCATGCACCGGCTTGACCAGATGATGGTGAAAGCCCGCGGCCAGGGAGCGCTCGCGGTCCTGCTGCCTGCCGTAGCCGGTGAGCGCCACGAACACGGCATGCGGTGCCGCGCGCCCACGCAGGGCGGTGGCCAGCGTGTAGCCGTCCATATCAGGCAGGCCGATATCGAGCACGAACATCTCCGCCTGCGCCACCTGGTCCGATTCCAGGGCGCTGCGCGCCGACGCGTGCAGCGTGACGCGATGGCCTTGCGTGCGCAGCCAGCTGGCCAGCAGGGTACCGCCGTCGGCATGGTCGTCCACGACGACGATGTTGCGCGGCTGCGCCGCCACGCGCGCGCCTGCGTCGGGCATGCGCTCCGCGCCTGCGGCCACGCGCGGCAGCGTCACTGTGAACGTGCTGCCCTGGCCGCGGCCCGCGCTGCGCGCCGTGACCGAGCCGCCATGCAGCTGCACCAGCCGCTGTACCAGTGCGAGACCGATCCCGAGGCCGCCCTGTGAACGGTCGGGTGTCCGCTCGCCCTGGCTGAACAGGTCGAACACGCGCGGTAGCAGTGCGGCCTCGATGCCGCTGCCGTTGTCGCGCACCGTGACGGTCACAGTGCTGTCGGAACCGCCCAGTTCCAGCACGATCTGGCCGCCCGGCGGTGTGTACTTGGCGGCGTTATTCAACAGGTTGGCGATGACTTGCACGAGCCGCGTGCGTTCACCCAGCACCCAGCTGGCTTCCAGGTCCGCGCGAAGGTCCAGCCGGTGGCCACGCGCTTCGATCAGGGGCCGTGATTGTTCGACCGCGCTGGCCGCGATGGCACCGAGTTCGCACGGCGCCATCTCCAGCTGCACCAGGCCGCGGGTGACGCGCGAGACATCCAGCAGGTCGTCGACCAGCGCCGTCATGTGGCGCACCTGCCGGTCGATCACGTCGACGGCGTGGCGCGCGCGGGCGGTGTCGACCTCAGGGAGCTTGAGCAGCATGGCCGCGGTGGCGATGGGTGCGAGCGGGTTGCGCAGCTCGTGCGCGAGCATGGCGAGGAATTCGTCCTTGCGGCGGTTGGCGGCCTGCAGCTCCTGCTCGGCGGCCACGCGCTCGGTCACGTCGACGGTGATGCCGCGCACGGCGATGGCCGCGCCTGCGTCATCGCGCACCACGGTACCGCGGTTGTCGACCCAGATCACACGGCCATCGTCGGGGCGGATGCGGCGCGAGATCACTTTCAGGTTGCCGTCGCCGGCGATGGCCTCGGCGAACGCGGAGCGCAGCTGGTCCACATCTTCCGGCACCACCTGCTTCCAGCGCTCCTCGACGTCGGCCAGGTCGTAGCCCAGGATCTCCCTGGCGTTGTCGGAGCAGGTGACCGTGCCGGTGCGCAGGTCCCACTCCCACGCCACCATGCGCGCGGCGGTGGCGCCCTCGCGCAGGCGCTGTTCGCTCAGGCGCAGGGCTTCGTTGGCCACCACGGCGGCCGTGACGTCGGACGCCTGATGGAAGATGCCGACAATTTCACCGTTGTCGTTGCGGATCGGGTGGTAGACGAAATCGAGGTACACGCGGCGCGTGCCGCCCTCGGGGGCCGGCAAATCCACGGCAGTGGCGCGGCCGACCAGCGGCTCGCCGGTGCGGTAGACGTTATCGAGCAGGCCGACGAATTGCGCGATCAGTTCAGGCGGGAACAACTCGCGCACGGCGCGGCCTTCCAGTGCGAGGCCGCCGGTGTAGGCGCTGTTGGCACGGTTCGAGAAGACGTAGCGGTGTTCGGGGCCGCTCAGGATGGCGATGGGGCCGGGCGCGAGGTCGAACAGCTCATGCAGCCGCGCGAGATTGTCGAGCGGCGACGGCGCCGGCACAGGCACCGCCACCGGTGCCGCCAACAGCAGCACTCCTTGCACCCGCGTGCCATCGAACACCGGCACGCAGCTCAGCTGCACCTGCGCCCCGCCACAGCGCACGTCGTCCGTGCCGGTGCTGCTGTCGCCGCAACCGCCGGTGTCGCCGCTGCCGCTGGCTGAGCTCGCCGCGCCGTCGCTGTCTGCGCTCGCCGCGTCGCCGCAGTTTGCGCTGTCCGCGCCGCTGCGTCGGCCTTGGCTCACCACGACGATCCGGACCGTCCCGCGCGCTGCGGCGTCGATCGCCGCGGCCAGCGCGTCGATTCCTGGCAGCCGCTCCAGCGCCAGCAGGTCGGCTTCCGCGCCCGGCAGGCCGCACGCCTCTGCAAACGCATCATTGCAGAATACGCGTCCGTGGCCGGCCACCACCAGCGCCATGGGAACGGGCGCCGCCAGCAGGGTATTCACCTGCCCGCGCAGCCAATCCGGCCAGCTGTCCGGCGCCCCCAGCGGATCGTTCTCCCACGCATGCGCGCGCAGGAAGGCACCCGCAGTGCCGCCGCCGATGACGCCGCCCTGCGCCGGACTGTCCTTATCCACCACGGTCGGTATCCAATTAGCAAGATGAGCAAGACTTGCATTCTAGCTCGCCCATACCGGCCTGTCCGCCGATTCGTTGACCTGCGCCGACGCCAACATGTTGCCGCCGCGCTAGTCTGAGAGACTCGACCTCACTCCGGAGCGGCCCATGTACACGACCGTCAGCATGAACCTCACCGATGAAGAACTGGAAATCGTTGGCTACCTGCGCAGCACCATGCAGCTGGACGCCAACACCGACGCCGTGGGCGAAGCCCTCAGGCTCACCCACATGATCTTTCAACAACTGGAACTCGGACACGAAATTGCCGTGCTCGACCCGGCCAGCGGCGCCACCCTGTCCCTGCTGGAAGTCACCACCCGCAAGCCGCCCCTGCTGAACTGACCGCACCGCGCCCGGCCAGCCCCGACCGGAAAAGGAAAAAGCCGCTGATTCTTGCGAAGCAGCGGCTTTTTGAATTTGGTTGCGGGGACAGGATTTGAACCTGTGACCTTCGGGTTATGAGCCCGACGAGCTGCCAGACTGCTCCACCCCGCGTCTGATGAAATGAATTATACGCGCCTTTCCCACATTAGGCAATGTCAATCTGAAGCTTATGTGCGATAGCGGAACCGCAATGGTTTCCGCTTGGTGTAAAGTACAAGTAGATCCGAGAAAGTCCCGTCCATGAAATTCTGTTCCGAATGCGCCCATCCGGTCGCGCTGGTGATCCCCGAGGGGGATAACCGGCCGCGCTACGTGTGCGCGCAGTGTTCCGCGATTCACTACCAGAACCCGAAGCTCGTCATCGGCTCCATCCCCGTGTGGGAGCGCGACGGCGAGCTCAAGATCCTGCTGTGCAAGCGCGCCATCGAGCCGCGCTTTGGCTACTGGACCTTGCCGGCGGGGTTCATGGAGAACGAGGAAACCACGGCCCAGGCGGCGGTGCGGGAAACGGAAGAGGAAGCCGGGGCCAACATCGAGATCGGCGACCTGTTCACCTTGCTGAACGTGGTGCACGTGCACCAGGTCCACATGTTCTACCTGGCGCGCCTGCTGGACCTGGACTTTGCGCCGGGCATCGAAAGCCTGGAGGCCCAGCTGTTCGCCGAGCACGAGATTCCCTGGGACGACCTGGCCTTCCCCACCATTCGCAAGACGCTGGAACTGTTCTTTGCCGACCGCGCGCGCGTGGCGCAGGGTGGCAGCTACGGCTTCCACAGCCACGACATCGTGCGCCCGATGCGCAGTCCAGAACTCGCCTGATCCATGATCCCGTGGCTTGAAACGAATACGCCCTTTCCGGACGTGTCCGAGGCCTTGACCGTGGATGCGCCCGGGCTGCTGGCCGCGGGAGCCGACCTGTCGCCGGCGCGGCTGCTGCAGGCTTACCGGCAAGGCATCTTCCCGTGGTTTTCCGAGGGCCAGCCCATCCTGTGGTGGAGCACCGACCCGCGCATGGTGCTGTGGACCGGCCAGTTCCATATATCGGCGAGCCTGAAGAAGGCCATCCGCAAGGTCGAGCGCAGCATGGCCGGGCCCGCGCCGCGCGAATGGGAGGTGCGCTTTGACAGCGCCTTCGAGGACGTGATGCGTGCCTGCGCCGAGCCGCGCCGCGACGGGCCGGGCACCTGGATTTCCGAGGACATCGTGGCGGGGTATTCGGGCCTGCACCGGATGGGTTACGCGCATTCGTCCGAGCTGTGGCACCACGGCGAGCTGGTCGGCGGGGCCTATGGGGTCTGCATCGGCCGCATGTTCTACGGCGAATCGATGTTCGCCCGCGTGACCGACGGCTCCAAGATCGCCCTCGCCTTCCTGGTCGCCTTCCTGCGCAGCCACGGCGTCAAGATGATCGACTGCCAGCAGGAGACGGCCCACCTCGCATCCCTGGGCGCCGCCCCCATCCCCCGCGACCAATTCCTGGCGCATCTGCGCCACGCAATCGACGCGCCCCCCATCGAGAACTGGAAACCGCTCGCTCCGCTAAATGCCGCACAATAGCGGGCCCGATCTTTCGTTAAAATAGGCTGCACTTGTCGCCCATTCTCCGGCCCCCGAGACATGACGCACCTGAACGACCTGCCCTTTTCGACGCTGCAGTTCTACACCACGGCGCCCTACCCGTGCAGCTACCTGGATGCACGGCAGGCGCGTTCGCAGGTGGCCACGCCGTCGCACCTCATCAACGCGGACGTGTATTCGGAACTCGTGCGCAGCGGCTTCCGCCGCAGCGGCATCTTCACCTACCGCCCGTATTGCGACGGCTGCCAGGCCTGCATCCCGGTGCGGGTGCGGACCATGGACTTCGCTCCCAACCGCGCCCAGCGCCGCGCGTGGGCGCGCCATGAGCAGCTGGTGGCCACCGTCGCCACCCTCGCCTTCTCAGACGAACACTACGACCTGTACCTGCGCTACCAGACCACCCGCCACGTCGGCGGCGGCATGGACCAGGATTCGCGCGACCAGTACGCGCAGTTCCTGCTGCAGAGCCGCGTCAACACCCGCCTGGTCGAGTTCCGCGAGCCCGATGGCACGCTGCGCATGGTCTCCATCATCGACGTGCTGACCGATGGCCTGTCGTCGGTCTACACCTTCTTCGATCCCGACCTGCCGGGCGCCTCGTTCGGCACCTACAACGTGATGTGGCAGATCGCCCAGGCGCGCGAACTGGGCCTGCCCTATGTCTACCTGGGCTACTGGATCGAGCAAAGCCGCAAGATGGCCTACAAGATCAACTTCCGCCCGCTGGAAGCCCGCAAGGACGGTGCCTGGAGCGTGCTGACGGACGCGCGGTAAAATACCGGGCTGCCTTGCAGTCCCGATAACCGCGCCGCCCTCAGCTCCCATGTCCGACAAGCTCCTTTACTCCCTCGCCCGCCCGCTGCTGTTCACGCTCGACCCGGAAGCCGCCCACAATCTCACGCTGCCCGCCCTGCGCCGCGCCGCCGCGCTCGGCCTCACGGGCTTCGTGCGCAAGCCGGATGCGGACCCGCGCCGCGTGATGGGCATCGACTTTCCGAACCCGGTCGGCCTGGCCGCGGGCCTGGACAAGGACGGCGCCTACATCGACGGCCTGGCGGCGCTGGGCTTCGGCTTCATCGAAGTAGGCACGGTGACGCCACGCCCGCAGCCGGGCAACGCGATGCCGCGCATGTTCCGCCTCCCGCAGGCCCAGGCCATCATCAACCGCATGGGCTTCAACAACCGCGGCGTGGATGCCTTCGTGGCCAACGTACAGGCTTCGCGCTTCTACCAGAACAGGGAAGGCGTGCTCGGTCTGAACATCGGCAAGAACGCGGACACGCCGATCGAGCGCGCGGCCGACGACTACCTTCACTGCCTGGGCAAGGTGTACCCGTACGCGAGCTACGTGACGGTGAACATCTCCTCGCCCAACACCAAGAACCTGCGCCAGCTGCAGGGCGCGTCCGAACTCGATGGCCTGCTGGCGCAATTGAAGGACGCCCAGCAGCGCCTCGCCGACCAGCACAAGCGCTACGTGCCCATCACGCTGAAGATCGCGCCGGACCTGGACGATGAGCAGATCAAGAACATCGCGGACGCCCTGCTGCGCCACAAGATCGATGGCGTGATCGCCACCAACACCACGCTGTCGCGCACCGCCGTGCAGGGCATGAAGCACGGCGAGGAAGCGGGCGGCCTGTCCGGCGCACCTGTGTTTGAATTGTCGAACGCCGTGGTGCGGGGCCTCAAGCGCGAGCTGGGCGACACCATCCCCATCATCGGCGTGGGCGGCATCATGCAGGGCAGCGACGCGCGCGCGAAGATCGATGCGGGCGCGCAGCTGGTGCAGCTCTACAGCGGCCTGATTTACGCCGGCCCGGCCCTGGTGCGGGACGCGGCCGAGGCCATCAAACGCTAACGGGACACACACATGCAACGCACGAAGCTCGGCCGCACGGACCTGAAGGTATCGAAGGTCTGCCTCGGCACCATGACCTTTGGTGAGCAGAACACCGAGGCGCAGGCCCACGCGCAGCTGGACTACGCGCTCGAGCGCGGGATCAACTTCATCGACACCGCCGAGATGTATCCGGTGATGCCGAGCGCGCGCACGCAAGGCTCGACGGAGCGCTTCATCGGCACCTGGCTGAAGAAAAGCGGCAAGCGCGCGGACGTGGTGCTGGCGACCAAGGTGGCGGGGCCCAACGCCAGCATGTACTGGGTCCGCAACGGCCAGAACAACCTGGACGAACGGAATATCCGCGCCGCCGTCGAGGACTCGCTGCGGCGCCTGCAGACCGACTACATCGACCTGTACCAGCTGCACTGGCCGAGCCGGAACGTGCCGATTTTCGGCAACAACACCTTCAACCCAACGCGCGAGCGCGCCTGCGTGGCCATCGAGGACACGCTGGCGGCGCTGGGCCAGCTGGTTGAGGAAGGCAAGATCCGCCACATCGGCGTGTCCAACGAATCGTCCTGGGGCGTGAGCGAGTTCGTGAAGCAGGCGGAGTCGAAAGGCCTGCCGCGCATCGCGACCATCCAGAACCTGTACAACCTGACGGCGCGCGCCTTCGAGACCAGTTTCCTGGACGAGACCTGCTACCGCGAGGACGTCTCGCTGCTGGCCTACAGCCCCCTCGCCTTCGGCCAGCTCTCGGCCAAGTACCTCGACGATCCGAAGGCGCATGGTCGGCTGACGATTTTCCCGCCGACCTGGAGCCCGCGCTATTTGCGCCCGGCAGTGCTGGAGGCGGTGCAGGAATATGCGGCGCTGGCACGCGCCCATGGGATAACGCCCGCGCAGATGGCGCTGGCGTGGTGCTACACCCGCTGGTTCGTGGCCTCCACCATCATCGGGGCGACCACGCTGGAGCAGCTGAAGGAAAACATCGACGCGGCCGGTCTGGTGCTGCCGCCGGATGTGGTGGACCGCATCGACGCGATCCACGCCCGCTGGACCAACCCCGGTCAGTAGATCATCTTGGCCGCCACGCCGGTGAGCGTGGCCGCCAGCACACCGCGCAGGAAGCGCTCCGGCATGGAGCGCGCGGCCCACGAACCGATCGTGATGCCCGGCAGGGAACCAATCAGCAGCGTAAAGAGCAGCGCCCAATTGATGGAGCCGAGGTACCAGTGGCCCACCGCCGCAATCGCGGTCAGCGGGACCGCGTAGGCGATGTCGGTGCCTGCCACTTCGGCTGGGGTCAGGCGCGGATACATCATCACCAGCAAGGTGGCGCCGATGGCGCCGGCGCCAATCGAGGAGATGGTGACCAGGGTGCCCAGGACGACCCCGGACACCACCGTGGCGGTGGTCAGCGCGCGGCCTTGCAGCTGGCGCCCCGGGCGCGCGTGCACCCAGTCCAGCATGCGGCGGCGGAACAGGATGGCGACGACGGTGAGCAGCACCGAGATGGCGATCGAATAGCGGATGAAGACCGCCACGCCCTGATTGAGCGTCCCGAACTGCTGCAGGCCCCAGGTGGCGACGAGGGCCGCGGGCAGCGCGCCCGCGCACAGGCGGCGCACGATGTCCCAGCGGACGGTCCCGCGCAGGCGGTGGGTGATGGTGCCCGCGCCCTTGGTGACCGAGGCGAAGGCGAGGTCCGTGCCGACGGCCACCGAGGGGTGGACGTTGAAGAGGAGCGTCAGCAGCGGCGTCATGAGAGAACCGCCACCTACCCCGGTCATGCCGACCAGGAGGCCCACGGCGAAGCCGGATGCGATGTAGGTGATGTCCATCTTGCGATCATCTCATCGACGGGCTCAGGGGTAAACGACCGTATCCTTATTTGTTTAGATACCTAAGCTATAAGGTGGCCGCATAAGAAAAAGGCCCCGGGTGGGGCCTTTGGGCAGCACTTACTTGTTCGGCTGAGGGGTCAGGCGCAGATACGGACGCGGCGACTCGTACCCTTTCGGGAACTTCTGCTTGATCACTTCCGGATCCTGGATGGTCAGCGGGATGATGACGTTGTCGCCATCCTTCCAGTTGCCCGGGGTCGCCACCGAGTAGCCATCGGTCAGCTGCAGGGCGTCGATGACGCGCACGATCTCGTCGAAGTTGCGGCCGGTGCTCAGCGGATAGGTGAGCATCAGGCGGATCTTCTTGTTCGGATCGATGATGAAGACCGAGCGCACGGTCGCGGTCACCGACTGCTCCGGGTGGATCATGTCGTACAGGACCGAGACCTTCTTGTCCGCGTCCGCGATGATCGGGAAGCCGACCACGGTCTTCTGGGTCTCTTCGATGTCCTTGATCCAGGCCTTGTGCGACTCGGCCGGGTCCACGGACAGCGCGATCGCCTTCACGTTGCGCTTGTCGAATTCCGGTTTCAGCTTGGCGGTCAGACCCAGTTCGGTGGTGCACACCGGCGTGAAATCGGCAGGATGGGAGAACAGCACCACCCACGAATTGCCCGCCCATTCGTGAAACTTGAGGCGGCCGATCGAGGAGTCCTGTTCGAAGTCAGGAGCGGTATCACCGAGGCGAAGAGTCATGTTGTTGTTCTCCAGTGAGTGAGTGGGGGACGGTCATGTTAACGCAAATACAAACATTCTGCTCAGGCAGCTTCGTCTTCGGGCTGGGTGACCGCGCGTTCGATGTCGGTTCGCCGCAACTCAGGCGCAAACTGCTGGATGAATTCATAGGCATAGCGGCGCAGGTAGACGCCGCGGCGCACCGCGAGGCGGGTGGTGTTCACCGCGAACAGGTGCGACGCTTCCACCGCGCGCAGGCCGCGGTCGCGCCCATGATCGAAGGCCATCGAGGCCACGATGCCCACGCCCAGGCCAAGCGAGACATACTGCTTGATCACGTCCGAGTCCATCGCGGTGAGCACGATGTCGGGGCGCAGGCCGGCTTGCGCGAAGGCGTCGTCCAGGTGGCCACGGCCGGTGAAGCCGACGTCGTAGGTGATCAGCGGGTACTCGGCCAGGTCCTGCAGGCGGATCGGCGAGTGGCCCAGCAGCGGGTGCCCGTCCGGGACCACGATGGCGTGGCTCCAGCGGTAGCACGGGAAGGACACCAGGTCGGCGAAGGTGGACAGGCCTTCGGTGGCGATGCCGATGTCCGCCTTGCCCGACAGGACCCACTGCGCGATGTGTTCCGGCGCGCTTTGCTGGAGCGCGATGCGCACGTTCGGAAACAGCTGGCGGAACTGCTGCACCACTTTCGGCAGCGCGTAGCGCGCCTGCGTGTGGGTGGCGGCGATGGTGAGCGTGCCGCTGTCCTGCCCCGCGTATTCGCGGCTGGCGTGCTGCAGGTTCTCGGCTTCCACCAGCAGGCGGTCGATGATCTTCAGGATGCCCTTGCCCGGCTCCGTCATTCCGGTCAGGCGCTTGCCATTGCGCTCGAAGATGACCACGCCCAGTTCGTCCTCCAGCTCACGGATCTGGCGGGAGACGCCCGGCTGGGAGGTGAACAGCGCGTTGGCGACCTCGGTCAGGTTGTAGTTGCGGCGCGCGGCTTCGCGCACGGAGCGCAGCTGCTGGAAATTCATATCGAGGCTCCCTGGTCGACAAACACCTGCGAACGTTTTGGACGGACCAGGAGCGTCTCGCCTTCCTTGAGCGCCAGCTGGCCGTAGCGCTCCGTGGGGATCACCGCTTCCACGATGCTGCCGTCGTCGGCCCGTTCCAGGTCCAGCTGGGCCAGGGGACCGATGGCGTGGGCGCGGCGCAGGCGCACCACAACCCCGTCCGCGCCTTCGGGAGCGGTGTCCACACGCTCCACATGCAGGTCGTGCGGACGCACATAGGCCGCGCCTTCGCGCCCGTGGAACACGTTGACGTTGCCGAGGAAGCTGTAGACGAACGGCGAAGCCGGGTCGTTGTAGACCGCTTCCGGCGCGCCCACCTGCTCCACGCGGCCGTGGTTCATCAGCACCACCTGGTCGGCCACTTCCAGTGCCTCTTCCTGGTCGTGGGTGACGAAGATGGAGGTGACGTGCAGCTCGTCGTGCAGGCGGCGCAGCCAGCGGCGCAGCTCCTTGCGCACCTTGGCATCGAGCGCGCCAAAGGGTTCGTCCAGCAGCAGCACGCGCGGCTCCACCGCCAGTGCGCGCGCGAGGGCAATGCGCTGGCGCTGGCCGCCCGAAAGCTGGGGCGGATAGCGGTCGGCCAGCCAGTCCAGCTGCACCAGCTCCAGCAGCTCCTTCACTTTGGTGCGGATCTGTGCCTCGGACGGGCGCTGGGAACGCGGCTTGACGCGCAGTCCGAAGGCCACGTTCTCGAACACCGTCATGTGCTTGAACAGCGCGTAGTGCTGGAACACGAAGCCGACCTGGCGCTCGCGCACGTGGCGGCCGGAGGCATCCTCGCCATCGAGCAGCACCTGGCCCGCGTCCGGGTGTTCCAGGCCCGCGATACAGCGCAGCAGCGTGGTCTTGCCGCAGCCGGAGGGGCCGAGCAGCGCGGTCAGCTCGCCCTGCGGGAAGGCCAGCGAGACGTCGTCCAGCGCGGCGAAATCGCCAAAGTGCTTGCTGATGTTTTTCACTTCGATGGTCATGCGTGTTCTCCCAGCGGCCGCGCGGACTCGCGCAGGCGCCATTCGACTAAGGACTTCACGGCCAGGGTCACCAGCGCCAGCAGCGCCAGCAGCGAGGCCACGGCGAAAGCGGCCGCGAAGTTGTATTCGTTGTAGAGGATCTCCACCTGCAGCGGGATGGTGTTGGTCTCGCCGCGGATGTGGCCCGAGACCACGGACACCGCACCGAATTCACCCATCGCCCGCGCGTTGCACAGGATGACGCCATACAGCAGGCCCCATTTGATGTTGGGGAGCGTCACGCGGCGGAAGGTCTGCCAGCCGGACGCGCCCAGCACGAGCGCGGCCTGCTCTTCTTCCGTGCCCTGCGCCTGCATCAGTGGAATCAGCTCGCGCGCCACAAAGGGGAAAGTCACGAAGATCGTGGCCAGCACCATGCCCGGCACCGCGAACAGGATCTTGATGTCGTGCTCCTGCAGCCAGGGGCCGAGCCAGCCCTGGGCGCCGAACAGCAGCACGTAGATCAGGCCCGAGATCACCGGCGAGACCGAGAACGGCAGGTCGATCAGGGTGAGGAGGATGCTCTTGCCCCTGAAATCGAACTTGGCGATGCACCAGGACGCGGCCACGCCGAACAGGAGGTTCAGCGGGACGGCGATGCCAGCGGTGATGAGGGTGAGCTTGATGGCGGCGATGGCATCGTCCTCGCGCACGGCTTCGGCGTAAGTGTCCCAGCCCTTGCGCAGCGCTTCCGCGAACACCGCGGCCAGCGGCACGAACAGGAAGACCGTGAGGAACAGCAGGGCGACGATGGTCAGCGTCCAGCGCAACCATTGTGGTTCCAGCGGTTGCGCGGCCGAAGCCAGCTCGCCGCGGCGCGGGCCCGGAATGGAGGCCGGATTCATAGGCCCCCCGCCCGTTTGCGCGCCCAGGCCTGCAGCAGGTTGATGGCCAGGAGCAGGAGGAAGGAGACGATCAGCATCACCACCGCGATCGCCGTGGCGCCCGCGTAGTCGTACTGTTCCAGCTTGGTGATGATGAAGAGCGGCGTGATCTCGGAGACCATCGGCATGTTCCCGGCGATGAAGATGACCGAGCCATATTCGCCGGTGGCGCGCGCGAAGGCCAGTGCGAAGCCGGTCAGCAGCGAGGGCAGTACGGTCGGGAACACAACGCGCGCAAACACCTGCCACGCGTTGGCACCAAGGCTGGCCGCGGCTTCCTCCAGTTCGCGCTCAGCTTCCTCCAGCACCGGCTGCACCGTGCGCACCACGAACGGCAGGCCGATGAAGGTCAGTGCGATCACCACGCCGAGCGGGGTGAAGGCGACCTTGAGACCGAGTTTGGCTTCCAGGATGCGGCCGAACCAGCCGTTGGCGGAGTACAGCGCGGTGAGCGTGATGCCGGCGACGGCGGTGGGCAGCGCGAACGGCAGGTCGACCAGCGCGTCGATGATGCGTTTGCCCGGAAAGCGGTAGCGCACCAGCACCCAGGCGGTGATGCCGCCGAAGACCACGTTGATGGCGGCGCCGATCAGGGAGGCCCCGAAGGTCAGCTTGTAGGAAGCGACCACGCGCGGCGAGGTGACGGCGGCGTAGAACGCGTCCCAGGTCAAGGTCGCGGTCTTGAGGAACACGGCAGAGAGCGGGATCAGGACGATCAGGCTCAAGTACACCACTGTGAACCCGAGGGACAGCCCGAAGCCCGGCAGCACGCGGCGCTGGACGCGCGGTGCCGCGGACGCCAGCAAAGGGGATGCAAGGACGGCGGACATGGTTCGCTTATTACCAATTCAAATATCGAAAGGGGAGTTTGCGCCCGTCGTGTAATAAAGAAAACGATTACTTTCTCATTTGCTTAGTTGATCCTCGTCTTAAGTCGGCGTACAGTTTCCAAACAAATAACAACGAGGGAGGAGACACCATGTATCGCACCGCGCCGTTCTGGTTTGGCCTGGCATGTCTGGTGGCCGTCGCCGGCTTCTATCCGACGTATCTGTCGCGCTTGTCGGAGGCCAGCCTCAGTCGCCATGTCCACGGCAGCATCGCCGCCGTGTGGCTGATGGTCCTGCTCCTGCAGGCCTGGTTCATGCGCCAGCGGCATATCACCGCCCACCGGGCGCTGGGCCGGGCCACGCTGGCGATCGTGCCCCTGTTCCTGTTCTCGGGCGCGCTGGTGGTGCACGACATGCTGAGTGAAACCAGCCGTGGCTTCGTGCAAGCGTTCGGCAACCGGCTGGCTTTTCTGGACGTGACCTCGATGGCCTACTTTGCGTGGACCTATGGCATGGCCCTCCGGCACCGGCGCGAGGTCCAGCTGCATGCGCGCTACATGGCATCGACGGTCGTGTTGCTGCTGCCGCCCGCGCTCGCCCGCGCCACCAACATCTACCTGCAGCTCCCGGCCTTCGAGACCGGGCTCCACCTGAGCTACGCCATCACCGAACTGGCGGTCGCGGCACTGCTGTTCGATGATTTCCGCAAAGGGGGCCTGCGCCGGCCGTATGTGATCCTGATGGTGTTCACGCTGTTCCAGCACGCGAGCTTCGTGCTGTCGCCGTCGTGGGCGTGGTGGCAGGCGATCTGTCGCGGGATAGGCGCGCTGTGAGCGCCACCGCATAACGCTGGCCGAAAGTCCAGTCGCCCAGGTTGGAAGCGGAATTGATGTGGCCGAGCGGCCCGGCGTCGACGAACTCGGCGCCCCAGAGTTGAGCCCAGGCGCTGGCGCGCGCGATGTCCATCCAGGGGTCGTCGGTGCTGGCGATGAGGATGCTCGGCACCGGCAGCGGGTGGCGCGGCAGCAGGCCGGCCACGCCGAACTTGTCGGGGTCGGCCGGGGCCACCAGCAGCAGTCCAGCCACGCCGCCAGGCCGCGCCGCGACGCTGCGCACCGCCGCCAGACAGCCAAAGCTGTGCGCGAGGATCAAGGTCGGGCGCGGGTCGTCGGCCCGCACCTCGTCCACCCGCCCCGTCCAGCGCGGCAGGTCTGGCGCGGACCAGTCATCCTGGACGATGCGCCGGGCCTGGGGAAGCAACCGTTCCCAGTGCGACTGCCAATGGCCGGGCCCGCTACTGTGGAGTCCAGGCGCGATCAGGATGCGGTAGGGCTGGAGTGCTTCGAGCATAGGACTTAGCGAGGCTGGTAGATCTGGTCGAACACGCCGCCATCGGCGAAGTGCGTCTTCTGCGCGGTGGCCCAGTCACCGGCCACGTCCTTGATGTTGAAGAGCTTCACGTTCGGGAACTGGGCGGCGTATTTCTTCGCTTCCTTTTCCACGGCCGGGCGGTACCAGTTCCTGGCGATGATCTCCTGCGCGGCATCAGTGTAGAGGAAGTTCAGGTAGGCCTCCGCCACCTTGCGGGTGCCGTGCCTGTCGACGACCTTGTCGACCACGGCGACCGGGGGCTCGGCCAGGATGGAGACGGACGGGGCGACGATCTCGACCTTGTCCGGCCCCAGTTCCTTGATTGCCAGGAAGGCTTCGTTTTCCCAGGCGATCAGCACGTCGCCAATGCCGCGCTCGACAAAGGTGGTGGTGGCGCCGCGCGCGCCGGAGTCCAGCACCGGCACGTTCTTGTACAGCTTGGACAGGAACTCGCGGGCCCGGGCGTCGTTGCCACCCGGCTGGCGCAGGGCGTAGCCATAGGCGGCCAGGTGGTTCCAGCGGGCGCCGCCGGACGTCTTCGGGTTCGGGGTGATCACGGCGATGCCGGGCCTGACCAGGTCGTTCCAGTCCTTGATGCGCTTGGGATTGCCCTTGCGCACCAGGAACACGATGGTCGAGCTGTACGGCGTGCTGTTGTGGGCCAGGCGTTTTTGCCAGTCCTTGCTGAGCAGGCCTTTCTGGGCAACTTCGTCAATGTCCCAGGCCAGGCCGAGAGTGACCACGTCGGCGTCCAGGCCGTCGATCACCGCGCGGGCCTGCTTGCCCGAGCCGCCGTGGGACTGCTTGATCTTGACGGTGTCGCCGGTCCTGGCCTTCCAGTCCTTGGCGAAGGCGGCATTGATGTCCTGGTAGAGCTCGCGCGTCGGGTCGTACGAGACGTTGAGCAGATTGATGTCGGCAGCCGAGGCGGCCAGGGAGGCGGTGGCGAGCAGGAGCGCGGCAAATGGTTTCGACAGCATATTGTTTTCCTTGAAGGCACGTGAACAACGATGCGTTGAGATTAGCCGCGTCCCTTATGAATGGAAACGAAGATATTCGAGCGCTCTTATGCTGGCCGCGCATAAGATTTTGGTATATTCTCTGACTCAAGTCAGACAATACGTTGAGGAGCGGGACCGTGGATACAAACGCATTGCAACAAGTTCGCCGCTTCAACCGCACCGTCACCCAGCGTATCGGCGCTCTCAGCAGCAGCTACCTGGACAGCGGGCGGCCGCTGGCGGAGGCCCGGCTGCTCTTCGAGATCGGTCGCGAGGGCGCCACCGTGCGCGCTCTGCGCGGCCGGCTCGGTCTCGACTCTGGCTACCTGAGCCGGTTGCTCCGGGTGCTGGAATCGGACGGGCTGGTGGAAACCGGCCGCGCGGCCGGGGACGCCCGGGTGCGGCGCGTCGAGTTGACGGCGCGCGGACTGACGGAATGGGAACGCCTGGACGGCCGCTCGCAGGACCTCGCGGCCACCCTGCTGGCGCCGCTGGCGCCGTCCCAGCGGCAGCGTCTGCTCGATGCCATGACGGTGGTGGAACGCTTCATGCGGGCGGCAGCAGTCGAGATCGCGTGTGTGGACCCGGCCGGGGCCGAGGCCCGGGCCTGCCTGGACGCCTATCTGGCCGAGCTGAACGCCCGGTTTGAGGGCGGCTTCGATCCGGCGCGGAGCGTGTCCGCCGCACCGGACGAACTGGTCCCGCCGCGCGGCTGGTTCCTGCTGGCCCGTCTCGACGGCGAGCCGGCCGGGTGTGGCGCTCTCAAGCGTCTTGATGGCGGTGTTGGCGAGCTGAAACGGATGTGGGTAGCGCCCGCAGCGCGTGGACTCGGCGTGGCGCAACGCCTGCTGGACGCCCTGGAGGCGCAGGCGGTGTCAGCCGGGGTGACGGTACTGCGGCTGGACACCAACCGCACGCTGGCCGAGGCGCAGCGGCTGTACCTGCGCAATGGCTACGCCGAGATTGCCGCCTACAACGACAACCCGTATGCGGACCACTGGTTCGAGAAGCGGCTCAGTAGAAACGGTTGACCAGCACGGTGGCCCAGGTCAACGCGGCGATGATGAAGGCGAGCATGACGGCGGCGCTGCCGAGGTCCTTGGCGCGCTTGGAGAGCGGGTGGCGCTCCAGCGAGATGCGGTCGACGATGGCTTCGATCGCGGAATTGATCAGCTCGACGATTAGCACGAACAGCAGCGCCACGATCAGCACCAGCTTTTCGAACGGCGAAATGGCCAGCCCCAGCGCCACCACCGTGCCGATCACGACCACCACCAGTTCCTGCCGGAAGGCATGTTCGTGCAGCCAGGCGGCTTTGAAGCCGTCCAGGGAGTACGACATGGCCGAAAAGATCCGGCGCAGGCCGCTTTTGCTCTTGAATTCGCTGATCGGGTGGTCCATTCGCTTGGTATCAAATCGTCATGCAACACGCCATTATGCCCTTCAATCGGGCGGGATTGCTCAAGGTTTTCACAATATGGTATAAAGAAAGCTCGACATCGTGCAGCGCACCAACCACATCATGAAAATCGAAGCCCTTGAACCGCAGAAGACCTCGATCCAGGTGATCGAGCGGATGGTTGCTTTGCTGGACGCGCTGGCGTCCTACACCGATCCGGTGAGTCTCAAGGAGCTGTCGAAAGTGTCCGGCCTGCATCCCTCAACGGCGCACCGTATCCTCAACGACATGGTGCTGACGCGCTTCGTGGACCGGGTCGAGCCCGGCACCTATCGGCTGGGGATGCGCTTGCTGGAACTGGGGAATGTGGTCAAGTCGCGCCTCTCGGTGCGCGAGGCGGCGGTGGATTTCATGCGTGCACTGCACAAGAAGACGCAGCAGACGGTGAATTTGTCGGTGCGCCAGGGCGACGAGATCGTCTACATCGACCGCGCGTTCTCCGAGCGCTCCGGGATGCAGGTGGTGCGCGCGATCGGCGGGCGCGGGCCGCTGCACCTGACCTCCACGGGTAAGCTGTTCCTGTCGGTGGACGAGCCCAAGGCCATCCGCGCCTACGCGACGCGCACCGGCCTTGCTGGCCACAACAAGAATTCGATCACCGATCTGGGCCGCCTCGAGCGCGAGCTGAGCCTGGTGCGCGCGCGCGGGTATGCGCGCGACAACGAGGAGCTGGAGCTGGGCGTGCGCTGCATGGCGGCCGGCATCCACGACGACTCCGGCAAGCTGGTGGCCGGCCTGTCGATCTCCGCCCCCGCCGACCGGCTGCAGGAAGACTGGCTGGAAGACCTGGTCAACACCGCCACGCAGATCTCCGCCACCCTCGGCTACCGCCCCGGCCTTGCCATCGACGGCAAGCGCGGCTAACGCCCTTCCCCGTCCTCGCCGGGATCGCCCCGCTGTTTCCCCACGCCCACGCAAGTCGCATTCCCCGCTACCGGGGTCAGGCCTGTTTTTGATTTTCCGCAAACCCCTGCAGGGCGCGCCGTCGGCGCGGGAACCGGGTGCCAGACCCCGGTAGCGTCAGGCGCGACTTTGTGGCGGCATCTGCTACCGGGGTCTGGCCTGTTTTTGATTTTCCGCAAACGCCTGCAGGGCGCGGCTTCGGCGCGGGAACTCGGGGTCAGACCCCGGTAGGGGAACTCGGGGTCAGACCCCGGTAGCGTCAGGTGCGACTTTGTAGCGGCATCTGCTACCGGGGTCTGGCCTGTTTTTGTTTTCCGCAAACGCCTGCGGGGCGCGGCTTCGCGGCGGGAACTTGGGGTCAGACCCCGGTAGCGTCAGACGCGACTTTGTAGCGGCATCTGCTACCGGGGTCTGGCCTCTTTTTGATTCGACGCAAACGCCTGCAGGGTGCGGCTTCGGCGCGGGAACCTGGGGTCGGAGCCGGGTAGCGGAAAGTGCGACGAAGGAGTGGCAGCGGCTTCCGGAACCGGGCATTGTTTGCGGCGGCGCGAGCGGGCCACGGATGAAGCAGCGGGTGGGGTAGCGGGCGTCCCCGGTGGCGGGAGGCGCTGCCGGGGGAGGAACACTCAGGACCCGCCGAGCGGCGGGGCGGCAGTGGCAGTGACGGGAACAGCGGCGGCGGTCGGCACCGTCGGGCGCAGCGCTTCGAGCCACTTGCGCATCCGGCCGGCATCGGCGGTGCGCGACAGCTTGCCCTTGGAGTCGAGGAACACCATGATCACGTTGCGACCGGCGATCGCCGCCTGCATCATCAGGCAACGTCCGGCTTCATTGATGAACCCGGTCTTCTGCAGACCGATATTCCAGTCCGGCAGGCTCACCAGATAATTCGTGTTCCCGAACTGCATCGGCGTCTTGCCCGCGTAGACCACAGCCTTCGGGTCGGTCGAGTACTCGCGCAGCAGCGGTTCCTGGTGCGCCGCCATGGCCAGCTTGGCCAGGTCGCGCGCGCTGGCGACGTTCCGGCTGGACAGGCCATTGGTGTCCACGTAATGCGTGTCGGTCATGCCCAGCTCGCGTGCCTTGGCGTTCATGGCGTCCACGAAGGCCGCGCGGCCGCCCGGATAGTTGCGGCCCAGTGCGGACGCTGCGCGATTTTCCGAACTCATCAGCGCAATATGCAGCAGGTTCCCGCGCGTCATGCGGGTGCCCACGCGCAGGCGCGAACTGCTGAACTTTTCGCGGTCGACGTCGTCCTCGGTGATGGTCAGGACTTCATCCATGTCCTGGCGCGCCTGCACCACAACCAGCCCGGTCATCATCTTGGTGATGGACGCGATCGGCAGCGCCACATTGGCGTTCTTTTCGAACAGCACTTCGGAGCTGGCCTCGTCCAGCACGAAAGCCACGGACGACTTCAGGTCCAGCGGATCGCGGGTGAGGTTCAGCCCCGCCAGGTCGCCCATGCTCATGGCCGGGGGTGCGGCGCGCACGGTGGCGGCGCGCTCGTAGACCACCCTGCGGCGGCCCTTGACCGTGATCACCCGGCGCACCAGGCGCTCGCGGGTCTCGATCACGACGGGGGCGGCGGATTTCTTGCGAAGCCGTAGCTTGCGGGCCTGCTTGACCGGTTTGACGGCCTCGGCCGCCTCCTGGGCGTGCACGGTCTGGACCGGGGCGGCCGCCATCAACATGACGGACGCGAACACCAGGGCGGCGGGAGCGAACTTGAACATCGGACATCCTCGAAGCGGCGAAACGTCGGGCAATTTGTCTTGCGGTAACGCAAATTGCTCCCGGAAAGTTTACCTCATCCGTCGCCCAAATATACCGTTACTCGACAAATTTCACGAACTCTGCCAACTGTGCGCGTTGCGTAATCAGCGAGTTTTCCACCTTGGCATGATCGGCGTAGCCCAGCGCCATGCCGCACACGACCATCTCGTTCTCTGGCAAACCGAGCTGTTGCTGGATAATGCGGTGGAAGGGGGTGAACGCCGCCTGCGGGCAGGTGTCCAGCCCGCGGCCGCGCGCCGCCACCATGATGTTCTCCAGGAACATGCCATAGTCGAGCCAGGAGCCCTGCTCCAAGATCCGGTCGATGGTGAAGATCAGACCGACCGGGGCGTCGAAGAAACGGTAGTTGCGCCCGTGCTGATGGTGCATGCCGGCCTTGTTCTCGCGTGTGATGCCGAGCAGGCCGTACAGGTCCCAGCCGACCTTGCGGCGCCGCTCGATGTAGGGCGAGGTCCACTGGCGCGGATAGTACGCGTACTCCTCCGTGTGCTGGCGGGCCGCGTCCGGGTCGTCGTGCGCCTGCAGGATGGCGGCCGACAGCTGCTCCTTGCGCGCGCCGGTCAGCACGTACACCTTCCATGGCTGGATGTTGGTGCCGGACGGCGCCCGCGCGGCCACCTCCAGGATCTTTTCGATGTCTTCGCGCTCCACCGGTGTCGGCAGGAAGGCGCGGATCGAGCGGCGCGAGGTGATGGCCGCGTCGACGTGTTCTTGCTGGGTACTGGTAATCATCTGGATCCTATTTTTTGACAACGCACACGACGCCCGCCACCGCCAGCGCCATCCCGCCCGCGCTCAGCCAGGTGAAGGCTTCGCCGAACAGCAGCCAGGCCATCAGCGCGGTGGTCGGCGGCGTCAGGTAGAGCAGACTGGTCACTTCGGTGGCCTGGCTGCTGCGGATCAGGCGGAACAGCAGGAACAGCGCCCCGATCGACAGCGCCAACACCGACCACAGCAGCGAAGCCGTGAAGGAACCCGTCCATTGTACGTGCGACAAGCGCCAGTCCATGCCCTCCCGCACGATAGCCAGCGGCACCAGCACCGCCAGCGTGGCCAGGAACTGCACCACGGTGCCGGTCCGCAGGTCGAACGAGGGGCAATAGCGGCGCTGGTACATGGTCCCGGCCGTGATCGACACCAGCGCGAACCCGCACCAGGCCAGCGCGGCGGACGACACGCCGGCCAGCGTGACCTTGCTGTACACCACCAGCCCCACCCCCGCCAGCCCGAACAGCAGTCCCAGCCACTGGCGCGGGCGCACCTGCTCGCCGATCAGCGGGGCCAGCACCGCCGTCAGGATCGGCTGCATGCCCACGATCAGGGCTGTCACCCCGGCCGGCATGCCCAGCTTGATGGCGCTCCATACCCCGCCCAGGTATCCGGCCTGGAGCAGCAAACCGGCCACCGCCAGCCGCCCCGGCCGCGCCGGCCACGGCGCGCGCAGTGCCAGCACCAGCGGCAGTAGCACCAGGACCACGCCGCCGCAGCGCAGCACCAGGAACGTCAGCGGCGGCGCATACGGCAGGCCGAATTTCGCCACGATAAAGCCCGTGCTCCACAGCACCACAAAGAACACAGCCACCGGGGACAGGACAGAATTTCGCGCCGCAACAGGATTGATCAGAGTTTTGTTTGACATACATCAACGACGGAGCGCGCTGAAGAGGGAACCATGGCAGTCTAGCACGGTCGTTCCACTGATGCCTGGGGCCAAGCATTCCTCATGGAAATCAATAAGTTAGCGCTGAACAACACCATTTTGTGCAGCGCACAAAAAGTGCTTGACTTGCCTCACCACAGCGATAGAATGCGAGGTGTTGCGTTGCACAATTCCTGTAACCGAAATTCCGTTTCCTGATTGGAGAACTACATGTTTGCAATTCCCGAGCAGTTTTCGAATGCGACGAAGGCCAGTTTCGACACCCAGTTCGCCATCCTGTCCTCGCTGACGAACACCACCTTCCAGGGCGTGGAAAAGCTGGTCGACCTGCACCTGACCGCGGCCAAGGCCACGCTGGAAGAGTCGTCGGCCGCCGCGCGCCAACTGCTGTCGGCCAAGGACCCGCAAGAGTTCTTCTCGCTGACCGCCGCCCAGGCCCAGCCGAACGCCGAGAAGGCCCTGTCGTACGGCCGCCAGGTGGCTTCGATCGCCGCCGGCACCCAGGCTGAACTGACCAAGACCGCCGAAGGCGCGATCGCCGAGACCAACCGCAAGGTGGTCCAGCTGATCGACGACGTGACCAAGAACGCGCCGGCCGGCACCGAGAACTTCGTGGCCGCCGTCAAGGCCTCGATCAGCAATGCCAACGCCGGCTACGAGCAGTTCGCCCGCACCACCAAGCAGGCCATCGAAGCGTTTGAATCGAACGTCTCGACCGCGGTGAACCAGTTCGCGCAAGCGACCCAGAAAGCTGCCGAGGCAGCGCCCAAAGCAGCTCCGAAGAAGTAATCCCCTCGGCGGAGCCGACCTGAAACCAGCGCCCCGGCGCTGGTTTTTTTTCGCCCGCGCAACCGGGGTCAGGCCCCAGCTCTGGCAGCCGGGGCCTGACCCCCAGAGGACCCCCGGGGCCTGACCCCGTACTGTTTAACGATCGCTGCAAGGTCCCGCGGTTGCGGGCTCCCGGCCGGATCAGAACGGCTGCGAAACGTGACACAACCGCTTTGAAAAAAACGCCGGGGTCAGGCCCCCTCTATGAGAGGCAGGCCTGACCCCGGCGTTGACGCAGATCAGAGGTCAGCCGGCCTCTTCTTCACCCAGGTAGGCGGCGCGCACGCGCGGGTCGTGCAGCATGTCGGCGGCGGCGCCGCTCATGATGATGGCGCCGGAGTCCATCACGTAGCCGCGGTGCGCGGCTTCCAGCGCCAGCTTGGCGTTCTGCTCCACCAGCAGGATCGTGATGCCCTGCTGCGACACAGTGCGAATCACGTCGAAGATCTTCTCGACCATGATCGGCGAGAGCCCCATCGACGGTTCGTCCAGCAGCAGCAGGGTCGGATGGCACATCAGCGCACGCGCCATCGCCAGCATCTGCTGCTCGCCGCCGGACAGGGTGCCCGCCAGCTGCGCGGAACGCTCCTTCAGGCGCGGGAACACGCCGTACCACTTGTCGATGTCGGCATCGATGCCCGCCTTGTCGTCGCGCGTGTAGGCGCCCATCAGCAGGTTCTCGTGGATGGTCATGCGGGTGAACACGCCGCGGCCTTCCGGCACCATCGCGAGCTTCTTCTGCACCAGCTGGAACGACTTGGCGTTTTTCAGGGGCTGGCCGAGATACGCGATCGCGCCCTCCACCGAGCCGCCGGGCAGCGTCCCGGTGATGGCCTTCAGCGTGGTGGTCTTGCCCGCGCCGTTGGCACCGATCAGGGTCACCAGCTCGCCCTGGCGCACCTCCAGGTCGATACCCTTGACGGCCTTGATGCCGCCGTAGGCCACCTTCATGCCTTCGATCTTCAGGACGGTTTCGCTGTTCATGCTCGTCATGCTCATATCAGTGGGCGCCTCCGAGATAGGCCTCGATCACCGCGGGGTTCTTCTGGATCTCCGCGGGCAGGCCCTCGGCGATCGGCTTGCCGTATTCGAGCACGGTGATGCGGTCGCACAGGCCCATCATCAGCTTCACATCGTGCTCGATCAGCAGCACGGTGCGGCCCTCGGCCTTGATCTTCACGAGCAGCTCGCGCAGCGCCAGCTTCTCGGTCGCGTTCATGCCGGCCGCCGGTTCGTCCAGCGCCAGCAGCTTCGGATCGGTGGCCAGCGCGCGCGCGATCTCGAGGCGGCGCTGGTCGCCGTACGACAGGAACTTGGCGGTGCGCTTGGCAAACTGGCCGATCCCCACGAAGTCCAGCAGCTCCTGCGCGCGGCGGCGGATCGCGGTCTCTTCGTCACGTGCGGCCTTGTGGCGGAAGATGGCGCCGAGCACGCCCTGCTTGGTGCGCACATGGCGCCCCACCATCACGTTCTCCAGCGCGGTCATCTCGCCGAACAGGCGGATGTTCTGGAAAGTGCGCGCGATGCCGGCCTTCGCCACCTCGTGCGGCGCGGACGGCGAATACGGCTTGCCGTCCAACTCAAAGGTGCCGGTGTCCGGCTGGTACAGGCCCGTGATCACGTTGAAGAAGGTGGTCTTGCCCGCGCCGTTCGGGCCAATCAGCCCGTAGATCTGGCCCTTCTCGATGCGGATGCCCACTTCGGTCAGCGCCTGCAGGCCGCCGAAGCGCTTGTTCACGCCCGCGATATTCAGCAGCAGTTGGTCACTCTTGTCACTCATGATTCGTCCTCACGCGGTGCGCGCGCCGGATTCGGCGGCGACGTCGCGGTTGTCCTCATTCCGGTCGTTGTCCGGGCGGTCCTCATGCTTGGGCGCGGGCCACAGGCCAGCCGGACGATTGAGCATGATGACGACCATGGCCAGGCCGTACAGCAGCTGGCGCAGCACCTCGGCTTCGATCAGCACCTTGCCAAAGAGGGTCATCTGCACCGGCTCCACCACGTGGCGCAGCAGCTCCGGCAAACCGGCCAGCAGCACGCCGCCCAGGATCACGCCAGGAATGTGGCCGATGCCGCCCAGGACCACCATCGCCAGCACGGCAATCGATTCCATCAGCGAGAACGACTCGGGCGAGACGAAGCCCTGGAAGGCGCCGAACATGGCCCCCGCAACACCGCCGAACGAGGCGCCCATCGAGAACGCCAGCAGCTTGACGTTGCGGGTGTTGATGCCCATGGCCTTGGCCGCGATCTCGTCCTCGCGGATCGCGACCCAGGCGCGGCCGAGGCGCGAGTGCTGCAGGCGCGAGGTGATGAAGACGATCGCGATGCACAGCACCAGGAACAGGTAGTAGTAGGCGTTCACCGACGGCATGGCGTGGCCGAACACGGAGACCATGCCGCCCGAGCCCTCCTCGCCCGCCAGCGACACGCCAAAGATGCGGATCGGGTCGATCAGGTTGATGCCCTGGGGGCCATTGGTCAGGTTGATCGGCTCATTCAGGTTATTCATGAAGATGCGGATGATCTCCCCGAAGCCGAGCGTCACGATGGCGAGGTAGTCGCCGCGCAGCTTCAGCGTCGGTGCGCCGAGCAGCGCGCCGAAGAAGGCCGCCACCAGCGCCGCCAGCGGCACGATCCACCACACCGAGAGGTGGATGCCGTTCTGCTGGATCTCCGGCCCCATCACGCTGATCAGCCATTCGCCCAGGCCCGGATGGGTGTTGACGACCGACTCGATCACCGCCGCGAACTGGGGCGAGGCAAACAGCCCGGCGAGGTAGGCGCCGACCGCGAAGAAGGCGATGTAGCCCAGGTCCAGCAGGCCCGCGAAGCCGACCACGATGTTGAGGCCCAGCGCCAGCATGATGTACAGCAGCGCCATGTCGAGGATGCGCACCCACGAATTCCCGTACTGGGACGCGAAGAAGGGAAACGCCAGCAGCAGCACCAGCAAAATCGCAATGCTGGTCCAGGCCTTGCCCTTGTCGCGCTGGACGTCGAAGGAGATGAGAGACATTTCGGGGATCTCCTGAAATTACGCGCGGTCCGCCACGCGCTCGCCCATGATGCCGGACGGACGGATGGTCAGCACCACGATCAGCACGATGAAGGCGAAGATGTCGACATAGTTCGAGCCGAGGAAGCCGCCCGTCAGGTCGCCGATGTAGCCGGCGCCGAAGCTCTCGATCAGGCCCAGTACCAGGCCGCCGATCATGGCGCCGTAGATATTCCCGATGCCGCCCAGGACCGCGGCGGAGAAGGCCTTCAGGCCAGGCAGGAAGCCCATCGCGAACTGCACCGAGGAATACACGGCGCCCCACATCACGCCCGCCACCGCAGCCAGCGCCGCGCCGATGGCGAAGGTAGCGACGATCACGCGGTTGGAGTCGATGCCCATCAGGCCCGCGACGCGCGGGTTCTCGGCGGTGGCGCGCATGGCGCGGCCCATCTTGGTTTTCTCGACCAGGAACACAAGGGCCAGCATGGAGCCGGCGGCCAGTACCAGCAGCAGGATCTGGGTCTGCGAGATCACCGCGCCGCCGACCGGCACCGGGTCGCTGGAGAGCAGCTGCGGGAACGGCAGCGGGCTGCGGCCCCAGATCATCATGGCGAACGTCTGCAGCAGGATCGAGACCCCGATCGCGGTGATCAAAGGCGCCAGCCGGGGCGCATTGCGGAGGCGCCGGTAGGCCACCCGCTCGATGATGATATTGACGATCATGCAGACCGGGATCGCGCCGATGATCGCGATGCCCAGCTTGGCGAAGCCCGGCAGGTCCGGCGCCACCTGCCCCAGCAGGTTGAGGATCGACAGGCCGACCATGGCGCCGATCATCAGCACGTCGCCGTGGGCAAAGTTGATCAGGTTGAGGACGCCGTACACCATCGTGTACCCGAGCGCGACCAGTGCGTACATGCTGCCCAGCACCAGCCCGTTGATGAGTTGTTGGATAAAGGTATCCATGCTTCCTGCTGTGAGTACTGTGAGTAAGACCTAACAAAAACGGCACCCGGGATCGCTCCCGCAGTGCCGCTCATGGACTACGCCGGATCCCGCCCCGTTTGGCGGGATGAATGCATCAATTCCGAGCGCAGCAATAATAACGATGTTTTGGAAAAACTAATATCGGAAAGTGGAAATCCGCCCAAATAATCTTTGCTTATGACTGACGGCAATATTACCAATATCACGCCGCCGCCGGCTTGGCGCCCCCGTCCAGGCCCTTGGGCAGCGGGAAGGTCACGTGCTCTTCCACGCCCTCCAGGGTACGCACGCTGGCCGCACCCAGCTGCTTCAGACGGTCGATCACGGCGTTGACCAGCACTTCCGGGGCCGAGGCGCCGGCGGTGACGCCAATGCGCTTGTAGCCGTCCAGCCATTCCGGCTTGATCTGGCCGGCGTTATCGACCATGTAGGCGGGCGTGCCCATCTTTTCGGCGACTTCGCGCAGGCGGTTCGAGTTGGAGCTGTTGGGGCTGCCCACCACGATCACCACTTCCACCTGTGGCGCCATGAACTTCACCGCTTCCTGGCGGTTGGTGGTGGCGTAGCAGATGTCGCCCTTCTTCGGCTCGATGATGTTCGGGTAGCGGGCCTTCAGCGCGGCGATGATGTCGGCGGTGTCGTCCACGGACAGGGTGGTTTGCGAGACGTAGGCGACCGCGTCCGGGTTGGCGACGTTCAGCCTGGCGACGTCCTCGACCGTTTCCACCAGGTGCATGCCGGCGTCGGCCTGGCCCATAGTGCCCTCCACTTCCGGGTGGCCGTCGTGGCCGATCATCACGATCTCGCAGCCCTGCTTGCGCATCTTGGCGACTTCAACGTGCACCTTGGTCACCAGCGGGCAGGTCGCGTCGAAGATCGACAGGCCGCGCGCCTCGGCTTCGGCGCGCACGGCTTTCGATACGCCGTGGGCCGAGAACACCAGCGTGTTGCCGGCCGGGACGTCGTCCAATTCCTCGATGAAGATGGCGCCCTTGGCGCGCAGATCTTCCACCACGTAGGCGTTGTGGACGATCTCGTGGCGCACGTAGATGGGCGCGCCAAACTGCTGCAGGGCGCGCTCGACGATCTCAATGGCGCGATCCACGCCGGCACAGAAGCCGCGCGGCTGGGCGAGGAGGATTTCGTTGTTCATGTCTGTGGCCTGGTTACAGAACGGAGATGAGCTTGACTTCGAACAGCAGCGGCTGCCCCGCCAGCGGATGGTTGAAGTCGAACACGGCGGCATCGTCGCGCAGTTCGCGCAGGATGCCGGCGAAGCGGCCACCGCCGGGGGCGGCAAAATCGACCAGGTCGCCGATCGCGTAGCCGGCGTCGGGGGCCGAGTTTTCGTCCAAAGTCGCCCGGGACACGGCCTGGATCAAGTCCGGGTTGCGCGGACCGAACCCTTGCTCGGCGCTGAGCTCAAAGGTCTGGTGCGTGCCTTCGGGCAGGCCGAGCAGCACCTGTTCCAGCGACGGGGCCAGCTGGCCCTGGCCGAGCATCAGGGTGGCCGGGTTGCCGGTGAAGGTTGTGACGATGTCCGTCCCGTCCAGGCTGGCGAGGCGGTAATGCAGGGTCAGATAGGACGATGCGGTGACGACGTTGGACATTGCGTTGTGGGCCAAAAATGCTGCGGATCAAAGGCGATATTGTATTCCACTGGGGGCAAGCATGGGGATTGCTGATTGGCCGGAAGAGCTGCGTCCGCGCGAGCGCCTGCTGGCGCAGGGGCCGCAGGTGCTGACCGATGCGGAGCTGCTGGCGGTGTTCCTGCGGGTCGGGATACCGGGGCGGGACGCGGTGGCGCTGGGACGGGATATCCTGCAACAGTTCGGCTCGCTGAGCGCGCTGTTTGCGGCGCCGCGGGCCGCATTCTGCGAGGTCAAGGGGCTGGGGCCGGCCAAGTTCGCCCAGCTGCGGGCGGTGATGGAGCTGGCGCAGCGGGCCATCGCCGCAGAATTGCAGACGGGCGAGGTGCTGACGTCGCCGGACATGGTCAAGCGCTATCTGCAACTGCGGCTGGGGCGGCAGCCGCATGAGGCCTTCCACGTGCTGTTCCTGGATGTGAAGAACCGCCTGCTGGCCTGCGAGGAAATGTTTCGAGGGACCTTGACGCACACGTCGGTGTACCCGCGCGAGGTGGTCAAGGCCGCACTCGGCCACAATGCGGCCAGCGTCATGCTGGCCCACAACCACCCGTCGGGTTCGCCGGAGCCCAGCGAGTCCGACCTGCTGCTCACGCGCGCGCTGATGCAGGCGCTGTCGCTGGTCGATGTGCGCATCCTGGACCACTTTGTGGTGGCCGGGCCACACGTGCATTCCTTCGCGGAGCACGGGCAAATCTGAGCTTTAATAGAGCGGAAACACTGTGTCTTCAAGCTCTTCGGCAATTGTGAATTTTTCACGAGGCAGGTTTAACTATTTTTTTCCGCAAGTGATTGATAATCCGACGGTTTTCGCGCTATACTCTCGTTTTTCCAAATTCTGGATTATCTAAGGAGTGCGCTATGGCACGTGTTTGCCAAGTAACTGGCAAGGGTCCGATGGTTGGCAACAACGTCTCCCACGCTAACAACAAAACCAAACGCCGTTTCCTGCCGAACCTGCAGAACCGTCGTATCTTCGTTGAATCCGAGAACCGCTGGGTGTCCCTGCGCGTGTCGAACGCTGGTCTGCGCGTGATCGACAAACTCGGCATCGACGCTGTGCTCGCTGACATGCGTGCGCGCGGCGAAAAAATCTAATTAGGGAGTCACGAACATGGCAAAAACTGGCCGCGACAAGATCAAGCTGGAGTCGACCGCAGGTACTGGTCACTTCTACACCACGACCAAGAACAAGCGCACCATGCCGGGCAAGATGGAAATCATCAAGTTCGACCCGAAGGCACGCAAGCACGTGACCTACAAAGAGACCAAGATCAAGTAATCGATCCGCTCTCTATGCAGAAGCCGCCCGCGAGGCGGCTTTTTTTATTTCCTGGCCCCCAGCAAAAGTAGCGCCCACCGCTACCGGGGTCTGACCCCAGGTTCCCAGACCGAAGAATCCTCCTCCCGGCCCTTGAGGAATCTCAAAACCAAGCCAGACCCCGGTATCAAAAACGGCCGAATTTAATACCGGGGTCAGGCACCGGGTTCCCGGGCCGAAGGATCCAGCTGGGGGAGGTTGAGGAATCTCAAAAACAGGCCTGACCCCGGTGGCGGAAAGCGATACCGTTGTTGTTGGGACGTAAAAAAACGGCTCCGGGGAGCCGCTTGATGTTTCAGCGCGGAAGGTCAGGCGTAGCTGCGCAGGCGCAGGGAGAATTCCTGCAGGGACTTGATGCCCGACGCTTCGGCACGCACGCACCAGTCTTGCAGCTGGTGCAGCAGCTGGTCGCGCGTCAGGTGGGAACGCTCCCACATCACGCCCAGCTCCACGCGCATCTGGTGCATCGTCTCCAGCGCCTTGGAGTGCTTGAAGAGCTCGGACAGCTGCTGTTTCTGCTCGCCTTCCAGCTTGGCCGGGTCGCGCTTGAGCAGCTTGCGCGAGGACTTCAGGAAGCGTGCCTCCAGCTTGGCTTTTTCCTTCAAGTGCTCGACTTCGTCATGCCACGCCGTCTTGACCGACTTGGCGTACTTGGCCATCACGTCGTAGCGGTTGGCGATGATCGACTGCAGCGTGTCGAAGTCCGCCACCACCTTGGCCTTGTCGAAAGCGGGCTTCGGAATCGTCTTCTTCACCTTGGCCAGGCCGACCATCTCCATCATGCGGATATACATCCAGCCGATGTCGAACTCGTACCACTTGCTCGACAGCTTGGCCGAGGTCGCAAAGGTGTGGTGGTTGTTGTGCAGCTCTTCGCCGCCGATGATGATGCCCCACGGCAGAACGTTGCGCGACGCGTCCACGCAGTCGTAGTTGCGGTAGCCCCAGTAGTGGCCGATGCCGTTGATGATGCCGGCCGCGGTGATCGGGATCCACAGCATCTGCACGGCCCACACGGTGATGCCGAGCGCGCCAAACAGCAGCACGTCCAGGATCAGCATGACCGCCACGCCCTGCCAGCTGTACTTGCTGTACAGCTTGTGCTCGATCCAGTCGTCCGGGGTGCCGTGGCCGTACTTGGCCATGGTTTCTTCATTCTTGCACTCGGCACGGTACAGCTCGGCCCCTTCGAACAGCACCTTGCGGATACCGCGCGTTTGCGGGCTGTGCGGATCTTCCTCGGTCTCGCACTTGGCGTGGTGCTTGCGGTGGATCGCCGCCCACTGCTTGGTCACCTGCCCCGTCGTGAGCCACAGCCACAGCCGGAAGAAATGGCTGGCGATCGGATGCAGGTCCAGCGCGCGGTGCGCCTGATGGCGATGCAGGAAGATGGTCACGCTGGCGATCGTGACGTGCGTGAGAGCCAAAGTCACCAGAACGATCTGCCAGGCCGCCAGGTTCAGCAACCCGGTGTTCAGGAAATCGAGGACGGCGTTCAAAACGGTCATTAATTACTGCTCCATAGAATTGCGGATTGCCGCACGCCACGAAAAACCGTACCAGCGACAGCATCACATTCTACGCGTTTACACCGTCCGGCGGCACGAATGTCACCAATGATTTCACTTATTCCGAGGGCGAGGCTTGGCGAGGACGCATCATTTCGGCGGCAAACTCGCTCTCCACCCAGCGAATGTCCTGCGCCGCGCGCGGAAGCTTAACTCCTTGATCTTGCAGGACTTTCCAGATTCTCATGTTGGCCTCGGACAACACGCCGCCGCTGCCGTTCTGCGGATCGGAGATCCACATCCCCACGTCGAGCTCGAAACCGGTGGCGCCGATCCGTAACAATGAGGCGCCCGGGGCCGGCTCGTCCAGCACGCGTGGGATGCCGCGGCAGGCGTCGGCCAGCAACGGCAGCAGAGTCCGCACATCGGTCTCGAACGCCACTGTGATCTGGGTCGCAACGCGCTGGGTCGGCGAGGACAGCGAAAAATTCTGCACCGCGCCCGAGATCAGCATCTCGTTAGGGAGCACGGCCTCAGTCCCGTCCAGCGCCTGCAGCACCGTGTAGCGCGTGTTGATCTGGGTGACCTTGCCGGTGTACTTGTCGACCGCGATCATGTCGCCGATCTTGAGGCTGCGCTCCAGCAGGATCACGAAGCCGGACACATAGTTACTGGCAATCTTCTGCAAGCCGAGACCGAGGCCCACGCCCAGCGCACCGCCGAACACGGACAAGACCGTGAGGTCGATGCCCACCATGCGCAGGCTGGCCAGCACCGCCACCACGATCAGCAGCGCCCGGCTCACCCGCGCCAGCACCACCCGCGCCGACAGGTTCAGCGCATCCAGGCGCATCAGCCGGTCGTCCAGCGCCTTGCCGGCCCACATGGCCAGGATCAGCAGCACCGCCACCGAGGCCACTGCCTTCAGGATGGTCAGCAGCTCGACATCGTTCTTCGGCCCCAGCGGCACGGTCGTGTGTGTGAGGTAGTGCTCGACGTCCGGCCACAGCCCGGTGATGTACAGCGCCACCGCCAGCCACACCAGCAGCGCGAACACGCGCTCGAAGGTGACGATCGCCGCGCCCACCTGCCCCGCGCGCGCGAACACGCGGCGCAGCAGGAAGAACGCAATCCGGATCAGGGCAAAGGAGGAGGCCAGCGCGACAGCGAGGCGCAGCAGGTTCACGTGCATCACGGACGCCAGGCCGTAGCGCGCGGCGGTGAGAAAGCCCAGCACCAATAGCGGCCCGAGCACGCGCGGCAGACCGGCCACGCCGAAGCCCAGCGCCTGCGCCTGCGAGGCGCGCGCCCGCGTCGCCAGCGCCGAGC
>NZ_SPVF01000142.1 GCF_004614185.1 Zemynaea arenosa | reverse complement strand
AAGCTGCCCAACGTGGACACCGTGCAGGTGGATTCGGCCTGGGTCAAGCGCCTGGCCGCCCTGCTGGGCATCCTGCGCCTGATCCTGCTGATGCTGGCCCTGACCCTGGGCACGGTGGTGGTCGCGGTGGTCTTCAACACCATCCGCCTGCAGGTGCTTACGCAGCGCGACGAGATCGCGGTCTCCAAGCTGCTGGGCGCCACGGACAACTTCATCCACCGCCCCTTCTATTACACGGGCGCCCTGCTGGGCCTGTGCGCGGGGGCCGTGGCTCTCGGCGCGGTGGCCCTCGCGCTCCAGCCACTCAACGCGGCGATTGCCGAATTTGCACGGCTGTACGCGTCCGAGTTCCAGCTCGCGCCCCTGCCGCCGCTCGGCATCGCCGCCCTGCTGGCCGTCAGCGCGGCACTCGGCCTGGTCGGCGCGGTGCTGTCGGTGCAGCGCCACCTGCGCCGCCTCACCTGAATTAAGTCCCTCTTCAGTTCCCCCGACGATACTGGGCCTATCACAGTGATGGCCCAGAGCGTTAGACATCGCACAGAGGTGCGCACTGGGGAAGCCTACGATGGTTCCAACGTCGTCATCCCACCCCTATCAATTACTCTTCTGCAATAAGCTCTGGCTATCACCGCCATTCGAAGAGGTCATTAGCACTCACCACCGAAGAGTGCTAATATATGACTCAAGGTAAGTCTCTCACGCAGTTAGAGCAGAACATTTCAAGAGGAAAGCCATGACTAACACCGCACAATCCGCACTGGTCCCGATGGGCAATCGTGGCTTGGGCCTGGGTTTTTCCGGAAATCTGGGCAACATCGATGCCTACATCTCGGCGGTGAATCGTCTGCCGATGCTCACGCATGAAGAAGAAGTTTCTCTCGCCAGGGCCCTTCGCGAGAAGAATGATCTGAACGCCGCGCAGAAGCTGGTGATGTCGCACCTGCGCCTGGTGGTCTCGATCGCGCGCGGCTACCTGGGCTATGGCCTGCCGCATGCCGACCTCATTCAAGAAGGCAACATTGGCCTGATGAAAGCCGTAAAGCGCTTCGACCCGAACCAGGGGGTGCGTCTTGTTTCCTATGCAATGCACTGGATCAAGGCCGAGATGCACGAGTACATCCTGAAGAACTGGCGCCTGGTCAAGGTGGCGACCACCAAGGCCCAACGCAAGCTGTTCTTCAACCTGCGCTCCAACAAGGTGGGCCTGGATGCGATGAGCCCCACGCAGATCGACGAGATGGCCAAGATGCTCGACGTGAAGCGCGAGGAAGTGATCGAGATGGAAACCCGCCTGTCGGGCCGCGACATCGCGCTGGAAGCGCCGACCGACGACGATGGCGAAGACAAGTTTTCGCCGATCGCCTATCTGTCGTCGGACAGCCAGGAACCGACCCGCGTGCTGGAAGCCGAGCAGCGCGACCGCCTGCACTCCGAAGGCCTGGAGACCGCGCTGTCGAAGCTGGACCCGCGCTCGCGCCGCATCATCGAAGCGCGCTGGCTGGCCAACGACGACGGCTCGGGCGCCACGCTGCACACGCTGGCCGAGGAATTCGGCGTGTCGGCCGAGCGCATTCGCCAGATCGAATCGGCCGCGCTGAAGAAGATGAAGGGCGCGCTGGCCGCTTACGTGTAAGCGTCAAGCCCCCACCACAAAGGCACCGTGCGCGGTGCCTTTTTTTCGTCCCTGCCCTGCGCCCCCGGCCGACCCGCTTTGCTAGTATCGACCCGATCCCTCAACCATCGGAGTCCATCATGAGACGAGTCCCGCTCACCCTGGCCGCGGCCCTGCTGCCCACCGTGCTGCTGTGCGGCTGCGCAGCCCGGGCCCAGGACCAGAACGCGCCAGCCGTGCAGGAAGCCAGCTACCCGCTGTCGCAAGGGTCTACCGCGACCCTCGCACCCAATGTCGTCGTCACGCTGGACAGCGTCAACGACAGCCGCTGCCCCAAGAACGTGATGTGCGTGCGCAAGGGCGATATCACCTACAGCTTTACGCTCACCGCGCATGGCCGCGCGGAGAAGTTCACGCTGACGCCGGACCAGCCGACCTACACACCGTCCGGGCTTCCCGGTGTAAGCTTGACCATGGACGGCGGCGATGCTCCCGCGCCCGCGCGCGATGCCGATCCCACGCCAGCCCATAACGTGACCTTGCAGGTCGCGCGCCGCAATCAATAACGCAGCCCATAACGACAACGAACGATGGCCAAGAGAACCCCGCTCCAGCTCACCCCAGCCCTCCTCTTCACCCTCATCTGCGCCGCACCTGCCCTGGCCAAGTCGCCGGTGGCCACGGGCACCGGTGGCGCGGTCGCCACCATCAGCGAGAAAGCTTCCGAGTCCGCGCTCAAGATCCTCAACCAGGGCGGCAACGCCATCGACGCGGCCGTGGCAGCTGCAGCGACGCTGGGCGTGACCGATCCGTTCAGCTGCGGCATCGGCGGCGGTGGCTTCATGGTCATCTATCTGGCCAAGGAAAACCGCGTCATCACCATCGATCATCGCGAATCTGCGCCCGCCGCGGCCACCTACCGTAGCTTCACGGGGCCGGATGGCAAGGCGCTGGACTTCGAGACCGTGGTGGCGAGCGGCCTGTCGGTTGGCGTCCCCGGCACGGTGCGCGGGTGGCACGAGGCGCTGGAGCGCTACGGCAGCATGTCCTTCAAGCAGGTGCTGGCGCCGGCGATCGACGTGGCCTCCAAAGGCTTCACGGTGACGCCCACCTTCAGCCGCCTGGTGCAGATGAACGAGCCGAAGTTCGCGGCTTTCCCCGATACAGCGAAGCTCTATCTCCGCGATGGCAAGGCGCTGCCTGCGGGCTCGGTGCTGCGCAACCCGGACCTGGCCAAGGCCTACCGCGACATCGCCGCGCGCGGCTACCGTGCTTTCTATTCCGGTCCGATGGCGAAAGCGATCGTCGATACGGTGACGCACCCGCGCACCGCGGCCGGCCGCACCGTCCCCGCCGGGACCATGACGCTGGCCGACCTCTCCAACTACGAAGCGCGCATCCGCCAGCCGATCCACACGACCTACCGTGGCTACGATATCTACGGCATGCCCGCCCCATCCAGCGGCGGCACCACGGTGCTGGAAGCGCTCAACATCCTGGAAGGCTACGACCTCAAATCCATGCCGCGCGACCGCGCCGAGCACCTGTACATTGAGGCCGCCCGCATGGCGTTCGCGGACCGCAACGCCTATCTGGGCGACCCGGAGTACGTGGACGCACCCGTCGAGGGCCTGCTGGACAAGAAGTTCGCCGCCACCCGCCGCGCCCTGATCCCGCTCGACCGCGACCCCGGTGTGGCCGAAGCGGGTAACCCGTATGCCTTCGTCACCGACCCGAGCTACCCGATGGTCCCGCGCAGCGCGGCTGCGGCGCAGCGGCCCGAATCCATGCATACCACGCACCTCGCGGTGTCGGACAAGGACGGCAACATCGTCGCCTACACCTTCACCATCGAATCATGGGGTGGCAGCGGCATGGTGGTGCCGGGCTACGGCTTCCTGCTGAATAACGAGCTGACCGACTTCGACTTCATGGCGCCCGCGCCCAACGTGATCGAGGGCGGCAAGCGCCCGCGCAGCAGCATGGCGCCGACGATCGCCTTCAAGAACGGCAAGCCCGCGTTCACCGTGGGCAGCCCGGGTGGCGCGACCATCATCACCACCGTGCTGCAGACGATCTTCAACTACGTGGATCTCGGCATGCCGATGGACCAGGCCCTGAACGCGCCGCGTATCAGCAGCCGCAATGGCAGCACCATCGACATCGAACCCGGCTTCCCCGGCAGCGCCCAAGCCCGCGCGCTGGAAGGCTACGGCCACAAATGGGACCCGCAGCCTGACGAAATTGGCGCCGCCAACGCCATCGTCTTCAACCAGGACGGCACCGTGACGGCCGTCAGCGAAGGAAAGCGCCACGGCATCGGCACCGCCCTCGTGCAGCACAAGGCGCACTGACTCCTCCAAAAAAATGGGCCGGTACGAGACCGGCCCCAAGGAGGAGGAGAAAGCAAACTACTGCCTTACTACACACTACTACTGCGTACTACAACTGCGGTACTGCTACTGCGGTGCTACATCCGTTTCGATCACGCTCACAGGTGCGGCGTAATCTGCGGCATCAGCTGGTCGAAGGTGCGGCCGTTGCCGTTCTCGCCGATCGCATGCATCTTCCACTCGCCGTTATGGCGGTACACCTTGGCCATGATCTGCGCCGTGTGCGGACCTTGCACGGACAGGTCGTAGCGCGCGATCTCGCGCTGGTCCGCGTTGTTGAAGATGCGGCAGAACGCGTTCTGCACCTGCGCGAAGCTCTGGCCCGTGAAGCTGTTCACGGTGAATACCAGCGACTTCACCTGCGGCGGTACGTTCGCCAGGTCGACCACGATCTGCTCGTCGTCGCCATCGCCCGCGCCGGTGCGGTTATCGCCCGTGTGGACGATGCTGCCGTCCTTGCTGCGCAGCTGGCGGAACCAGACCACGTCCAGCGGCTGGTTGGACTCGTCGAACATCACGCACGAGGCGTCCAGGTCGATCTGCACCTGCGAGCCGCCAAAGCCGAACAAACCGCCCTTCTTCACCGCGTCCCACCCGAGACCCATGGTCACCTGGCGCAACGCGCCGCCGGCTTCCTTCTCGAGCGAGATCTTCTGGCCCTTCGTCAAATTCACTGCCATTTCTATACTCCTTTATCAGCGCTGCGCGCCTTGTTGCGTCCATTTCTGGAATGCGGCGCGATTGCGCGAGCACACATACACCTTGCCCTTGCCGGAGAAGCGCAGGACGATGCCCTCGCCGCTCACGGCACTGTTGACCAGATTGCCGAGGAAGCCCGCGCTCTGGCCCGTGGTCACCGAAACCTCGTACCGCAGCGTGCTGTCCCAGCACACGCAGTGCGAGTTGTCGATGATGGCGTCCTTGCCCGGCTCCACTTCCAGCACGGACATCGACCCGAAGCCCGACACCACCACCTGCCCCTGCCCCGACGTCTCAGTGACGAAGAAGCCTCCGCTTTGTGCGAACAGCGCGTTGCCGAGGCTCTGGGTGCGGACTTTGAGATCCACCCCGGAGCTGGCCGCGACGAAAGCACCGTCACTGATGATGTACTGGTTCGGGCCACAGTCCACGATCTGCATCGCGCCCGGCAGGGTCGGCGACAGCAGGCAGTCGCCATTGCCGCGCGTGGCCTCGATGTGCTGCTGGAAGAAGGACTCGCCGTTGGCAAAGGTCCGCATCAGCGCCGCACCGAGTCCGCCGCGCATGCGGCCCTTCAGCTCCAGCGTGGACTCCATCATCACCATCGCATCGGACTCGCAGTAGATCATCTCCCCCTGGCGCATGGACACATGCAGGAAGGGATCGACATCGCCGGTGACAGTAAAAACGGGCATCTTGGTCTCCTGTTGGTTGGGCCGCGCGTTAAACGTTCACGCCGAAGTTGCGGGCCAGGGGGCCGAGGCCACCCTTGAAGCCCTGGCCGACCGCGCGGAACTTCCAGTCGGCGCCATTGCGGTACACCTCACCAAAGATCATCGCGGTTTCGGTGGACGTGTCTTCCGACAGGTCGAAGCGGGCGATCTCGGTGGTGTTGGCCGCGTTCACGCAGCGCACGAAGGCGCGCTGCACCTGGCCGAAGTTCTGGCGGCGGGCCTCGCCGTCGTGGATGGTGACCGCGATCGCGATCTTGTCCACATCGGCCGGCACGCGGGTCAGGTCGATCGAAACCGTCTCGTCATCGCCTTCGCCGGCGCCGGTGCGGTTGTCGCCCGAGTGCTGCACCGAACCGTCGGCGGACTTCACGTTGTTGTAGAAGATGAAGTCCGCATCCGAACGCACCTTGCCGCCGTTATTGAGCAGGAAGACCACGCCGTCCAGGTCGAAGTCGCCGCCATCGGTGGAGCGCACGTCCCAGCCCAGACCCACGGTGAGCTTGTTGAGGCCCGGAGCTTCTTTCGACAGGTTGACGTTGCCGCCTTTTTGCAGGGTGATAGCCATTTGTGATTCTCCTTGAAGATCAATCTCAGTCATGAACTGACACCGTCGGTAAAACGCAGCGAGTCGGGGGTGTCGATGCCGCTCGCCGCGGGTCTTGCTTACGCTGCGGATTCAGGTTCCAGCAGCTTCTGTTCTTTCGCTTCCTTGCCTTCGACCGCTTCGAGGCGGGCTTGTTCCGACGCTTGTTCCTTTTTGTGCCGGATCGAGGACCACAGCGAGGCGACGATGAAGGCCACACCGATCAAACCCGTGAACAGCTCGGGGATGTGGTACTTCATGGAGGCCAGCATGATCGCGGCCAGGATGCCGATCGCGTAGTGCGCGCCGTGCTCCAGGTACACGAATTCGTCCAGCGTGCCCTTCTCCACCAGGTAGACCGTCAGCGACCGCACGAACATCGCGCCAATGGCCAGGCCCAGCATGATCACCACCACGTCCTGGGTGATCGCAAAGGCGCCGATCACACCATCGAAGCTGAAGGAGGCGTCCAGCACTTCCAGGTACAGGAAGGCGCCGATACCACCGCGCTTCACCACCTCGCCGACATTGCTGCCGCTTTCCTCTTCCTTTTCCAGCAGGCTGGAAATCATGTCCACGCCGACGTAGATCAGGATGCCCCACAGGCCGGAGACCAGGACCACCATCTGGCGGGCCGGCTCGACCAGCTGCATGCACGCCATGAGCACACCGATCGACACCATCACCGAGACCGAGGAGACCTTGCCCAGCTTGCCCAGCTTCTGCTCGAAGTGGCCCAGCCAGTGCAGCTCCTTCTCGTCATCGAGCAGGAAGTTCAGGAAGACCAGCAGCAGGAACATGCCGCCGAACGCCGCCACTTCCGCGTGGTGATCGGTCAGGTGCCGCGAGTACTCGGCGGGGTTGGTCAGCGCCAGCGTCCACACGTCCGGCAGGCTCAGATTCGCGGCCACCGCCACGATCACCAGCGGGAACAGCAAGCGCATACCGAAGACGGCGATGATGATGCCCACGCCCAGGAACAGCTTCTGCCAGAAGGCGTCCCACGTTTTCAGCACGGAGGCGTTGACCACCGCGTTGTCGAACGAGAGCGAGACTTCCATCACGCCCAGGATCGCTGCCACACCCATGGCGGTCAGCGCGCCGCTGATACCCGTATGCTCATAGCCCCACCATCCCGCGGCGGCCATACAGGCCAGCGTGACGAGGAACGAAACCCTGAAATGCTTCATCTTGATTTTCCTCCGTTCATGTTGCGTTGTTATTTGATGAAGCGCAGTGTAGGCCCATGCTAAGATTCGAAAAAGCGAAGTTTATTGAAGACTTACTTCCGAAAAATCTGAGGAATGTGACACCGCATGAATCCCGGCACTCTGAATTTCCGGCACCTGTACTACTTCTGGGTGGTCGCCAAGGAGGGCAGCATCACGCGTGCTGCCGAGCGCTTGGGCCTGGCCGTGCAGACGGTATCGACGCAGCTGCAGCTGCTCGAACAATCGGTCGGCAAGGCCCTGCTGGCGCCGCAGGGTCGGCGCATGGTGCCGACCGAGGCGGGCCGTCTCGCGCTCAACTATGCAGACCAGATTTTCCTGCTCGGCGAACGCTTGCAGGAGGCGCTCGACGATGCGGACACGGGCCAGATGCGCCTCACGGTCGGCATCTCGGACTCGCTGCCCAAGCTGTCCGCCTTCCGCCTGCTGGAGCCGACCATGCGGCTGGACACGCCCGTGCGCCTGCTCTGCTTCGAAGACCAGTTCGAGGCCCTGCTGGCCGACCTGGCGATGCACAAGCTGGACGTGGTGCTGACCGACCGTCCGGTGCGCGCCAACACCACCATGCGCGTGTTCAGCCATCTACTGTTCGAAAGCGAGACCATTGTGGTCGGCACGCCGCAGCTGGCCCGCAAGTACAAGGGCAAGTTCCCCGAAAGCCTGAAGGGCGCGCCCTTCCTGCTCCCGGCCCGCAACAACGCACTGCGCGGCCGCATCGACGAATGGTTCGAGCTGCACGGGGTGCGTCCCCACATCGCGGGCGAATTCGAGGACAACGCGCTCCTGAATACTTTCGGACGCAATGGCGCGGGCCTGTTCTTTGCCCCGGCGGCGCTGGCGGCGGACGTGCAGGCGCAATTCAACGCGGTCGTCGTCGGCCGTGTGCCCGAGGTCACCGAACAGTATTTCGCGATCTCCAAGGAACGCCGGATCAAGCACCCGGCCGTGGAGGCGATCCTGGCGGCGGCAGAGCAAGGCGCTCTGATACCGCAATGAGCCTTACAATAGCGCCATGATCAATGTCCTCTTCGTCGTCCTGGCGCTGCTGCTGGTCGCGCTCAACGGTTTCTTTGTGGCGGCCGAATTCGGCATTGTCACGCTTCGCCCCACCCGCGTGCGCGCGATTGCCAAGACGCAGGGCCTGCGCGGCCGCATCCTGGCCGAGGTCCATGGCAAGCTCGATGCCTACCTCTCCGCCTGCCAGCTGGGCATCACGCTCGCCTCCCTGGGCCTGGGCTGGATCGGCGAACCAGCCTTCGCGCAACTGCTGGAACCTGTCTTCGGCCTGCTCGGCGTAACCTCCCAGTCCATCATCCACGGCGTGTCCTTCGTGATCGCGTTCGGCGTGATCTCCTTCCTGCACATCGTAGTCGGCGAGCTGGCGCCGAAGTCGATGGCGATCCGCATGCCGGAGGCGGTGGGCCTGTGGAGCGCGGTGCCGCTGTATGGCTTTTACTGGGCCATGTATCCCGCTATCTGGGTGCTGAACGCCAGCGCCAACATGGTACTGCGCGTGGCCGGCCTCTCCGGCAAGGGCGCTGGCCACGGCCAGGCCCACTACTCGGTCGAGGAACTGAAGCTGATCCTGCGTACCAGCCAGCCGGGCAAATTCACGTCCGAAGAACACAATGTGCTCGCGGGCTCGCTGGATTTTTCAGCCTTGCAGGTCTCTGACCTGATGCGGCCCATTAACGAGGTGATCGCCCTGCACGCAAACCGCTCGCTGGACGAGAACCTGCAGACCATGGTGCGCAACCGCTTCTCGCGCTACCCCTACTTCGATGCCACCGGCGACGAAGTGGAAGGCGTGATCCACCTGAAGGACCTGTTCTTCGCCCAGCACGCGGGCAAGCCGATCGACGACCTCACGGACTTCCTGCGCCCGGTCGAGACCCTCTCCGGGCGCACCAAGGCGCTGGAACTGTTCCGCCGCTTCCGCGAGGGTGCGCCGCACTTTGCGCTGATCGGCGAAAAGGGCAAACGGCCGGTCGGCTTCATCACGCTCGACAACCTGCTTGGTGCGATGGTCGGCGAGATCCACGATGAATTCCGCCTCAACGAAAACGACTGGCTGCGCCAGCCCGACGGTGCGCTGATCGGCAAGGCCAGCCTGCCCATCTTCTCACTGGAACGCGCGCTGGGCATCGACATCGACGACGACGAGTTCGATGGCGTGGAGTCGGTGGGGGGCCTCATCATGCTCAAGCTGGGGGACATTCCCAAGCAGGGGCAGCGCATCGAGTTCGACTACTTCGACATCGTGGTGCGCAAGATGAACGGCCCGCGCATCGTGCTGGTGAAAGTGATCCCGCGCCCCGGCCGCACGGCCGACGACGACGAACATCGCGACTGAATTACGGCTGCTTGTCCTTGGCCTGCCCGCCTTCGGGTGAGCGCAGCGGGCCTTCCGGCTCGACGCCGGTCCAGTCCCGCATCAGCGAGAAGCCCACGGCCAGCAGCGTGGGGCCGATGAAGATGCCCACGAAGCCGAAGGCCAGCACGCCACCGAGGACACCCAGCAGCACCAGCAGGAACGGCAGGTCCGAGCCACGGCTAATCAGCATCGGCTTGACCACGTTATCGACGCTGCTGATCGCAAAGAAGCCCCACACCAGCATGAAGATGCCCCACCCCGTATAGCCCTGATTGAACAGCCACAGGGCGGCACCGCCCCAGATGATGGGCGGGCCCACGGGGATCAGCGAGAACACGAAGGTCATTGAAGCCAGCAGGCCGACGGCCGGCACACCGGCGATGGCAAAGCCGAGCGCCGCGACCAGGGCCTGCGCCAAGGCGGTGCCGAGCAGCCCGTACATCACGCCGCGCACGGTGCGCACGACAATCGCCAGCACGTCCGGCGCGCTGCGGCCGATCAGCCGCTCCATGGCGATGCCGATGGCACGCCCGATGGCCTGGCCGTCGCGATACAGGAAGAAGCTGACGAAGGCCGCCAGGCTGACCTGGGCCACACCCGCCCCCAGCACCAGCGCGCCGCTGGCGAGGAAGTGGCGGGCCGGTTCCAGCATGCGCTGCGCCAGCGCGGCCAAGGCCTCGCGGCTGCCAAGCAGGTTGCGAATGTAGGTGTCAGCATATTCGCCCACCAGCGGAATGTCGCGCAGCCAGGCAGGCGGCTGGATGCCGCCGTTGGCGATGGCCTTGCGCGCTTCGTCGTAGAAACCCGCGACGTTGTCCGCCATGTTGTAGGCCACCAGTGCCAATGGCACGATCACCAGCAGCGTGAGCGTGAGGCTCATGATGAGCGCCGCCAGGGTTCTGCGCCCGCCGATGTGCCCGAGCAGGCGCTGATACAGTGGCCAGGTGCAGACCGCGACGGCGGCCGCAAACAGCACGGCGGCGAGGAAGGGCGCGAGGACGACGGCGCAGCCGAGGATCAGCAGCGCGACGGCTGCCATGCGGGTGAGGTTGGCGGTGCGCTTGTCCATGCGCGCCGGTCAGCCCAGCAGCTGCTTGATGTCGCTGGTGATGGCTTCCGGCGCCTGCCCGTTGCGGATGAACAGGCGCACCTTGCCGCTCTTGTCGAACACGTACATGCCGGCTGTGTGGTCCATCGAGTAGCTATCGGGCTGGGAGCCGGGCACCTTCTGGTAGAACACCTTGAACTCCTTGGCCACCGCCTTGGTCTCTTCGGCGCTCCCGCGCAGGCCGAGGAAGCGCTTGTCGAAGTTGGGCACGTACTGCTTGAGCAATTCCTGCGTGTCGCGCTCCGGGTCCACGGTCACGAACAGTACTTGCACCTGGTCGGCCTGCGGGCCCAGTTGCTGCATCACTTTCGACAGCTCGGCCATGGTGGTCGGACACACGTCCGGGCACTGGGTGTAGCCGAAGAACATGACCACCACCTTGCCCTTGAAATCCGCCAGGGTGCGCTGCTGGCCGTTCTGGTCCGTCAGCGAAAAGTTCTTGGCGTAGTCGAGGCCCGTGATGTCGGTGTTCTGGAAGCTGAGCGGCTTGCCCGGTTTGTCGCAACCCACCAGCGCCAGCGGAAGGAGGACCGCCAGCATGCACAGGAATCGTTTCATGGTCAGAACCTGAAGTAGTGATCGACCAGCAGCGCAGCAAACAGCAGCGAGAGGTAGATGATCGAGTACGTGAAAGCCTTGCGGGCCACGAGGTCGTTGTAGTGCTTGTGCACCAGCCACGCGTAGCGCAGGAAGATGGCGTTGAGGATCACCGCCGAGACGAGGTAGATCAGGCCACTCATCTGCACCGCAAACGGCAGCATGGTGCAGGCCGCGAGCACGATGGTGTACAGCCACACGTGGTAGCCGGTGAATTGCAAGCCGTGAGTCACGGGTAGCATCGGCAGGCCGGACCGGGAGTAATCGTCGCGCCGGTACATGGCGAGCACCCAGAAATGCGGCGGGGTCCAGACAAAGATGATCAGCACCAGCAGCCAGGCCTGCATCGGCACGTCGTTGGCGATGGCCGCCCAGCCCAGTGCGGGCGGCATGGCGCCGGACAGGCCGCCGATCACGATGTTCTGCGGCGTGGCAGGCTTCAGCACCAGCGTGTAAATCACCGCGTAACCGACGAAGGTGACGAAGGTGAGCCACATCGTGAGCGGATTGACAAGCGCATACAGCACCCACATCCCCGCTCCGCCGATGATCGCGGAGAACAGCAGCACTTGCGGGGTGGTCAGCTCGCCCTTGGCGGTCGCGCGGCGCGCGGTGCGGGCCATGCGCGCATCGATCTGCGCCTCGACCAGGCAGTTGATGGCGAAAGCGGCACCGGCCAGCAGCCAGATGCCGATGGTCCCGGCGATCAGCGGCTGCCACCCGGGGAAGCCGTCGGTGGCGAGGAACATGCCGATCACCGCGCAGAACACGGCCAGCTGCGTCACGCGCGGCTTGGTCAGGGCCCAGTACTGGGCGGCGCGGCCGGTTTGGCCGGGCCGTTTGGGGTGAGCTGCGGTCTGGGAAGTCATGCTGCTTTGGGGTGTGCGGCGGGTGAGGCCTGGAGTAAAGACTTGACCCTGTAGTTTAACATGGCCGTCAAGAGCACAAGGAGCGCGGCGCCCGCATTGTGCAGGACCGCGATCACCAGCGGAGAGCTCAGGTAGATGGTGGCGATGCCGGTCGCGGCCTGCGCCAGCAGCACCCACATGATGCCGCGGCCGGGCGCGCGCAGGGCGGGCACCCTCATCGCCCGCGCCGCCGTGTAGCCGGCGACCAGGAACACGACCAGGGCGAAGTTGCGGTGCACCCAATGGATCGCGGTCAGTGCCTGGAACGGAAGGTAATGGCCCGCCGCGGTCTTGCCGAGTTCACGCCACAGGTGGAAACCGTGCTCGAAGTCCATCGCCGGCACCATCCGGCCGGCGCAAGTGGGGTATTCGGTGCAGGCCAGGGTCGCGTAGTTGGTGCTCACCCAGCCGCCCAATGCCACTTGCACCACCACGACGACGGCGGTGAGCAGCGCCAGCATGCGCACGCGGGCCAGCTGCGCGGCCGTCTGGGTGGGGTCAGCGGGGACGCGGTCCTGCCGGGAGGCGAGCCACGTGAACAAGGCCAGGGTGCTCATCCCGAGCAGCAGGTGGCCGGTCACGATCACCGGCTGCAGTTTGAGCGTCACGGTCCAGCGCCCAAATGCCCCGGTCAGGCAGATCCACAAAAAGGTCAGCAGCGGCACGCCGATCGAATACACCTTGTCGCCGGTCGCCCTCCAGCGCCTCCACGACCACACCAGCACCGCGGTCGCCAGCAGGCCGATGGTCATGGCAAAGAAGCGATGGATCATCTCAACCCAGGCCTTGAACACGGTCACGGGCCCGGTCGGCAAGAGCTCCTCGGCGCGGGCGATGTGTTCATGCGCGAGGAAGGGGTTGGCCAGGCCATAGCACCCCGGCCAGTCCGGGCAGCCGAGCCCCGAGTCGGTCAGGCGCGTGAACGCCCCGAACACCACCAGGTCGAAGGTGAGGAACATGCAGACCCGCACCAGCTTACGGTACTTGTTGGGGTCCGGCGAACGCAGGACCCACAGCAGCGGCACCACGGCAATGACCAGCGCCGTGAGGCTCAGCAAGAACAGCGACCACGGTGCCATGGCTCAGCCGATCCCCGAGGCCTTGAGCACCCGGTACAGGTCCTTCTTCACACGCTTCGGCTCCGGGTTCTGCGGGAAACGCAGCATCAGGTTGCCCAGCGGGTCGAGCAGATAGATGTGGGTGGACGCCGGCTCCGTGCCCTCCACCGGCAGCCACTTGGCCACCACCGCCGGGTCCACGCGCAACACGCGCATGCCGTCGTACTCGCGCAGCAGCAGCGTTTCGATCGGCTCCTGGTCCGTCACGAGCCACACGCGCTCGATGCGCTCCATCTCCTTGCCCTGCATGAGGCGCAGCTGGCGCATGGCGAACAGCTGCTTGTTGCAGGCGTCATCGCATGCGGCCGGACCGGCGCGCAGCATCAGCCACTTGCCCTTGTAGGCTTCCAGGCTGGTGGCCTTGCCATCGAGCGTGGTCGCATTGAGCGCGGGGATCGGATACTGGCGCGGGTCGATCAGGGTGCCGTAGTTGTCCTTGGCCATGTCCCTGGCGAAGCCGCCGTAATAGAAGATGTACGAGGCGATCAGCGGCGAGGCGCAAACGGCCAATACGGCCATCAGCTTCCAGCGTCCGCTGCGGGTTTGCTTACTGTTTTCCACGTCTGAATCCTGTGAAGACGAAAAAGAGCGCGGCCATCACGGCCAGCGCGTACCACTGGAAGGCATAGCCTTTGTGCTTGTCGATACCGAAAGATGGCGACGGCCAGTCCCGCACCAGCGTGTCTCCGGCCTGCGCCGCGTCGCCGGTCTGCTCGACCACGAACGGCGCCAATGCCAGCCCGCTGGCCGGCGCCAGCTGCGCCGGTTCGATATTCTGCACGATCGCGCCCGGCTTGACGGCGGCGGCAGCGCCCAGCTGCAGGACATGGCCCGCGCTGGCGACTGCCCTGCCCTGCACCGTCACCTCGCCGGTGGGCGTGGCATACGACGCAATCTGCGCGCGGTTGGCCGGATCGACCGGTAGCCAGCCGCGTGCGACCAGCACGTGCTGGTGGCTGCCCGCAAGCTTCAGTGGCATCAGCACGTAGAAGCCGGAGCGGCCCTTGTAGGGGCGGTTGTCGAGATAGACGGCCCATTGCGGGACCCAGGTGCCGGTCGCCTGCACGCGGCGGTACTCGGCGAAATCGGTCGTCGGCAATGCAGCGCCGCCCAGCACCAGCGGCGCCTGGGCCGCACGCGCTTCCACGCGCCATTGCAGCGCCGTCTTGTATGCGGCCCGGCGCTCCTGCCAGTTGCCGAGCGAGATTCCGAGCGCCACCAGCGCCACGGTGACGGTAAAGGGGATGAGACGGAAGCGGAAAGCCATCGGATATATCGCTTAGCGAATCCCGGTGGGCTGGATGTACCCCAGCTTGTAGAGCATTAGGATGCAGATGAACAGCAGCACCGACAGTCCCACGCGCATGGCCAGCGCCTGCACCGTGCGGTTGCTCTTGCCCTTGTCACGCATGAGGAAGAACAGCGCCGAGGCCAGGCTGCCGATGATCAGGATGAAGGCGATGCCGACGAAGATTTTCATAATGAGCCGCCAAAGAAAAAAGCCGCCGCCGGAGGATCCGGCCGGCGGCTTTCGTTTGGATCGAGTCCCCGGCTTACAGCCAGTAGACGACGATGTAGAGGCCGAGCCAGACCACGTCCACGAAGTGCCAGTACCAGGCCGCGCCTTCGAAGGCGAAGTGGTGGTCCGGGGTGAAGTCGCCACGCAGCACGCGGCGCAGCACCACCGCCAGCATGATCGCGCCCATGGTCACGTGGAAGCCGTGGAAGCCGGTCAGCATGAAGAAGGTCGAGCCGTAGATGCCGGAGGTGAGCTTGAGGTTCAGCTCAGTGTAGGCATGGTGGTACTCGTACGCCTGGAAGCCCATGAACACGGCGCCCAGCAGGATGGTCAGCGCCAGCCAGAAGGCGGTCTTGCCACGCTGGCCCGCGCGCAGGGCGTGGTGCGAGATTGTGAGAGTGACGCCGGAGGTCAGCAGCAGCGCGGTGTTGATGGTCGGGATCGGGAACGGGCCCATGGTGCGGAAGGACTCGATCGTGCCTGCCGGACCGGCGTTGCCCCAGTGGGCGGCGAAGTCGGGCCACAGGACCTTGTGGTCCAGGTCCGCCAGCCACGGCATGGTGACCGAACGGGCGTAGAACAGCGCGCCGAAGAAGGCGCCGAAGAACATCACTTCCGAGAAGATGAACCAGGACATCGACCAGCGGAACGAGGTGTCGATACGCTGGTTGTACTTGCCGCCTTCGGATTCGGCGATCGCTTCGCCGAACCAGAAGTACAGCACGGCGATGGTGCACAGGATGCCGGCGATATTCAGCGGCATGCCCCACTCGGCGCCATTCACCCAGCCCGATGCACCGGCCATGGTGGCGAGCATCGAGATGCCGGCCATGACGGGCCAGCGCGATGGACCGGGTACGTAATAGTACGGCGCGGCGTGATTAGAGCTCATTCTTCATCTCCCAAAAAACTTGCTGATTTTTTGCTGTACGTCCTCCCCGCCGCGCGGGAAGAACATGATTTTCTTTTTATGCCTTGGATACTGCGAATTTCACGATCGTCACCAGGATCCCGATGAACAGCGCTGCACCGATCACGCCCGCAATGATCACGTGAATGGGATTCAGCTGCGCCGAATCCTTCTCGTAATCGCTGCGCTTGCGGATCCCGAAGAAGGACCAGAACACCGCCTTCATCGTGGCCAGGAACGACGCCTTGCGTTTATGAGCGTCGTTCATTGCTGCGCCACCGCTCCTGCGACTTCAAAAAACGTGTACGACAAGGTGATGGTCTTGACGTCCTTCGGCAGGGCCGGGTCGACGTAGAACACCACCGGATACTGCTTGGCCTCATTCGGCTTGAGGGTCTGCTGCTTGAAGCAGAAGCACTCCACCTTCTTGAAGTGCGGCCCGGCCGACTGCGGCGCGTAACTCGGAATCGCCTGGGCGACCATGGTGCGCGGCTGGATGTTGACGACTTCGTAGACCACCGTCGTCATCTCGCCCGGGTGCACGGTAACGCTGGACTGCACGGGACGGAAGCGCCAGGGACCATGGGCGTTCCCGTCCAGCTCCACTGTCACGCTGCGGCTCATGTCCACTTGCGTGTTCTTGGCCACGTCGTCCTTCTGGGTGATGGTGTTCACACCCAGCAGCTCGCACACCTGCTTGTACACCGGGATCAGCGCGTAGCCGAAGCCGAACATGAGGATCGCGACCACCACCAGCTTGCCCATCATCGCCTTGTTCAGGCGAGTGGTCGCATTCGGCGTCGCGTTCTCGGTGCTCATCTCTACATCAACCAGAGGCGTTTCACAAACAGCATCACGAAGAAGAACAGTGCGACCCCGGCCAGCAGCAGTCCGGTACGCAGGTTATTCGGCTTCTTCTTCGGTTGCTCAGCCATGATCGTCATCGATTACTTGACCAGCGGCGGTTCTTCGAAGGTGTGGAACGGCGCCGGCGACGGCACGGTCCACTCCAGGCCTTCGGCGCCTTCCCACGGCTTGTCGGCCGCCTTCTTGCCGCCGCGGATGGTCGGCAGCACCACGAAGAACAGGAAGAACACCTGCGACAGGCCGAACCAGAAGCCGCCGATGGAGGCGATGGCGTTGAAGTCCGCGAACTGCGCCGGGTAGTCGGCGTAGCGGCGCGGCATGCCGGCCAGGCCCAGGAAGTGCATCGGGAAGAAGGTCACGTTGAACGAGATCAGCGAGGACCAGAAGTGGACCTTGCCCATGGTCTCGTTGTACATGTGGCCCGTCCACTTCGGACCCCAGTAGTAGAAGCCCGCGAACAGCGCGAACAGCGAACCGGCCACCAGCACGTAGTGGAAGTGCGCCACCACGTAATAGGTGTCCTGCAGCTGGATGTCGATCGGGGTCACGGCCAGGATCAGGCCCGTGAAGCCGCCCATGGTGAACACGAAGATGAAGCCGACCGCGAACAGCATCGGGGTCTCGAAGGTCATCGAGCCTTTCCACATGGTGGCGACCCAGTTGAACACCTTCACGCCGGTCGGCACCGCGATCAGCATGGTCGCGTACATGAAGAACAGCTGCGAGGTCACCGGCATGCCGGTGGTGAACATGTGGTGGGCCCACACGATGAAGGACAGAATCGCGATCGACGCGGTCGCGTACACCATCGAGGCGTAGCCGAACAGCGGTTTGCGCGCGAAGGCCGGAATGATCTGCGAGACGATGCCGAACGCCGGCAGGATCATGATGTACACCTCGGGGTGGCCGAAGAACCAGAAGATGTGCTGGTACATGACCGGGTCACCGCCACCGGCGGCGTTGAAGAACGAGGTGCCGAAGTGGCGGTCGGTCAGCGTCATGGTGATGGCGCCAGCCAGCACCGGCATCACGGCGATCAGCAGGTAGGCGGTGATCAGCCAGGTCCAGCAGAACATCGGCATCTTCATCAGCGTCATGCCAGGGGCGCGCATGTTGAGGATGGTGACGATGATGTTGATCGAACCCATGATCGACGAAGCACCCATGATGTGCATCGCGAAGATACCCATGTCCATGCCCGCGCCCATCTGGGTCGACAGCGGCGCGTACAGGGTCCAGCCGGCCGCGGTGGCGCCGCCCGGGACCAGGAACGAGGTCGCGAGCAGGATCGCCGCCGGCGGCAGCAGCCAGAACGAGAAGTTGTTCATGCGCGCGAACGCCATGTCGGACGCGCCGATCTGCAGCGGGATCATCCAGTTCGCGAAGCCGACGAAGGCCGGCATGATCGCGCCGAACACCATGATCAGGCCGTGCATGGTGGTCAGCTGGTTGAAGAACTCCGGATTGAAGAACTGCAGGCCCGGCTGGAACAGCTCCAGGCGGATGCCCATCGCCAGCAGGCCGCCCGAGAGCAGCATGATGAACGAGAACCAGAGGTACAGCGTGCCGATGTCCTTGTGGTTGGTGGCGAACAACCAGCGCCGCCAGCCGTGCGGATGGTCGTGGTGATGGTCGTGCGCGTGGTCAGCGTGACCGTGATCGATAGTTGCGGTGCTCATCTCTGACGACTCCTCTTACTTGCCACGTGCGGCCAGGACTTCAGCCGGTTGGACGATATTCTCGGCGGCCTTGTTCGACCAGCTGTTGCGGGTGTAGGTGATTACGGCCGCGATGTCGGAATCCGACAGCTGCTTCCAGGCCGGCATCTCGGACGGGAACTTGCCCGACTTCTTGCCGTTCAGGAGCACGTGGATCTGGTCCGCTTTCGGGCCGTTCACCACCGGCGAGCCGTCCAGCGCGGCGAACGCGCCCGGCACGCCCTTGCCGTTGGCCTGGTGGCAGACCACGCAGTTGGTGCTGTAGATCTTCTCGCCCTTGGTCTTCAGTTCGTCCAGGGTCCAGACCTTGCTCGGGTCATCGGCCAGCGCGGCCATCTCGGCCTGCTTCTTGGCGACCCAGGCGCTGTAGTCCGCATCGGAGACGACTTTCACGACGATCGGCATGAAGGCATGCTCCTTGCCGCACAGTTCCACGCAGTTGCCGCGGTAGGTGCCGATCTTTTCGGCCTTGAACCAGGTGTCGCGCACGAAGCCCGGGATCGCGTCCTGCTTCACGGCGAAGGCCGGGATGGTCCAGGCGTGGATCACGTCGTTGGCGGTGGTGACGATGCGGATCTTCTTGTTCACCGGGACCACGACTTCGTTGTCCACTTCCAGCAGGTAGTTCTCGGTACGGGCCACGGTCGGTGCGACGCCCGGGCTGCCGACGGCGGCGCGCGGGGTGGCGATGTTGGAGATGAAGTTGATGCCCTTGCCTTCGCCGGCCAGGTATTCATAGCCCCACTTCCACTGCATGCCGGTGGCCTTGATGGTCACGTCGGCGTTGGAGGTGTCCTTCATCGCGACCACGGTCTTGGTGGCCGGGAGGGCCATGCCGATCACGATCAGGAAGGGGACGATGGTCCAGGCGATTTCGACCGCGGTCGATTCATGGAAGGTCGCCGGCTTGTGGCCCAGCGATTTGCGGTGCTTGAGGATGGAATAAAACATCACGCCAAACACAGCGATGAAGATCACCAGGCAGACCAGCATCATCCAGTTGTGCAGGCTGTTGACCTCGGTCGCGATGCCCGTCACCGGCATTTGCAGATCCAGCTGGTGCGCGACGGGCCGGCCCTGCACACCTTCCGGTGCTGCGAGTGCCGGGATGCTGGCCGCTGCCGCGAGGCCGAGCATCAACGCTTGAAGCCGCTTTACATAAGTCATATCCCCAACCACCTAAAGAAAGAATGTTTTTCAAAACGGCGGTTGTGGCCCATGAAACGCTGGCACTTCCGCCGCTTCCTTAAACCTTTTTTATCGCGCTGGGCCGGTGTTCTGGCGGCGCTCTTTTGTTTTGTCCTTGCTCAAAAAATCAGCATTTAAGAGCTTTGTGGACAAAATTAGCGGTTGATTATACTCAAGCGCAAGGATCTACATCAAGGAAATACCTTGTAATTCTGCTAGGGCTTCTTGCTTTTACGGCCGATGTGTTGCGGCGGCGGTCACTGCGGCTTGCGGGGTTGGAAGCGGATGATCGCTTCCCCGGACGCCGTGGTACGTGGCGCGGGGCGGAACGCGTGGCCGTACACGATCTCGAAGGTGAGGTGCAGCTTGCCGTCGGGGCGGCGCTGGTTGTCCAGGGCGTGTTCCATCTTTTTCCAGGCGTCTTTGCCGATCAGGCCGCGGCGGCGGGTGGCCAGGGGGTTCCCGCCGAGGGCTTGCACGTCCTGCAACAGCGCCTGGGACGAGTCGTAGGTCACGGTCAGTTTTTCCATGTCCATCACCGGGGTCGAAAAGCCGGCTTCCACCAGCTGGTCGCCAAAGTCATGCATGTCCACGAAGGGCAGCGTGTGCGGGGTGCCGTCCAGCTCCCCGAAGGCGGCGGCGACTTCGCGCAAGGTGTCGGGGCCGAAAGTGGAGAACATGAGCAGGCCCTCCACGCGCAGCACGCGGCGCCACTCGGCGAACACGCGGTCAGGCTGGGGGTGCCAGTGCAGTGCGAGGTTGGACCAGATCAGGTCCAGGGAGTTCTGCGCCAGGGGCAGGTTGCCGAGGTCGGCGCAGAGTTTGTCGAGGCCCGCCTTGCTGGGGAGGAGCTTGTCAAAAAGGGTTTTCCTTGGCGCGGGGATGGACTGGAGCATCGGTTCGGAGCCGTCCAGGGCCAGCAGGTGGGCAGCGGGGAAGCGCTCTTGCAGGGTCGGCAAGTCGGCGCCGCTGCCGCAGCCGGCGTCCAGCACGTGGCGGGGGACGATCTTGATGACCTGCAGGCGCTCATGCATACGCTGGGCGATCTCGCGGCGCACCTCGTCCACCAGTGTCGAAAAGTCCGTGCCCTCATCGGCCAGGCGCCGCTGCAGCGTGCGCTCGCTGATCAACAGCCGCCTGGCGACCTGCTCGCGCAGCGCCCCGCCTTGGTCGATCATCGACACCAGCAGGTTCTGCACCTTGGACGTGAACGTGGTGCGGCGTGCCTGCGCCAGCCGGTCTTCCAGCAGGCGCAGCAGGCCTTCGGCCGCCAGCGGGTTGCAGGTCGGGATCGGCGTGAGCAGATCGCGATTCGAAAAGATCATCGCGTTGCGCGTTGCGTTGAAGCGCACCGGGCAGCCAAAGCGCTCCTCATAGGGACGGCTCTCCGGGGGCACCGGGAAGGCATACTCCATTGCCACCGGGTGCAACTCCGGTTGCTGCACCACGAAGCGCATGGTGGACAGCAGCATGGACCAGGTGAAATCGTAGCGCTGGTGCGGCACGGCCCGCTTGCCGCCGACCAGGTGCAGGGCGATCAGCGTGCGGTCGCCGTCATGCTCGATCGAGGCGCGCACGGTCGGTGTGACCAGCGGCATGTAGCGCAGCAGGCTATCCGCCGCGGTCTTGAGATTGGGCGAGGCCAGCATCACGTGGCCGAGCACGCCGAGCCAGCTGAGCGGATGCGGCGAGGTCACGCGGAAGCCCAGCAGGTCGTCGCCGGACACCTCCGCCAGCTTTTCCCACAGCAGGCTGAATTTGTCCGAGACCGCCTGGATGTCGTGGCTGTCCTCGTCGACATCGATCTGGTCCAGCCCCGCCTGGTGGAACAGGCGCTCGACGTCGAACCCATCCATTGCCAGGCAGACCTTGATGCGCCGGACGACGTCCGTGGCCGAGGAATACTTCATACCCCGCCCCACGCCAGGCGGCGCGCGCCGTGAACTTTGCCCATGATCGTCTCCGCATTTCTTATTTTGCTGCCCGTCATCCGCGAGCTGTTTTTTATTATGTGGCGCTCGTTTCTTGTGCAGCGTTAAAAAATGATCCCGTCTTTATCAAAAAGCGATCATATCGAGAGCCGAATTGCCGAGTTTGAGCGTGCGCAAGCGTGCGTCACGGCGGCGAAGTGTTGCGTTTTTACCGAAAGCGAGCCCATCCGCGGCCCGTAACGACGGCTCAAGGCGCGTGCAGGCGGGCCTGCTGGCGCACCCGCGCCGGGGTGATGCCGTAGGCCGTGTTGAAGCAGGCCGTCATGTGGCTCTGGCTGTTGAACCCGCACTGGGCGGCCACGCGGGCGATGGAAAAGCTGGTGCGGGTGAGCAGCTCGCGCACCTTTTCCAGCCTCAACTGCATGACGTAGCGGTGTGGCGTGACGCCCATCGCTTCTTGAAAGATGCGGCGGAAATGGGATTCGGACACGCCGGCCCGCTCGGCCAGTTCGGCGTTGGACAACTCTTCCGACAAATGGTTCTGCATCCATTCGAGCACGTGCTGCAGCCGGCCCAGCTGCAGAGCGTCGGCCGGCCCGCTGGGGCCGGCACGCCCGTCCAGCACGCGGCACACCTGCTCCACCATCAGGATTGAGACGCGCTCGACAAAGGCCAGGTCCGGCTGGGTCACGCGCGAGATTTCCGAGACGATCTGCTGCGCCCCGGCCGCCACCAGCGGATCGGAGAAGTGGGCCGAACGCCCGCGTGCGCCCAGCAGGCGCTTGAGACGCTGCACGTTGTCGGCCGACTCATCGAGGAAATGGATGATGGCCATGTCGACCGCGCCGCCGAAGTTCCAGCGGCTGGCAAAGCCCGGCTGGAACAGGGCCGAGGTGCTGGGAATGAAATTGAACTGGCTGGTCGGTTTGCGGCCCACCGTCGCGCGCGCGCCGCCGAGCAGGCACAGCAGCACCATGCTGTCGAGCGAGGGCACCTCGCACTGGTTGAGCTGGAAGATGTAGCGGTCCACCCGCAGCGGCATGGCCCCGCGCACGTCCGTGCTGACCGCCGGCTGGCAGCCCAAGGCCGAGCTGATGCGATCCCACGTTTTCATGAAGCGCTGTCCCCGATGAACGTTTTTTAACAAAAACGATAGCGTTTTATAGCATCAGATCAAGTTTGCTGCATCGAAAATAGGATATGTTCCCCGGATTCGTGGCAAAGACGACACGTTTTTGGCGTCATCGGTAGAGACCGCTTAACGAATAAGAGCGGCCCGGTGCAAAGGGACATCCAAACAGGGATTGGCCACGCAGCCAGTCCGGAGGAGACGACATGTACACAGTCCTGCTGGGCATCCTGGCCGTGGTGCTGGGCGGCACCGGCCTATGGTCGCGCCATGAACCGGCCGACCGGCCGCTGGACCAGTTCGACCTGTCCCCCGCCATGGTCGGCGGCGGCGCGGGCGAGCGGCTGGTCAAGATCGAGCCGATGTCCGAGCTCAAGTTCAAGCACATCGTCCACCAGGCCTACGACTACAGCTGCGGCTCGGCCGCGCTGGTCACCATCCTCAACTATCACCTGGGTATCAAAGTGTCCGAACAGGACTCGATGGAAGGGATGATGGACAAAGGCGAGAAGGACAAGATCATCGCCCGCCGCGGCTTTTCCCTGCTGGACATGAAGCGCTATGTGGCCTCGCTGGGCGTGCAGTCGGCCGGCTTCAAGGCCGAGATGAAGGACCTGGAGGAGCTGAAGGACCCGGCCATCGTGCCGATCGACTACGCCGGCTTCAAGCACTTCGTGGTGTTCCGCGGCGTGCGCGACGGCCTGGTGTTCGTGGCCGACCCGGCCATGGGCAACATCACCTTTTCCGTGACCGAGTTTGCCACCCTGTGGGATGGCAACACGCTGTTCCTGGTCTACCCGCCCAAGGACAAGCCCGCCGTCGCCCAGCTGGCCCTGACCGACCAGGAGCTCGGCGTGATCGACCCCGACCGCATCCGCGGCCGCGCGACGCTCGGTCCGATCAGCAATGCCCATGCGATGGAACGCCTGCTCAATGGGCAGGGCGGCATCTCCATCCACAAACAATGAATCGAAACACACGCCTGCCTGAAGGATCCGCCATGAAGAACCGCTTCCGCCTCGCCCTCGCCGCCAGCGCCCTGGCCGCCCTGCCCGCCGTCCACGCGCAGCAGCAGCCCGCCCAGCCGACCAGCGAGGCCGTGCGCGACGCGCTCGCCAAGAAGGCCGACGACACCGACCAGACCAGCCTGCTTAAGGAAACCCTGACCGCGGTCGACAAGCAGTACACCCTGATCAAGCGCGGCCAGACCCTGCTGACCTACGACCTGAACTACGCCTACATCGGCCAGGAGAAGATCAACACCGACCTTTCGTCCGGCAACGCGACCCTGTTCTCGATCGAGAACCAGAACTCGCACACCTTCACCAACACCCTGCTGGTCGACTACGGCCTGCGCGACAACGTCACCGCCAGCGTCACCCTGCCCTTCGTGTCGCGCTACTCGGACAGCGACACCTTCAACGGCACCTCCAACAGCATCGGCGACATCACGCTAGGCGCCCGCGTGCAGCCGTTCTCGGCCCAGCGCGACCAGGCCTCGCTGACCTTCACCAGCAGCCTGCGCCTGCCGACCGGCGACAGCCCGTTCAAGGTCGATCCCGGCAAGGGTTTGGCGACCGGCTCCGGCCTGACCACGCTGACCCTGGGTATGAACGTGAACAAGATCGTCGATCCGGTGGCCCTGTTCGGGTCGTTCAACGTGGGCGCCAGCGCGCCCGCCAAGCACCTGTCGCAGAACATCGGCGGCGCCAAGCTGAAGACCGTGCGGCCAGGCTCGACCATCGGCTTCGGCATGGGCTTCGCCTATGCGCTGTCGTACAAGATCACCACCTCGTTCTCCTTCCAGGAGCAGATCTCGGCAGGTTCGCGCCTGTCCTTCGACAACGGACGCGAGGCCAAGACCAGTACCCAGTCCGCCGGCATCCTGTCGATCGGCGCGGGCTACCGCATGTCGCCCAAGACCACGCTCAACGTGGTGGTCGGCATCGGCCTGACCGCCGCGGCGCCGAACATGAACATCGACGTCAGCCTGCCGCTGAGCTTCTGACGTCCGTGATTCAGACGAGCGTCCGATGAAGCGCTATCTCCTCCCGGGCCTGCTGGCCGGCAGTGCCGGCCTGGTCCACGCCGGGGTCACGGACAACCTGGTGGTGAGCCCGCGCGCGATGGCGCTGGGGAATGCGGTGACGGCCGACCCAGGCGGCATCGAATCGATCCACTTCAATCCGGCCGGGCTGGCCAGCCTGACCGGCTACCAGCACACGGACACGCTGTTCATCGCCTCGATCCGCGCGCACAGCAAGTTCAAGACCGCGCCGGACATCGATATCGGCGGCTTCAAGGACGACCCGATCAACAACACCGAGACCGGTCCGGTGCGCCAGGCGATGGCCCTGCCCTTCCTCGGGATCCCGAAGGCGCGCCTGCCTGCGGTGGTGGTGCCCGGGCTCGGCTTTTCCTGGAACAACCCGGGCTCGCGGCTGACCTTTGCCACCGGCGTCTACCTGTCGCAGGCGATGTCGATCGACCGCACCAAGGATGCTAACGACCCCGGCCGTTTCGACGGCCGTTTGATCCAGCTGCAGCGCCTGGTCTACCTGTCGCCCGCGATCGGCTACAAGCTGACCGACACGCTCAAGGTCGGCATCTCGGTGCCGATCGCCTACGCCAACTTCGCCATCAACACCGACTTCCGCGCGCCCAACAAGCTGCTGGGGACGGTCGGCGCGCTGCAGAAAGGCGTGTGTCCGAACGGCAGCGGCAATATCATCGACACGCTGACCTTCGGCCTGTGCGGCGGCGGCCCCGAGGGCATGGTGGACCCGTTCAAAAAGGCCGCCAACATCGACTTCGACATGCACTCCTCGTTCGACCCGACGGTCAACCTGGGCGTGCTGTGGGAACCCAAGCCCTGGTTCGCGCTGGGCGCGGTGTACCAGGGCGGCACCTCGACCACTTTCGTCGGCACCTACAACTTCCACAGCGAGCCGATGCTGCGCCAGTTCGTGAAAGGCCTGAACAGTTCGCTGCTGGGGCCGATCGTGGCGGGCGTGGCCGCACTGCCGCAGGAGATTCCCGAGTACCAGAGCGGCAACTTGACCGCCAAGATCCCCTTCCCATTCCGCGTCCAGGTCGGCATGAAGCTGAAAGTCACCGACTACGCGCAGCTCAACGTCGACGCCATGTATGCGGACTGGAAAAAGTGGGAATACCTGACCTTCCGTTTCGACCAGAGCATCAAGCTGCTGGAGATGGCGCGCCTGTTCGGCCACGCCAACTCGACCCAAGCCACCTTCCCGATGGGTTTCCGCAGCGTGACCAACATGGCCTACGGGCTGCAGCTGTTCCCCACCAAGTCGCTGACGTTGCGGTTCGGCTACGAGCCGCGCAAGAGCTCGATCCCCGGCGACAAGATCAGCTTGCTGACGCCGCTGCCCGATACCAAACTCAAGAGCGTGGGAGTACGCTACCAGTTCCACAACGGCGCCGAACTCAACGTGACGGGCAGCTACATGAAGGGGACCTACAACGTGCCGGCCCGCACCGACTGCAACCTGAACTGCGACGGCTTTTTCAACCTGATCTACAACCCCTACGCCGCGACCACTGTGTCGGGCGACCTGATCGTGCGCTACTTCGGCGTCTCGTTCACGCGGCCATTCTGAACAACGTACAAGGAGATTCCCATGCTGAAGTTGACCCTAGCCGCTCTCGCGCTCTGCGCGGCGGGCTCATGCGCCGCGCAGGCGGTGCCCGCATCCAAGCAGGCGCTGGTGGACCGCGTGCTCGCCAAGATGCACACCGAGAACGTCGGGCTGGCCATGCTGCAGGCGCCAGTGGCGGAATCGGTGCGCCAGTCGCGCGCCATGCTGCAGGGCCGCGCCACGCCCGAGAAGGCCGAGGCGGCCATGAAGGACATCACGGCCGAGGCCGAAAAGTTCTTTGCCAAGAACGCGCCGCTGGTGAAAGCCAGCACCCAGACCGCGGTCAAGACCAAGATCGCGCCCATGCTGGCCGAGAAGTTCAGCGAAGAGGAACTGAAGCAGCTGGCCGCCTTCCTGGAGTCGCCGCTCCGCGCCAAGTTCGAGGCGCTGGCGCCCGAGCTGCAAAAGACCATCGGGGAAAGCGTGGCCGCGCAGCTGCAGGGCCAGATCAAGCCGGAGATGGCGGCGCTGCAGGAAAAAATCGGCCTGCGCCTGCGCGCCGCCGTCACTCCGTAAGCCGCTGATGCCGCCCTTCAAGGAGAACAACCATGGATTGGCTCTACCAGAACGACAAGCGCTCCCAGCTCGGCCAGATTCTGCTTGGCAAAAAGCTGATCTCGGAAGACCTGCTCAACAAGGCGATCGAGGAACAGGGCCGCAGCGGCAAGCGCCTCGGTGAGATTCTGGCGGACTGGAAGGTCATCACCGACCGCCAGATCCAGAGCGCGATCCGGCGCCAGCGCAACCTGCGCCTGGCCGCGGGGGTGGCCACGGCCCTGCTCGGCCCGCTGCAAGCCTACGCGGCCGTGGCGGTGGCGCCGGCGGCGGCGGTGGCGGTGCGCTCGCTGAATTCGGAGAAGGAAGATCGGGGGGCCGCCGAGGGGGCCGGCACGGGCGGCAGCATGCGTCCGCTGACCGACGAAGAGCTCGGCAGCATCGCGGCCCAGGGTATCCCCGAGCAGGCCCTGCAGGAACAGGCGCGCCATGCCGAGATGCAGCTGTCCTACTTGAACGCGCACGGGACGCAGATCGACCCGGCGCGCGCGGCTGCCAGCATCATGCAGACGCCGGATGGCATGCGGGTGTTGACGGAGATGTCCAAGATCTTCAATCCGCTCTCGATGCTGCTGGGCGCGACCACCACGGTCAAGGACGTGGTCTACGATCCGGCCAATTCGGTCTCGCACATCAACAAGGACGGCTCGATCACCCTGCGGCTGCCGAGCACGATCGGCGAGATCAGCTTCAAGAACATCCGCGTGGCAGGCGCGACCAGCGGGCCGAGCTTCGGCAGCATCGACATCAAGAACATCGACCTGCGCGGCACCACCATCACCGTCACGCCACGCTGAGCCGGGCGGAGCGCCGAACCGCGCACGGCTGGCCGCGCGGCTGGTATTCCACAGCGCCTGTGCTTTAATGGATGAAGGGTCGTCCCTCCATCCTTTGCACAGGTGCCATCGTGTTCATACCCTTTTCGGAAATCCCCGAGCCGCACATCGTGGTGATGATGCTGATCGGCGTGATCCTGGTCGGCGTGCGCGCGAGCCGCGTGCTGAGCCGGGAGAAGTTCGAGCCGCCGGACGTGTCCTAGCGGCGGTTCAGACGGTCGCTGCCGCCTGGCACAGCGTGTGCACCTTGCACAGCGTGCTCCAGTTGCGCGACGTGGTGCCGTCGCCCAGCGCCTTGCCGACCGCGGCGGCGGCGCGGCTTTCCAGGATGCCTTCGGGGCACCACACATAGGCCGCGCGCGTGCCCACGGCCAGCGCCTCGCGGCCCCAGTCCATGGCGGTCAGCGGTTCGACCAGGGCCCGGTCCTTCGGTTTGGTCAGGATGAAGGTCATCAGGCGGGAATGCTCGGTGGCCACATCGAGCAGGGGATTCTCATCGACCACCTCGGCCAGCTCGTCGCTGGCCAGCACGGTGACGCGCGCCGTCACCCCGACCTTCATCACCAGCGCTTCCTCGATGCGGGTGGCGATGGCCTTGGGCTGGGCGCGCTGGCCCTGGAACACGACGTTCCCGCTGTTGAGTACGCTCTTCACCTCGACAAAGCCGAGCTCGCCGATCAGCGTCCGCAGGTCGGCCATCGCGATCCGCTTGGCCCGCCCCACATTGATGCCGCGAAGAAGTGCGACGTAACAGCGCATATCCGTCGTGTTCATGGGCCGCATGCTACCGTTACTCGATGAAAGCGGGCGCGTGCTTGATCTGCGCGTTCTGCTCGTAGTCGTGCTGGATCCACAGCACCGCCTTGTTAGCCTTCAGGAAGTCACCCATCTCGTTCATGGCCTTTACCGACAGCTCCTTGTCATAGTTGAAGCTGGGCACGCGGCGGTTGGCCCAGTTTTCCGTGAAGTGGGCCAGATCGCCGGACAGCACCACGTTGCCGGTCTTGGGCAGCTTCAGGAACAGCGACTGGTGGCCCGGGGTATGGCCGATGGCGCGCTTGATCACCACGCTGCCGTCGCCGAACACGTCATGGTCGCCGGTGAGTTCCTGGACCGGATTGTCCTTCAGGGTCGGATAGGTCTTCGGGTCGTTGCCGTACTTGGCCGCGTCCGGGCCGAACGCGCTCGCGTATTCTTCCTTCTGCATCAGCAGGGTCGATTTCGGGAACAGGCCGACGTTGCCGATGTGGTCGAAATGCATGTGCGAGATGCCGAGATAGGTGACCTGCAGGGGATCGTAGCCGATGGCCTTGATCTGGCTGGCCAGGGTGCGGTCCCGCTTGAGGTGATAGGACTTGCCCATGTCCATGCCATCCTTTTTCTCGGCCAGCGCGTCCGGCAGGCCAGTGTCCCACACCAGCGTGCCCTTCGGATGCGCGATCAGGTAGCAGGTGTCGGTCAGCTTCTTGTGCTTGCCGACATTCACGCCGGGGCTGAACTGCGAGATGTCGGCCACGTCGATGGTGCCGCAGTCGAGCACGTACACGCGCAGCGACTTGACGGGCGCGGGCGCGGCGGAGGCGGCCAAGGCGGCCGGAGCGGCCACGGTGGCCAGGACGAGGCTGGCGCCCAGGGCGCGCAGGGTGCGGGTCATATTGTTCTCCTTGTTGACAGTGAAGTGGGGTGAAACAAGTGGATTTTTATTTCTCTTTTGGACCAGAAACCAGAAAAAAATTCCCTCAGCGCTGATGCTGCCGCGCCGCCTGCACGGCGGGGCGCGCGGCCACGCGGGCATGCAGCGCGCGCACCTGCGGGAACGGCGCGAGGTCGAACTTGACGTGTCCGGCCCAGTCGGTCACGACGTAGAAGAAGACGTCGGCCAGCGTGTACTGGCTGCCCGTCAGGTACTCCTTCCCGGCCAGCTGCGCCTCGGTGTATTCGTAGCGCTTCTTCAGCGTCGAGTATGCCTGCGCACGCATCTCGTCCGAGCCATGCGGGTTGAACAGGGCGCCGTAGTTCTTGTGCATCTCGCTGCTGATGAAGTTCAGCCATTCGACGGTGTGGTAGCGCGCCAGCTGGCCGCACGGCGCCAGCAGGCCGTGGTTGTCGGCGGCCATGTCGGCCAAGTATTGCATGATGGCCGGGCCTTCGGTCAGCAGTTCCCCATTGTCGAGCTGCAGCGCGGGCACATAGCCCTTGGCGTTGATGGCGCGGTAATCGCCGCCGCCGTCGAGCTCCTTGGTCTGCAGGTTGACCTTCTGGCTGTCATGCGGGATGCCGAGCTCGTGCAGCACGATGTGGGGCGCCAGCGCGCACGTGCCCGGGGCAAAGAACAGTTTCATGGTGATCCTTTCCGATGTATTCCGGTGGCGCCGGCGACCCGGCGCGAAGCATGGCGAGAATACAACAGATCGGCCGGGGCCGCTGAACCGGATCAGGCCAGCGCGGCCGGGCGCGGCTCGGTCTCGGCCTGCGGAGTCACGCGCGGGATGCGCAGGGTGAAGTGGGTGCCCTGCCCCGGCGTGCTGGCCACCGTGATGGTGCCCGCAAACTGCTTGACCACCAGGTTGTACACGATGTTCAGGCCCAGGCCGGTGCCGCCCTGCCCGCGGCGGGTGGTGAAGAAGGGGTCGAAGATGCGGTCCAGGATGTCCGGCGGGATGCCCTTGCCGTCGTCTTTCACGTGCAGCTCGACCATGTCGCCGTCCAGCCGCGCATCGATCTGGATGTGGCCGGCGGTGTCGATGTCGAACGCGTGCTCGACGCAGTTGAGGGTGAGGTTGGTGATCACCTGGGCGAAGGCGCCGGGGTAGCTGTCCAGCACCACGTCGGCCGGGCAGGAAATCGACAGGCGGATCGGCGTCTTCTTCAGCTTGGGCTGCAGGCTGGAGACGATCTCTTCCACGTACTCCTTGAGCCCGAACGGGCGCCGCGCCTCGCTGGTCTGGTCCACTGCGATCTGCTTGAAACTGTGGATCAAATGCGCCGCGCGGTAGGCGTTGTTCATGATGAGGCTGGCGCTTTCGCTGGCCGTGTCCAGGTAGCGCAGCACTTCGGATTTCTTGAGGCCGGTCGTGTGGACGGCGGCCTGGACCTCGTCCGTGGCGGCCTTCAGCACCGAAGCGCTGGTCAGCGCGATGCCGACCGGCGTGTTGATCTCATGCGCCACGCCCGCCACCAGCCCGCCGAGCGAGGCCAGCCGTTCGGCCTGCAGCAGCGACTCCTGGGTCTGGCGCAGCTCCTGCAGCGCGCGCGCCGTTTCCTCGGCCGAGCGGCGCGCCTGGTCTTCCGCCTCGCGCGTGTGCTCCAGGGTCGACTTCATGCGCCGCTGGATCTGGTTGAAGCCACGGATCACGTCGCCGACCTCATCGCGCCGGCGCTCGGGCAGCTCTTCCACCTCCGAGCCGCGCGTGGCCAGGTCGAACAGGCGGTCGCGCAGGCTCTTCAACGGCTCGAAGATCACCCGCAAGCTGGCCGAGAGCGCCAGTACGAGGATGGTGTCCAGCAGCAGGATCTCGGCGACCTTACGCAGCAATTCATGCTGCAGCGCCGCCGTGATCTGCTCCCGGGTGAAATAGATGGTGACCTTGCCAACCGTGACCGGCTTGGCCGAGGAGGTGGTGGCGTCCGAGAACACCAGCGCGGCCTCGACCTTGTCGCCCACCGGCTCGTCCCTGCCCAGCGGGCCGATCCGTCCGTCCGGCTCGCGCGCCTTGCCCGAGAACAGGCCGACCGAGGCATCGTAGACCCGGATCGCCAGCACCTCCGGCGGCAGCATCTCGGCCTCGACGATGCTGTCGACCTTGGACTTGTCCAGGTCCCACAGCGCCGACGGCAAGCTGATCTGCAAGCGCGTGAGCACGCCCTGCCGCAGCCGCTGGTGGCTTTCTTCGAGATCCTTACCGAGGGAATACTGCGCGTAACTGCCCGAGATCGTCAGCACGACCGTGACAATCAGGACGAACAGAAGTTTGAGACGGCTCTGGATGCTGAACATGCGCGCTCGATAGCGGTTGCTTCAGCACCAATGTACGGGAACCCCTGCTGCAAGGCAAGGAAAGTGTTGCCGGAGTGCGATGCTCCGGACCGGAAGGACACCCGACGTAGACCCTACGCCGGGCAAGTCGCATTAACGCATGGCACGGCAGTCACGACTGCTGCCATGCCAGCGCATTATTGTGCATTGCCCGAGCCTTTGTTTTCGCTGGCAGCGGACGAGGCCCCGGACGATTGCTGGGACTGGCCCTGTGCTTGACCCTGCTGTGCAGCCGCGGCGGCGGCAGCTTCCATCGCAGCCTTCTGCTCGGGCTTCGGGCGGCCCTGGGCGTCGGACAGGCGGTACTTGGTGCGGCGGTCGCCCATCAGGTCGCGCAGGTCGCGGATGCTCATGCCGGTGACTTCATGCATGCGGATCAGCAGCGAGGCGCCCACCGGCAGGCGGTGGTGGCGGATCTTGGAGATGACCGGCGGGGCCACTTCCAGCATCCGCGACAGCGCAGCGTCGTTCTTCAGTTGCATTTTGCCCAGCAGGATGTCGAGCAGGTGATTCGGGTTGTAACTTTCTTGAGATGCCAGAGCGTGATGCTGTGCCATGATTTTCCTCACTCACGTTAGTTGAAATAGTGCGCCTCTCCGCAGCGCGACCTGCTTCCACTACTTGCATTCTTAACAAAAATTATTGATGCCTTGCCTGCCTGGCTCGCTCGACCGCGACAGGCTGCCGTTTGTTAAAAATCAAGCTATCACGTGGAAACCTTGTCACAAACACATTTCAACACATGAGGCCATTTAGCGGCGCACGCAAGACATTGTTTTCATCAACTGTGAAAAATTATGATGAAAAAATGTTCGTGAGTTCTCACAAGAACGACACTTTGTTTGCGAAATCACAAGGAATTACAATAAAAATATTGATTCCAGAGCAATTAGGATTTGACGTCGATCTTCCCGCCCACGCGCTGCTGCACCGATTGCTGTTCGGCCGCCTGGCGCGCGGCCTGCACGCGGTGCGCGTACGCTTCCTGCTGCGCCGCCTGGGCCTGCTCCTTGATGTGCTGTGCTTCCGGATCCTGCCGTGGCTTCATCTGTTCCTGCTGCTGTTTCACCTGGCTGGCCTCGGCGGTGGACTTGCTGTCCTGCTGCCGCTGGGCGTCCTGCCGCAGCTGGTGCACCGCCTGGCTGGTGCTGTTCACGAGTCCCACATTCGCCATCTGCGCTCCCCTTGTTATATTGATCTGCTTTTACTGTAGAGATAGTTTTACGAAAAGCAATGCCATTTTGATCATATCGGCGCCCGTTTGGCAAGCAGGGATTTTGGCCGGCACCCTGGAATTACGGTAAACTTCCGCTCTTGCCCTGCCGCCGGCGCGGGCGCACTGATCACCATTCACGGCTCACCATGCAGAAAAAAGTCTTCATCAAAACCTTCGGCTGCCAGATGAACGAGTACGACTCCGACAAGATGGCGGACGTCCTCGGCGCCTCCGATGGCCTGGTGCGCACTGAAACGCCGGAAGACGCGGACGTGATCCTGCTGAACACCTGCTCCGTGCGTGAGAAGGCCCAGGAAAAAGTGTTCTCCGACCTGGGCCGCCTGCGCGAGCTGAAGACCGCCAAGCCCGACCTGATCATCGGCGTGGGCGGCTGCGTCGCTTCGCAGGAAGGCGCCGCCATCGTCAAGCGCGCGCCGTATGTGGACATGGTGTTCGGCCCGCAAACCCTGCACCGCCTGCCGCAGATGATCCAGCTGCGCCGCGACTCCGGCCGCGCCCAGGTGGACATCAGCTTCCCCGAGATCGAAAAGTTCGATCACCTGCCGCCGGCGCGCGTGGAAGGCGCCACCGCCTACGTCTCCATCATGGAAGGCTGCAGCAAGTACTGCTCCTACTGCGTGGTGCCCTACACCCGCGGCGAGGAAGTCTCGCGCCGCTTCGAGGACGTGCTGACCGAAGTCGCGGGCCTCGCCGCCCAAGGGGTGCGCGAAGTGACCCTGCTGGGCCAGAACGTGAACGCCTTCCGCGGCCCGATGGAAGACGGCACCATCGCCGACTTCGCGCTGCTGATCGAGTACGTGGCCGAAATTCCGGGCATCGAACGGATCCGCTTCGTTACCAGCCACCCAAAGGAATTCACCCAGCGCCTGATCGATACCTACGCCAAGGTGCCCAAGCTGGTGAACCACCTCTACCTGCCCGCGCAGCATGGCTCGGACAAGATCCTCGGCGCCATGAAGCGCGGCTACACGGCGCTCGAATACAAGTCCATCATCCGCCGTATCCGCGCCGTGCGGCCGGATATCACCATCTCCTCGGACTTCATCGTCGGCTTCCCCGGCGAGACCGACGCCGACTTCGACGCGCTGATGAAGCTCATCACGGACGTCAATTTCGACAACAGCTACAGCTTCATCTTCAGCAAGCGCCCCGGCACCCCGGCCGCCAACCTGGCAGACGACACCCCGCACGAGGTCAAGCTGCGCCGCCTGCAGCATCTGCAGGCCGTGGTGGACGAGCAGACCCGCCGCATCAGCGCGGGCATGGTCGGGCGCGTCGAGCGTATCCTGGTCGACGGCCCGTCCAAGAAGGGCGACGGTGAAATGCAGGGCCGCACCGAGAACAACCGCGTGGTGGTGTTCGACGGCGGCGCGAACGGTGCGTCGCTCGTGGGCCAGCTGGTCGATACTCGTATCACCGAAACCCTTCATTACTCCCTGCGCGGTGAACTGGTCGCCAGCGCAGCCGAACTTGCGAAAGCGTCGTAAGCCCTTTGAAAAAGACTCCTCAACAGCCGTCGTACTTCATCCCCGAGCCCCTCGATAACACGCGGCTGGCCCACCTGTGCGGGCCGCTGGACGAGAACCTGCGCCAGATCTCGGCGGCGCTGGACGTGACCATCTTCCGCCGCGGCGAAAAATTCATCGTCAGCGGTGCCAACGCCGAGCGTGCGGTCGAGATCCTGGAACGCTTCTACGCGGTGGCCAACAAGATCGTGCCGATCGAGGAGGTGCAGCTGGCCCTCGTCGAGCAGCGCACCGGCATCAAGCCGCACATCCCCAAGCCGGAGCCGGAAGCGGAAGCGGCGGACGATGACGACGGCGAGCCGGAAGAACTGGTCAGCCCCACCCTCAAGACCCGCCGCGCCGACCTGCGCGGCCGCACCCCGCACCAGATCGAATACCTGAAGGCCGTGCTGGAGCACGACATCAGTTTCGGCATCGGCCCGGCCGGCACCGGCAAGACCTACCTCGCCGTCGCCTGCGCGGTGGATGCGCTGGAGCGCGACGCCGTCAAGCGCATCATCCTCACCCGCCCTGCCGTCGAAGCGGGCGAGCGCCTCGGCTTCCTGCCCGGTGACCTGTCGCAGAAAGTGGACCCGTATCTGCGCCCCTTGTACGACGCGCTGTACGACCTGCTGGGCTTCGACCGCACCCAGAAGATGTTCGAGAAACAGGTCATCGAAATCGCGCCGCTGGCCTACATGCGCGGGCGCACCCTGAACCACGCCTTCGTGATCCTCGACGAGGCGCAGAACACCACCGTGGAACAGATGAAGATGTTCCTCACCCGGATCGGCTTCGGCTCCAAGGCCGTGGTCACCGGCGACGTCACCCAGGTCGACCTGCACAAGACCATGAAGAGCGGCCTGGTGGACGCCATGCAGGTGCTGCGCGACGTGCGCGGCATCGCCTTCACGCAGTTCTCGTCGGCCGACGTGGTGCGCCACCCGCTGGTCGCGCGCATCGTCGATGCGTACGAAACGCACGCCTCGGCGCAGGAACTGATCCCTCTCCCCAAACCGGCCACCCGCAATGCCCGCACCAAAAAATAAGCTCACGCTCTCCGTGCAGTACGCCGACAAGCGGCTGCAGGAGACCATCCCCCGCCCCACCATCCGCAAGTGGGTGCAGGCCGCCCTCATGGCGGACGCCGAGCTGGCGATCCGCTTCGTCGACACCGCCGAAGGCCAGGTCCTGAACCGCGACTACCGCGGCAAGGACTACGCCACCAACGTGCTCACCTTCGCCTACACCGAGGACGAGAACGAACCGACCCGCGCCGACATCATTCTCTGCACCGACGTCCTGCTCAAGGAAGCCGAAGAGCAGAAGAAGACGATCGAGGAGCACGTCGCGCACCTGATCGTGCACGGTGTGCTGCACGCGCAGGGCTATGACCACATGGAAGAGACGGATGCCGAGGAGATGGAAAACCTCGAAGCCTCCATCCTCGAAGGCCTGGGCTACCCCGACCCGTACCTGTAGCGTACAAGTGACGGCAGCGATGCTTTGATGCGCCTCAATCGAGGGGCTAGATGCATCGCTAAACTCGGCGTTCGGTCCATTCCCTCCGAACGCCATGACTCCCTTCCTCCGCACGCCGTGGCAGCATGTCGCGTTCGTCGTTGGCACACTGCTCGCCGCGAGCGCGGCCTCTGCCGGCACCGCCGCGACGCCCGCCCCCACCGCCGAGCACCGCCTGGCTGAGCGCATCCTCCCCACCATTGGCTATACGCCGCGCGCGCTGTTTGTCGGCGAAGTGCATGGCACCGAGCAGGCGGTGGCGGTGTTTGCCAACATCGTGCAGGAGTACGCGGACAACGGCGAGCAGTTCATCGTCGGACTGGAGCTGCCGCCGTCGGAAGAGGAGCTGGTCAACCGCTTCCTCGAGTCGTCGGATGACGAAGTGGCTGCCGCGCGGCGTGCCATGCTGGCCTCCGCGTTCTGGCAGCGGCCGGCCACGGTCAATGACGGCCGTGCCAGCATCGCCATGGTTCAGCTGCTGGAATACCTGCGCGCCTTGCGCCAGAATCAGGGCAGCGCCTTCGAGCAGGCGGTCTGCTTCCAGAGCGGCACGGACGAAGCGGCGGCCCAGCGCCTGCAGGCCGCGCTGGCCTGGTACCCCGGAGCCAAACTGCTCACCCTGAGCGGCAACGTCCATGCGATGAAGAAGCGGCCGGACGGCGCCGCGCCCGCGCTGCCGGCCTACTTTGCTACCGAAGGCAGCTTCACGATCGACGTGCGCACCAATGGCGGCGCGGCCTGGCAGTGCCGTGCGGGCGGCAAGTGCGGGCTCGCATCGCTGCCGCGTCCCGCGGGCCGCAAACCGCCCTGCGACCGCTGCCTGGTGCTGGACGACGCGCTCGAAAACTTCGACGCCATCTACAGCATCGCCACCCCCGCCACCGCCAGCCGCCCGGCCAGCGAATTGGTCAGCCCGCGCTGAGTTCAGACCTTGGCGCGCGCGGGCGTTGCCGCCGGAGCCGCAGCGGGAGCCGCCGCCAGCGCCTTCGCAATCGGCAGCCGGCGCACCCGCTTGCCCGTCGCCGCAAACACCGCATTCGCAATCGCCGCGAACACGCAAGCCGTCCCCGGTTCGCCGATCCCGCCCGGATCCTCGGTGCTGTTGACGATGTAGACCTCCACCGCCGGCGCCTCGTTCATCCGCATCATGCGGTAGTCGCTGAAGTTGGACTGCTGCACCCGCCCCTTATCGAAGGTGATTTCGCCCCACAGCGCGGCGGTGGCGCCAAAGATCACACCCCCTTCGATCTGCGCGACGACACCGTCCGGATTCACGGCCTGCCCGCAGTCCACCGCGCACACCACCCGGTGCACGCGTACCTCGTTGTCCGCGCCGACCGACACCTCGGCCACCTGCGCCATATAACTCCCGAACGCAAACTGCAGCGACACCCCGCGCCCCATCTTGCGCCCGGCGACTGCCGCCAGCGGCTTGCCCCACCCGGCCTTCTCGGCCGCTGTGTTGAGCACCGTGAGCAGCCGCGGCGACTTGGTGAGCAGTGCGCGCCGGTAGGCCACTGGATCGATCTTCGCGTTGTGCGCCAGTTCGTCGATGAAGCTCTCGACCACGAAGATATTGTGTGTCGGCCCCACCCCGCGCCAGAACGCCGTGGCCACCGGCGGCTCGTGCCGCACGTATTCCACGCGCACATTGGGGATCGCATACGGCACATCCTTCGCGCCTTCCACTCCGTCCGGGTCGACGCCATCCTTCATCGCCGCCGGGGCAAAGCGCGACATGATCGACGACCCGGTCACGCGGTGGAACCACGCCACCGGCATGCCCTTGTCATCCACCTTGGCCGACAGCCGGTCGTAGTAATAGGGCCGGTACATGTCGTGCTGGATGTCCTCCTCGCGCGTCCACACCACCTTGAGCGGCTGGCCGACCATCTGCTTCGCGAACAGCACCGCCTGAGTCACGTTGTCCACTTCCAGCCGCCGCCCGAAGCCGCCGCCGATATACTGGTTGTACACCTTGACTTTCTCCAGCGGCAGCCCGGTCGCCTTGGCCGCTGCGCCCTGCGCCAGCGCGGGCACCTGGGTCCCGACGTGCAGCTCGCACAGGTCATTGGTGAGCAGCACGGTGCAGTTCATCGGCTCCATCGTCGCGTGGGCCAGGAACGGCAGCTCGTAGACCGCATCGATGCGCCGCCCACCGCCCGAAGTGAGCGCCTTGTTCACGTCCCCATCGTTGCGCGCCACCGCCCCGGCCTTGCTGGACGCCGCCGCCATGTCCCGCGCAATGGTCGCGCTGCTCATGCCGCCGTTCGCCCCATCGTTCCACTGCGGCGCCAGCGCGGCGAGGCCCTGCTTGGCCGCCCACATGTGGTCCCCGGCCACCGCCACCGCATTCTCGATCTTGAGGATCTTGCGCACGCCCGGCACCGCCATCGCCTTGTCGTCCTGGGTACCTGTCAATTTGCCATTGGTGACGGGCGAGGTCGCAACCGTGGCCACCAGCATGTTCGGCAGCCGCACGTCGATCCCGAACTGCGCGGTGCCATCGGTCTTGATGGCCGAGTCCATGCGGTAGTGGTTTTTGCCGATCAGGCGGAATTGCGTGCGGTCCTTGAGCTGCACTTCCTTCGGCACATCCAGCTTGGACGCCGCCTCCACCAGCTCCCCGTAGTGCAGCGACCTATTGGACGCCCCATGCGAGATCACGCCATTGTTCACCGTGAGCGAGTCGGCCCCCACATTCCACTGCTTGGCCGCTGCCTGGAACAGCACCGCGCGCGCCGCCGCACCGGCCGTGCGCAGGGGCTTCCACGCGCCCCGCACCGAGGTCGAGCCGCCGGTCACCTGCCCGCCCAGCAGCGGGTCGCCGTACAGTTCGTTGTTGGCAGGCGCCTGCTCCAGCTTCACCTTGGAGAGGTCGCAGCCCAGTTCCTCCGCGATCAGCATCGGAATCGAGGTGAAGGTCCCCTGCCCCATCTCCACTTTCGGCATGATCAGGGTGACGATGCCCGCGCGGTCGATGCGGATGAAGGCATTCGGGTGCAGCCCGGCGTCCGTGCCGGTGACGTTGCTGGTGGCCGCGCCCACCGCCGCTTCCGGCGGTTTCTCCTGCCGCGCCGCCGAATTGCCTTCGTCCTTGCGCGAGCAGCCAGGAATGAAGAAGCTCACCAGCAGGCCGCCACCCGCCGCCGCACCGACCTTCAGGAAATCACGCCGCGTGGTGCTCATGCCGGGCCTCCCTGCGCCGCGATCTTGATCGCCTTGCGGATCCGTCCATACGTTCCGCAGCGGCAGATGTTCCCGGCCATCGCATCATCGATGTCGGCGTCGGTCGGATTCGGCTTGCCCTTCAGGAGCGCGGTGGCGGACATGATTTGGCCGGACTGGCAGTACCCGCACTGCACCACGTCGATCTTGCGCCACGCGTCCTGCACGCGGCGGCCGACCGGGTCCTGCCCGATCGCCTCGATGGTGGTGATGGCCTTGCCCACCGCCGCCGACACCGGCGTCACGCAGGAGCGGACCGGCTGCCCGTCCAGGTGGACCGTGCAGGCGCCGCACAGCGACACTCCGCAGCCGAATTTGGTCCCGGTCAGGCCCGCGACATCGCGCAGGGCCCACAGCAAGGGCATATCGTCCGGCACGTTGAGCGTCGTGTCCTTGCCGTTGATGGATAGCGTAGGCATGGCTTCCCCTTCCTTCTTGCAGAGCGTGTGGTGAGAAAACCAATATAGGCCAAGGCCCGCCGCGACAGCGCACGGAAGCTCGCGCGCACCTGCCCAAAAAACGGGCAAAATCCGATTTGGTGTATCCTATCCCCCTTCGCAACAACGGCGTCACGCCAACTATGCCCGAGTATCCCTCAGACGTCAGAAATGACGGCAAGCCGCACCACCGGTCCCTGTTTGAACGGCTGACCGCACTCATCTCCCCCGAGCCAGAAAACCGGGACGAACTCCTCGAAGTCCTGCACGACGCCCACCAGCGCAACCTGATCGATGCCGACGCGCTGTCGATGATCGAAGGCGTGTTCCAGGTGTCCGACCTCTCGGCGCGCGACATCATGGTCCCGCGCTCGCAGATGGATGTCATCGACATCTCCAAGCCCATCGACGACTGGATGCCCATCGTGCTGGCCACCGCGCATTCGCGCTTCCCGGCCATCGAGGGCGACCGCGACAAGGTGGTCGGCATCCTGCTGGCCAAGGACCTGCTGCGCTACTACGCCGAGGAATCGTTCGACGTGCGCGACATGCTGCGCCCCGCGATCTACATCCCCGAGTCCAAGCGCCTGAACATCCTGCTGCGCGACTTCCGCGCCAACCACAATCACATGGCGATCGTGGTGGATGAATACAGCGGCGTCGCCGGCCTGATCACGATCGAGGACGTGCTGGAACAGATCGTCGGCGACATCGAGGACGAATACGATTTCGACGAAGAGGAAGACAACGTCCTCTCCATCAAGGAGGGCCAGCTCGGCCCGCGCTGGCGCGTCAAGGCGCTGACGGAAGTCGAGCAGTTCAATGAGGAGATCGGCGTCAACCTGCCCGAGGACGATGCCGACACCATCGGCGGGCTGGTGGCCAACCACCTGGGCCGCATGCCGCACAAGGGCGACGTGTTCGACATCGACAACCTGCGTTTCGAAGTGCTGCGCGCCGACGCGCGCCAGATCCACGTCCTGCTCGTCGAGAAGCTGCCCCAGGCCGAAGACGAACAAGATTAATGGACTAGATGCGCTTCCGCTTCCGCCCCGCCCCCGATCCCAACGCTCGCCGGAAGCCACGCACCACCGCGTGGCCGATGGTGTTCGCCGCCCTCGCGGGGGGCCTGAGCCTTTTTTCGTTCGCGCCCTTCGGCTGGTGGTGGCTGCAGTTCCCGCTGCTGGCCTTCCTGTTCTACCAGGTCGGCATCGATGCGAATACGAAGCGCGCCGCCTGGATCGGCTGGGCCTATGGCCTGGGCTGGTCGGTGGCGGGCATGCACTGGCTGTACATCGCGCTCACCCGCTTCGGCGGCCTGAATCCCATCCTCGGCGCCATCGCCATCCTGCTGCTGGGCGCCTACATGGGCATCTATGGCGCGGTCGCCACGGGCGTCGCGTCCTGGCTGCGGACCAAGTGGTCACTCAAGGTCAAGCCCTTCCTGCTGCTGGTTCTGCCCGTGATGTGGGGCGTGAGCGAATGGCTGCGCGGCTGGGTGTTCACCGGCTTTCCGTGGGCCGCTTCCGGCTATGCGCATAACGACGCGCCCCTGGGCGGCTTCGCACCGATTCTCGGCGTGTACGGCATCGGCGTGCTGGCCGCGCTGTGCGGCGCCTGCATCGCCATGCTCACCCAGCGTTCCCGCATGTGGGGCATCTCGATCTTCGCGATCGTGATCGCCACCGGCGCAGGGCTGCACACCTGGCAGTGGACCCAGCCCGCCGGCCAGCCGATCAAGGTGCGCCTGCTGCAAGGCGATATCTCGCAGGACGAGAAGTTCGACGAGCGCCACCTGGTGCAGGCGCTGGACCTGTACCGCAACATGATCACCGAGGCGCCCGCGGACCTCATCGCCACGCCCGAAACGGCCATCGCCGCCTTCCCGCAGCAGCTGCCGGTCGGCTACCTGGCCAGCCTGGCCAACTACGCGCGCTCGACCAACAGCGCCATCATCTACGGCATCCCCTTCGCGGACAGCCCGACCCATTTCGCCAACTCGGTCGGCGGCTTCGCGCCGAACGGCCAGACCTACCGCTACGACAAGCACCACCTGGTGCCCTTCGGTGAATTCATCCCCACCGGCTTCCGCTGGTTCACCGACATGATGGCCATCCCGCTGGGCGACTTCTCGCGCGGCGCGCCGGTGCAGGCGCCGTTCGCGATCAAGGACCAGCGCGTGCTGCCCAACGTCTGCTACGAGGACGTGTTTGGCGAGGAGATCGCCCAGCAGCTGCGCGAGGCGCCGCAACCGGCCACCCTGCTGCTCAACGTCTCCAACCTGGCGTGGTACGGCGAATCGGTGGCGATTCCACAGCACCTGCAGATCTCGCAGATGCGGTCCCTGGAAACCGGCCGCCCGATGCTGCGCTCCACCAACAACGGCGCCACCGCCGTCATCGATGGCCGTGGCAAGGTCCAAGCCAAGCTGGCTTACTACACGCGCGGCGTATTGACAGCCAGCGTGCAGGGCATGGCGGGGAGCACGCCGTACATCCGCTTCGGTAACGCCCTGTTCCTCGGCCTCGGTGCGCTCGCCCTGCTGGGGGCCTGGTTCTCCGCGCGCCGCGCCCGCGCCTGACCTGCCCTGCCAAGCGAAATCCCTGCGGCCGGCCACGGCCGCGGGATGCTAAAATTGGCCGATTTGCAAACCCATTCATGCCCCGCGCCGAACGTGCGCGGCGCCCGACACCGATGCTCACTTTCCAACAAATCATCCTGACGCTGCAAGCCTACTGGGACAAGCAAGGCTGCGCCCTGCTCCAGCCCTACGACATGGAAGTCGGCGCCGGCACCTTCCACACCGGGACCTTCCTGCGTGCGATCGGCCCCGAGCCGTGGCGCGCGGCCTACGTGCAGCCTTCGCGCCGCCCCAAGGATGGCCGCTACGGCGAGAACCCCAACCGCCTGCAGCACTACTACCAGTACCAGGTGGTGCTCAAGCCTGCGCCGGAAAACATCCTGGACCTGTATCTCGGTTCGCTGGAAGCCCTCGGCCTGGACCTGAAGCAGAACGACGTGCGCTTCGTGGAAGACGACTGGGAGTCGCCGACGCTGGGCGCCTGGGGCCTCGGCTGGGAAGTGTGGTTGAACGGGATGGAGGTGACGCAGTTCACCTACTTCCAGCAGGTCGGCGGCCTCGATTGCAAGCCGGTGCTGGGCGAGATCACCTATGGCCTGGAGCGCCTCGCGATGTACCTGCAGGGCGTGGAAAACGTGTATGACCTGGTGTGGACCGAGTGGGAAGAAAACGGCATCAAAAAGAAGCTGAGCTACGGCGACGTCTTCCACCAGAACGAAGTCGAACAGTCGACCTACAACTTCGAGCACGCCAACACGGAGCTGCTATTCGCGCAGTTCGCGAACCACGAGTCGGAAGCCAAGCGCCTGATCGAGCTGGAACTGACCCTGCCCGCGTATGAGCAGATCATGAAGGCCTCGCACAGCTTCAACATGCTGGACGCGCGCGGCGCCATCTCCGTGACCGAGCGCGCCGCCTACATTGGCCGCGTGCGCACCCTGTCGCGCCTCGTCGCGCAGGCTTATTACGACTCGCGCGAAAAGCTGGGCTTCCCCATGCTCCCGAAGACCGACGCTCCCGCTGCTGCCTGAATACAGAATAACGAATCATGAACCAGACCCTCCTCGTCGAACTGTTCACCGAAGAGCTGCCGCCCAAGGCGCTGGCCAAGCTGGGCGCGGCCTTCGCGTCCGGCATCGTCAACGGCCTGAAGTCGCGCGACTTCCTGGAAGCCGACAGCGTCGCCACCTCCTACGCGAGCCCGCGCCGCCTGGCGGTCTCCATCACCAATGTGCGCGGCACCTCGCCCGACAAGCAGATCCGCGAAAAAGTGCTGCCGGTGTCGGTGGCACTGGACGCCGAAGGCAAGCCGACCGCACCGCTGGCCAAGAAGCTGGCTGCCATGGGCCGCGCCGACATGACCGTGGACCAGCTGGAACGCGCGCAGGACGGCAAGGCCGAGAGCTTCTTCCTGAATTACACCGCCGCCGGCAGCGCGCTCGCCGTCGGCCTGCAGCCGGTGATCGAGGACACGCTGGCCAAGCTGCCGATCCCGAAGGTGATGAGCTACCAGCGCCCGGACGGCGCGACCGTGCAGTTCGTGCGCCCTGCGCACGCGCTGATCGCGCTGCATGGCGAAGCCGTGGTGCCGGTCTCGGTGCTTGGGCTGGATGCCGGCCGCCACACCTACGGCCACCGCTTCCTGTCACACGGCGGCGCGATTTCGATCGCGCACGCCGACCAGTACGCGCAGACGCTGGAAAGCGAAGGCAAGGTCATTCCCGCAGTGGACGCGCGCAAGGAAAAGATCCGCGCTTCCCTGCTGGACAAGGCCGGTGCCGACCAGGCCCTGATGCCCGAATCCCTGCTGGACGAAGTCACCGCCTTGGTCGAATGGCCGGTGGTCTACGAGTGCCACTTCGAGGAAGAGTTCCTGGCCGTGCCGCAGGAATGCCTGATCCTCACCATGCAGACCAACCAGAAGTACTTCGCGCTGACCGATGCGAATGGCAAGCTGCGTTCGCGCTTTCTGATCGTCTCCAACCTGCAGACCGACGACCCGCGCCACATCATCGGCGGTAACGAGCGGGTGGTCCGCCCGCGCCTGTCCGACGCCAAGTTCTTCTTCGAGCAGGACAAGAAGAAGACCTTGGAATCGCGCCTGCCGCAGCTGGCCAATGTCGTCTACCACAACAAACTCGGGACGCAGGCCGAGCGCACCGTGCGCCTGGAGAGCATCGCCGGCGGCATCGCCCAGCGCCTGGGCTACGACGTGCAGCTGGCCGAACGCGGCGCCCTGCTGGCCAAGGCCGACCTGCTGACCGACATGGTCGGCGAGTTCCCCGAGCTGCAAGGCATCATGGGCACCTACTACGCCCGTCACGACGGCGAGGACGAAGAGGTCGCGCTGGCCGCGTCCGAACACTACCAGCCGCGCTTCGCGGGCGATGCCCTGCCCGCCACCAACACCGGCACCGCCGTCGCCTTGGCGGACAAGCTGGAGACCCTGGTCGGCATCTGGTCCATCGGCCTGCAGCCGACTGGCGACAAGGACCCGTTCGCGTTGCGCCGCCACGCCCTTGGCGTGCTGCGCATGCTGGTCGAGAAGCGCCTCCCGGTGGGCATCAGCGAGCTGCTGGCCATCGCGCACGACCAGTTCAAGGAGCGCGCCGGCTTCACCGATCCGACCGCGGACGTTACCGCCTTCATGCTGGACCGCCTGCGCGGCATGCTGCGCGACCGCGGCTTCTCGGTGAACGAAGTGGAAGCCGTGCTGGCGCAGAATCCGGACCGCCTGGACGACATCGTGCAGCGCCTGGAGGCCGTGCAGGCCTTCGCCGCGATGCCGGAATCCGCATCGCTGGCCGCCGCCAACAAGCGCATCACCAACATCCTCAAGAAGACCGAGGTGGAAGTGGGCGGCGTGAAGACGGAGCTGCTGCAGGAACAGGCCGAGAAGAACCTGTACGCCGCCATCGAGCGCGTGAAGCCCTCCGTGGACGCCGCCTTCGCGCAGGGCGACTTTACCGGCACGCTGAAAACCCTGGCCCAGCTGCGCGACGACGTGGACGCCTTCTTCAATGACGTGATGGTCATGGCCGACGACCTCGCCCTGCGCAACAACCGCCTGGCGCTGCTCTCGTCCCTGCACGGCATGATGAACCGCGTCGCGGACATCTCCAAACTGGCCGCGTAAAGGAATACGAAACGACCATGAAGATGATCATCCTCGACCGGGACGGGGTCATCAACCACGATTCGCCGGAGTTCATCAAATCTCCGGGCGAGTGGATCCCCATTCCCGGCTCGCTGGAAGCGATCGCCCGTTTGAACCAGGCGGGCTACCGCGTGGTGGTGGCGTCCAACCAGTCCGGCCTCGCGCGCGAACTGTTCGACATCACCACCCTCAACGCCATCCACCACAAGCTGCACTCCAGCGCCCAGCAGGTCGGCGCGCAGGTGGATGCGATCTTCTTCTGCCCGCACGCCGCAGTCGACAACTGCGACTGCCGCAAGCCCAAGTCCGGCATGTTCGAGGAGATTTCCAAGCGCTTCAAGATCAGCCTCAAAGGCGTGCCCACGGTCGGCGATTCGCTGCGCGATTTGCAGGCCGGCTTCGTGAGCGGCTGCGTGCCCTACCTGGTCCTCACTGGCAAAGGCCAGAAGACCTTCGAGACCGGCGGCCTGCCGCCCGGGACGCAGGTGTTCCCGGACCTCGCCGCGATGGTCACTTCGCTGCTCAAGGTGCAGGCCGCGGCCGCGCACATCCCCATCTGATTCACTTTTTAACGGAGACGCCACTTGCGTAACGCCGCCCTGTTCCTGCGTTCGTTCTTGTTTGTCACGATCATGGTCGTCGCGACCGCGACCTGGGTTTGGGTGTGCCTGCTCGCTGCGCCCTTCAAGTACAACACGCGCTACTGGGTGACCTCGCGCTGGAACCACTTCTGCATCTGGCTGGCCAAAGTGCTGTGCGGGATCCGCTACGAGATCAAGGGATTCGAAAACCTGCCCGATACGCCGGCCATCCTGCTGTCCAAGCACCAGTCGGCGTGGGAGACGGTCTTCATGATCAAGGCCATGCCGCGCCCATTGGTCTACGTGTTCAAGCGCGAGATCCTGTGGATCCCCTTCTTCGGCTGGGGCATGGCGCTGCTGCGCATGATTCCGATTAACCGCTCACAGGGCCGCAACGCCTTCCAGCAGGTGGTCACGCAAGGCAAGCGCCGTCTCGCGGATGGCCAATGGATCATCATGTTCCCCGAAGGGACGCGCATCCCGGTGGGGCAAAAAGGCAAATACAAGTCGGGTGGCACGCGCCTAGCCGTCGAAACCCGTACCGCTGTGGTACCGATTGCATTAAACTCGGGCGAATGCTGGCCGAAGAACTCTTTTGTGAAGCGGCCAGGCGTGGTGACGGTCTCCATTGGCAAGCCGATATCGCCAGAAAACCACACCGCTGAGAGTCTGATGCAAGAGGTGGAAAATTGGATAGAATCAGAAATGCGCGTCATTTCGCCCCACGCCTACAGCGCTGGTTGAACGGCGGAGTGGGCGCGCAGATTCAAGACCTCACGCAGCCCGCACCATCCCCTCGCTCAATGACATCACCCAAAGTCCAAGGCACCCAGCTCGAACTCTTCGCCCAGGATTTCTTCGCTTCGCTCCCGACCCCGGCTGTCGCTCCCGCGCCGCCGGCCCCGCTGTTCAAGGCACCGCCGCGCGTCCAGCCGAATCCTCCGGTCATCGTTCCGCCGGCGCAGGTCCCCGAGGCCCCGCCGCGGCGCATGATCGCACTCGGATCGCAATCGGTGGAATACGTGCTGCAGCGCTCCGCGCGCCGCTCGATCGGCTTCACCATCGACGATACCGGCCTGCGCGTCACCGCACCGAAACGCCTCGCGCTGGCCGATGTCGATAACGCGATCCGCGCCAAGCAGCGCTGGATCCTGACCAAGCTGCGCGAGCGCGGAGAACGCAAGGCCAAGCGCGACGAACAGCCCATCACCTGGGTGGACGGCGCCAAGCTGCCCTACCTCGGTGGCGAGATCACGCTGCGGTTGGAGACGGCCGCGCGCAGCCACTGCTGGTTCGACAAGACCTTGAATGAATTGAATGTGGGCGTACCACCCGGCTTGCAGGAATGGCAGCTGGTGGAGCGCGTGCGCCGCTGGTTCGAGCTGCAGGCCAAGACGCTGTTCAAGGAGCGCCTGGACTTCTATGCGCCGCAACTGGGCGTCCAGTACAACCAGTTCACGCTGACCTCCGCCGGCACGCGCTGGGGTTCGTGCACGGTGGAGCGCAACATCCGCCTGAACTGGCGTTTGATTCACTACCCGTTGTCGCTGGTCGACTACGTGGTCGCGCACGAACTGGCGCACATCCGCGAAATGAATCACAGCCCGCGCTTCTGGGCCGCAGTGGCCGAAGTCTATCCGGACTACGACGGAGCCAAGGCCGCCCTGAAGAAGCGGTCGGCCGAGCTGCCCGTCGTTTTCCCTTAAGCCTTCAATTCCTTAGCGCGCGGGGCGCGGCGGCGGCACCAGCTGCCCCGTGCCCGAGCCGAAGCTCACCGGCGATTGGGCCGCCATCCAGGCAAACACCGCATACACGGCCGCCGTCTGGTTGATGCGTGCCGGTTCGATCTTGTCGAAAGTGTCGTCCGGCGTGTGGTGCAGGTCGAAGTAGTCGTGCCCGTCCAGCGTCAGGCCAAAGCTCGCGACACCGTTCGCTTTCAGGATGCCCATGTCAGGCCCCGGATTGCCGTTGTTGTCGCCCGCCTTCACGTTCAGCGGCGCCAGCACCTCCTGCATCTGCTTCACCACCGGCAGCGCGGCCGGGACCACGAAGGAATTCAGCGCCAGGATCGGACCCTGGCCTTCGTCCGATTCCGCCGCCGCGTGGATCTTCTGCAGTTCGTTCTTGTGCGCCTCGTAGTACGCCCGGCCACCGATCAGGCCCTGCTCCTCGTTCGCATACGCGATCACGCGGATGCTGCGCTTGGGCTTCAGGCCCTGGCGCTTGATCATCTCGGCCGCGCTCATGGTGATGGCCACGCCCGCGCCATCGTCGACCGCGCCGGTGCCCAGGTCCCAGGAATCCAGGTGGCCGCCGATCAGCACATATTCGTCCGGCTTTTCGCTGCCCGTCATTTCGCCGATCACGTTGTAGGAGGTCGCGGTGCCCTCCATGCGGCCGCCCAGCGTCATCTTCAGCGTGACTGGTTTGCCGCGTGCGATCATGCGGGCCACCAGGTCCGCGTCCGAGTTGGACATGGCCGCTGCGGGCAATTGCGGGAGGTTCGGCTGGTAGCGCATCGCACCGGTGTGCGGGAAGCGGTGGCTGTCGGTGCCCACCGAACGGATGATCACGGCAATGCCGCCCTTCCTGGCGGTCTCGGACGCGCCGTTGGAGCGGCCCGCCTGCACCTTGCCGTAATCGTGATCGTTCTCCATCTTGTGGTCGATGAAGACGATCTTCCCGCGCACCTTGTCGGCCGGAGCGTCGACCAGTTCCTTCAGATTCGCGAAGCGCACCAGCTCACCGGTCACGCCTTCCTTCGGCGTGCCGACGGACATGCCGAGCGACGTGATATGCAGCGGCTGCGGGAACGGCGCGGTGATCTCCGCAGTCTCCTCGCCGCGCACCCATTTCGGGAACGTCACCGGCTCTTTCCACACCTTGTCGAAACCGAGCGCCTTGAGCTTGGCCTCCGCCCAGGCCACCGCGCGTGCATCGTTCGGGCCACCGGCCATGCGCGGGCCGACCTCGGTGGTCAGCGATTCGAGGATCTGGTAGCTCAGGTTTCCGGTGCGCGCCGCATCGCGCAGCGCAGCCGCGGCCTGCAGGTCCTGCGCGGAGAGCGTATCCGCCGCCTGTGCGGAGAACGCGAAGAAGATGGCGGCACCTAGTAAAGACGTTTTGGACAGCATGCGTGTTCTCCGTTTTTATCAAAGCGTGAAAAACGCTAGATTAGCAGAGCTGGAGCGGATTGGCTGGTCATCGCCTATGATGAGGTTTTGCGAACGACACGGAGACCTCATGCAACTGATCGGCAAGCTCGATTCCCCTTTCGTGCGGCGCGTCGCCATCACCCTGCGGCTGCTGGAGCTGGACTTCGAACTGAAGCAGGTCTCGACCGTGTCCGGGTATGACCAGTTCAAGGTCTTCAATCCGGTCGTGAAAGCGCCGACCCTGGTGTGCGACGACGGCATGGTGCTGATGGATTCGAGCCTCATCATCGACTACCTGGAGCACATCGCGGACCAGTCGCTGCTGCCGGATGGTTCGGCCGAACGGCGCCGCGCGCTGCGCCTGATCGGGCTCGCGCTAACGGCCTGCGAGAAGGTCAACCAGGTGGTGCAGGAGCGCCACCTGCGGCCGCGCGAACTGCAGTACGAGCCGTGGGCGCAGCGCGTGATGGAACAATTGATGGCGGCGGTGTCCGCGCTGGACAGCGAGATTGCGCGCCATCCGTTTGGCGGCATCCTGGACCAAGCCTCCATCACCACTGCCGTGGCCTGGGGCTTTATGCAGCAGAACCTGGGAGAGGCCGTGCTGCCGGCGGCGTTTCCAGCGCTGGCTGCGCATGCGGCGTGGGCCGAGCAGCAGACGGTGTTTGACGAGACCCGTCCTTAAGCGCGCGCTCGACCACCAGCACGGGTGCATCGACCGAAATCGTCTTTTGCTCCGTGCGCGCCTGCACCACTTTGAGCGCAACCTCCTTGTTCGAGGTGACCTTGCGCGGGTGCAGGAAGAAGAACATGAGGCACTCCCTTACTTGAGCCAAGGCTGCAGCAGATCCAGCGTGCGCGCGGTGGCGCCGCGATGCTGGGCCGCGAAGGCGGCGGCGTTGCGGCCCATGGCCTCACGGGCCGCGTGGTCGCCGAGCAGGCGCACGGCTTCGGACATCAGCGTGCGCGCATCCGGCACGCGTTCCGCACCACCTGCGGCAAGCGCATCTTCCGTCGCCTGAGCAAAGTTGAAGGTGTGCGGACCGACCAGCACCGGCTTGCCCAACGCGCAGGCCTCGATCAGGTTCTGCCCGCCCAGCGGCAGCAAGCTCCCGCCGATGTAGGCGCACTCGCAGGCGCTGTAGTACGCAAACATCTCGCCCATCGAATCGCCCAGCACCACGTCGAAAGCCGCAGCATCGCCGGGCAGCTGCGAGCGGCGCGCCAGCGACAGGCCGCGTGCCTCGACCAGGATGGCCACTTCGTCAAAGCGCTGCGGGTGGCGCGGCACCAGCAGCAGCAGCGGGCGCACCGCCGGGTCCACGCCCACATACGCATCCAGGATCAGATTCTCTTCGCCCTCGCGCGTGCTCGCGCACAGCAGCACATGACGCTTGCCGAGTCTCTCGCGCAGCCAGGCGCCCGTCTCCAGCGCCTGCGCCGGGATGACCACGTCGAATTTGATGCTGCCGGTGACGCCCACCTGCGGCGCGCCGAGTGAACGGATACGCTGCGCATCGGCCTCCGTCTGCGCCGCGACCACGGTGATGGCGCGCGCCGCGTCGCCCATCAGGCGCCCGAAGCGCTGGCCGCGGCGCAGCGAACGCTCGGAAAGCCGCGCGTTCACCAGCGCCACCGGCACGCCATGCGCCGCGCAGCCTGCGATCAGGTTGGGCCAGACCTCCGTCTCCATCAAGATGCAGATCGCGGGCGCAAAGTGGCGGATGAAACGCCCGACCATGAAGCCGGTGTCGTACGGCAGGTAGGACTGCACCACGCGCGCACCATGCTTGGCGAAGACGCTGGCGCCGGTGGCGCGGCCGGTCGGCGTCATGTGCGTCAGCACGATGTGGCTGTCCGGGTAGGCGCGCAGCAGCGCATCGACCAGCGGCTCGGCCGCGCGGGTTTCGCCCACCGACACGGCGTGCACCCAGATCGCGCGCCCCGGCGGTTGACGGCGGGCACCATAGAATCCAAGGCGCTCGGCCCAGTGCGCGCGGTAGCCCGGCTCCTTGCGTCCGCGCCACCACAGGCGGCCCAGCACCAGCGGGAGGGCCAGCCACCACATGAACGAATATACGGTCGAATACACAGTTCGCATGATCAGAGCAGCGTGCGGACCGCAGCCAGCACGTCGTCCACCGACGGCGGGGCGCCACTGTCGCCCAGGTTGATGATGCGGTCCGACCAGTTGCCCTCGGTCTTCCAGCGCGGCGAGTCGCAATAGATCTCGATGGTCGGGCGCACAAAGGCCGCCGCGATGTGGGTCAGGCCGGTGTCCACGCCGATGGCCAGGCTGGCATAGCGGGCCACCTGCACCGCATCGTCCATGGACAGCTTGGGCAGCACGCGCGCATTCGGCAGCTGCGCGGCCAGCGCCTCGGCGTCCAGCTTCTCCTGCGCCGAGCCCCAGGGCAGCAGCACCGGCATCGGCGCCAGTGCCTGGCCAACGGCGATCCAGTTCGCGTCCGCCCACTTCTTGGCGGCGCGTGCGGTCCCGTGGAAGAACACAGTGTAGTCGGCAGGAGGCACGAAGGCCGGGCGGGTGCCGCGGCTGGGCGGCGGCAGGCCGAAGTCCGCGGGCTGCGTCAATTGGTAGCCCAGCGCTTGCGCGGCCAGCAGGCGCCCGCGTTCGACCGCGTGCGCGCGCTTGGGCGTGCCGTAGCTCCTGGTGTGAAAAATGCGCGAGACGCCTTCATAGCCCGAGGTCTCGGTGCCGTTGGCAAAGCCGATCTTGTTGCGGCCATGGGCACAAGCCATGATGATGCCGGTCTTGATCAGGCCCTGCGCATCGATCACGTAGTCGTAGGTTTCTTCGCGGAGGGTGCGGAAGAAGGCCTTGATCTCGGCGCGCGTCGCCGCGTCGCCCAGGTTCTTGCGCCAGCGGCGCAGGCCCCACGGGATGATCTTGCGGACATTGGAATTGAGCCCGACCAGGCTCACGTAGCCCTCCTCCACCACCCAGTCGATGACCGCGTCGGGATAGTGGCGGCGGATGTCCGCCACGATCGGGAGGTTATGCAGCACGTCTCCGAGAGAGGAGACGCGCACCAGCAGGATTTTCAAAATCGGCTCGATGCCTCAGAACGGAAGCTTGGCGTCTGGCTTGGCCGCCACGATCACGCGCCGGAACTCGCCCTGGATGCGGCGCAGCGCTTCCGGCGTCTCGGCCTCGAAGCGCATCACGATCACCGGGGTGGTGTTGGACGAGCGGGCCAGGCCAAAGCCGTCCGGGTATTCCACGCGCAGGCCGTCGATGGTGATGATCTGCTCCGAACCGGGGAAGGTCGCGCCGGCGCGCAGCTTGTCCATCAGCTCGAAGTTCTCGCCTTCGGCCAGATGCAGGTGCAGCTCGGGCGTGCTGTCGGACTGCGGCAGCGCGTTCAGCACCGCGGACGGGTGCTCGTAGCGGGTCAGCAGTTCCATCATGCGCGCACCGGAGTACAGGCCATCGTCAAAGCCGTACCAGCGGTCCTTGAAGAAAATATGGCCGCTCATTTCGCCGCCCAGCGGGGCGCCGGTTTCCTTCAGCTTGGCCTTGACCAGCGAGTGCCCGGTCTTCCACATCAGCGGCTGGCCGCCATGTTTGGCGATCCACGGCGCCAGGTGGCGCGTGCACTTCACGTCGAACAGGATCTGCGCGCCCGGATTGCGCTCCAATACGTCGGCCGCGAACAGCATCATCTGGCGGTCCGGGTAGATGATGTGGCCATCCTTGGTGACCACGCCGAGACGGTCGCCATCGCCGTCGAAGGCGATGCCGATTTCGGCGGCGGTGTCGCGCAGGCAGTTGATCAGGTCCTGCAAGTTCTCAGGATGCGCCGGGTCCGGGTGGTGGTTGGGGAAGGTGCCGTCCACTTCGCAGAACAACTCGATCACCTCGCAACCCATGCCACGGAACAGCTGGGGCGCGAAGGCACCGGCCACGCCGTTCCCGCAGTCGACCGCGATCTTGATCGGGCGCGCGATCTTCACGTCGCCGAGGATGCGGTCGATGTAGGCCTGGGTAATGTCATGGGTGGCGTAGGAGCCGCGCACCACGGCGGTACTGCCATCGTGGCTGCGAATGGTGTCGTACAGGCCCGTGATGGCGTCCCCGTAGATCGCTTCGCCGGCCAGCACCATCTTGAAGCCGTTGTAGTTCGGGGGATTGTGGCTGCCGGTGACCATGATGCCGGATTTCGTATCCAGCACATTGGTCGCGTAGTAGACCATCGGGGTGGCGACCACGCCCAGGTCGATTACGTCCACGCCCGCGCTTTGCAGGCCGTCCGCCAGCGCGCTGGCCAGCTCGGGGCCGGACAGGCGGCCATCGCGCCCGATCACCACCTTTTTCTCGCCCTTCTTCAGTGCCGCGAGGCCGAATGCGTGGCCGATTTTTTTGGCGACGCTGCCGTCCAGCGTGCTGCCGATGACGCCGCGGATGTCGTAGGCCTTGAAGATCGAGGGAGAGAGTGGAAGCATGGGAGGGATCGGGGAAAGTACGAGACCCGGTGATTGTAGCGGCAAGCGGGTCGTGTGGGAATGACAACCCGCTTGCGTGCCGGGGCCAGAAAAACATTCGGGGCCCGCTGGGGCCCCGAGAATTCAGTCAGATCGACCGGAAAATCACACGCGCAGTTTGTCCAGCGATTTGCCGCTGTCCACCCAGTCCTTGACCCACTTCGGCTGACGGCCGCGGCCGGTCCATTGCTGGCCCGCGTTATCCGGATGGCGATAGCGGACGGCGACAGTGCTGCCCTTGCCACCGCGATTGGCCGCCAGCAGCTCCTTCAGCGGCATGCCCACGCTCTGGGCGATGGCGAGAATCTGTTCACGGGCTTTTGCCACTTCCTGGTGCTCGCGCTTCTTCATTTCCTGCTTGATCTGGTCTTGCAGATTGCGCAAATCACCAAGAGACAAATTCGACAGATCGATCATCATCTTTCCTTCAGGTTGGTTAATTAATGAATTCTCACCAATTGTCGCAATATACTACAACCACGAATAATTACTAGCCCTTCTTGCGTATGATCATCCAGCGTGGAGCTTTAAATCGAACGATACGCGCATAAAGCCAGACATAACTGACGACGAACAATAAACAGCAGAAAATCAGGACCCCGGTGTGCCGCCAGAATATTGTCGCCGGAATGACGGCCATCAGCGAGAACAGCCATAAGTACGGCGATGTTAGCGAATTGCGGCGCATGAGGGCGCGCGCTTCTTTCCTGCCGACAGCCCATTGGACTATACGCCGGAAAATCAGGCTGTGCAGGTGAATGCCATCCGGGACCGCCGGGGAGGTCCCACGCACGAACACCCGCCGATATGCCGAAAACACCGTTTCAAAAGCCGGATAAATCAGCAGCAGCGCTGCATACCAGGTCGACACCTGGGGATTGCGCATCACCAGCAGCAGGGCCAGTTCTCCCAGCATGAAACCGATGAAATAGGCCCCGCCATCGCCCAGGAAAATCAGGCCCACCGGGTAATTCCAGATCAGGAAGCCCGCCGTCGCGCCCGCCACCATAAGCGCCGCGATCAGCACCTGCGAATCGCCCACCTGCAGGGCCACATAGCCGAGCGACACCAGCATGCAAATCACCACCACCGCGGCCAGCCCGTTAAATCCGTCGATGATATTGACTGCATTTGCAATTCCGGCAACGGCCAGCATCGTCAATGGCAAACTCAGCCATGCCCACGCAAATGAAATGGTCGTAAAGGGCAGGTCGATTCGGATCCATTGAGCCTGAAGCAGGAAAAATCCTAGTCCCGCGGCGGCCATTGTCAAGACCAGGCGTTTTCCGGCGCTCACCCGGCCTGTGTAATCCTCGGCAATTCCGCCACAAAAAGCAAAAGCCGAGCACAGCAGGAGATAAAACATCCATTCCGCGATCGCCGGCAGGCGCCAAACGGAAATGCAGGCCGACAGGACGGTCGCCAAGAAAATGGGTAGCCCGCCAATTCGGGCCACATGATGAGAATGCACTTTCTGGACACCGTCGAAGTCGGTGTCCAGCGCCGGTCCATGCAGCCTCGCGTGTTTAATGACCAGAACCGTCAGCAGGGCCGACGTGATGAAACTCACGAGGAAGGAAAACATGAGGGATGGGTGCGTGCCGAAAAGCTAAGCCGGCATTGTAACGGATGAGCCGCGCGCCCGATGTCTTCGGTTTGTCGCTGAATCGTCGGGCGCGCGATAAAAAGCAAGCCGTCAGGCGAGGCAGAGGCGCAGGGCGGCGTCCCAGTCCGGCAGCGCGGCCAGGCGCATGAGCTTGTCCGCATTCATGACCGAGTTCGCCGGGCGCCGGGCCGGCGTCGGGTAGTCGGCGGCGCCGATGGGGGTGACCCGGCAAGCCAGCCCCGCCTGCTCGACGATGGCACGGGTGAAGCCGCACCAGCTCGTCTGGCCGCGGGCGGACAGGTGGTAGATCCCGCTGTGCTGGTCCCACCAGCCGTCCTGGCGCGATTGCGCCAGCACCGCCGCCGTGGTATCGGCGATGGTGCGCGACCAGGTGGGCGCGCCGTGCTGGTCGTCCACCACCCGCAGTTCGTCCCGCTCCTTGCCCAGGCGGAGCATGGTCAGCAGGAAGTTCTTGCCGCGCATGCCGTACACCCAACTGGTGCGCAGGATCAGGTGACGGGCGCCGGAGGCGGCAATGGCCTGCTCGCCTTCCAGCTTGGTCTGGCCGTAGACGTTGACCGGGTTCACCGGGTCGGTCTCGACATAAGCGCCCTGCTTGGTGCCATCGAAGACGTAATCGGTCGAGTAATGCACCAGAGCGGCGCCGATCTTGCGCGCTTCTTCGGCCATCACTGCGGGCGCCTGGGCATTGCACAGCCGGGCCAGCTCTGGTTCCGACTCGGCCTTGTCGACCGCGGTGTAGGCGCCCGGATTGACGATCAGATCCGGTTTGAGCTCGCGGATGACATCACGAATCTGGTCCAGCTTGCACAAGTCCATGCGGGCACGGTCCGCCGCGATCACCTGGCCGAGCGGCTGCAGGCTGCGCTCCAGCTCGTAGCCGACCTGGCCGGTGGTGCCGGTGAGCAGGATCTTCATGCGAAGGTTTCCGCATCGGCCAGCCGCTTGGCCTGCGCGTCCTTGCCGGACAGGACCGGCTCGCCCTGCAGCGGCCACTCGATGCCGAGGGCCGGGTCGTTCCACAGCAGCGAGCGCTCATGCTGGGGCGCCCAGTAGTCCGTGGTCTTGTACAAGAACTCGGCGCTGTCGCTCGTGACCAGGAAGCCGTGGGCGAACCCGGGCGGGATCCACAGCTGCCGCTTGTTCTCGGCGGAGAGCTCGACCCCCACCCACTGGCCGAAGGTCGGCGAGCTGCGGCGCATATCCACGGCCACGTCGAACACCGCGCCGGACACGACGCGCACCAGCTTCCCTTGCGTCTGCTCGATCTGGTAATGCAGGCCGCGCAGCACGTTGCGCGCGGACTTCGAGTGGTTATCCTGCACGAAGTCGCAGGCAATGCCGGTCAATTCGCGGAAGGTGCGCGCATTGAAGCTTTCGAAGAAGAAGCCGCGGTCGTCGCCGAACACCTGGGGTTCGAAAATCAGGACCTCGGGGATGGCAGTCGGAATCGCTTTCATCAAAATCCCACCTTCATCAAAACACCTTATCCTGCAGCACGCGCATCAGGTACTGGCCGTAGCCGTTCTTTTTCAGCGGTTCGGCGAGCTTGGCCACCGCTTCGGCGGAAATGTAGCCCTTGCGGTAGGCGATCTCTTCCGGCACGGCGATCTTCAAGCCCTGCCGCTTTTCCAGCGTCGCGATGAACTGGGACGCGTCCAGCAGCGACTCGTGGGTGCCAGTGTCCAGCCAGGCCATGCCGCGACCCATCACTTCCACCCGCAGCTGGTTCATTTCCAGGTAAGTCTTGTTGACGTCTGTGATTTCCAGCTCGCCCCGTGCTGACGGCTTGATCGCCGCGGCGATATCGCACACCTGCTGGTCGTAGAAATACAGCCCGGTCACCGCGTAATTCGATTTCGGCTTGGCCGGTTTCTCCTCGATCGACACGGCTTTCTGACCGCCGTCGAATTCCACCACGCCGTAGCGCTCCGGATCGAGCACGTGATAGGCGAACACGGTGGCGCCTTCCGTCCGCGCGTTGGCGTCATTCAGTTTCGCGTCCAGATTGTGGCCGTAGTAGATGTTATCGCCGAGGATCAGCGCCGATGGGTTGTTGCCCACGAAATTCCGCCCGATCAGGAAAGCCTGCGCCAGGCCGTCAGGCGATGGCTGCACCGCGTAGGTGATATTCAGGCCCCACTGGCTGCCGTCGCCCAGCAGGTCGGTAAAGCGCGGCGTGTCCTGCGGCGTCGAAATGACCAAGATGTCGCGGATCCCCGCCAGCATCAGCGTGGTCAGGGGATAGTAGATCATCGGCTTGTCGTAGATCGGCAGCAGCTGCTTCGACACGCTCATGGTGATCGGGTACAGGCGGGTGCCGGAGCCGCCCGCGAGGATAATGCCTTTCCGTGTGCTCATGCGTTCTCCCGTTGGCCGTAATTCTGGTCGACCCACTCCTTGTACGCGCCGGACTGCACGTCGCGCACCCATTCCTGGTTCGCCAGGTACCAGGCAACCGTCTTGGCGATGCCGGTTTCAAAAGTCTCGGCCGGTTTCCAGCCCAGTTCCCGTTCCAGCTTGCGCGCGTCGATCGCATAGCGGCGGTCGTGGCCGGGGCGGTCTTTCACGAAGGTGATCTGATCGCGGTAGCTGCCCGTGGCTTTTGGGGCTTGCCGGTCCAGGATATCGCACAGCGTATGCACGACATCGAGGTTGGCTTTTTCATTCCAGCCGCCGACGTTATAGGTCTCGCCCAGCTTGCCGCCTTCGAGCACGCGCCGGATGGCGGCGCAGTGGTCGCTCACAAACAGCCAGTCGCGAATCTGCTGGCCGTCGCCATAAATCGGCAGCGGCTTGCCCGCCAGGGCGTTCGAAATCACCAGCGGGATTAGTTTTTCGGGGAAATGATAAGGACCGTAGTTATTCGAGCAGTTGGTGGTCAGCACCGGCATGCCGTAGGTGTGGTGATACGCGCGCACCAAGTGGTCCGAGGCGGCCTTGGACGCCGAATACGGGCTGTTGGGCGCAAACGGCGTGGTCTCGGAAAACGGCGGGTCGGCCGGGCCCAGGGTGCCATACACCTCGTCCGTGGACACGTGCAGGAAGCGGAACGCGCCCTGCTCTTCCGGCGTCATTTCGGTCCAATACGCCCGCGCCGCTTCCAGCAGCGCAAAGGTGCCGTTGATATTGGTACGGATGAATTCTCCCGGCCCGAGAATCGAGCGGTCCACGTGGCTTTCGGCAGCAAAGTTGACCACTGCGCGCGGCTTATGCTCACGGAACAGCGCCAGCACCTGCTCCTGGTCGCAGATATCGCCGCGCACGAAAATATGGCGCGCATCGCCCTGCAGGGACGCGAGGTTTTTCAGGTTCCCTGCGTAGGTCAGCTTGTCGAAATTGAGGACCGGCTCATCCGACTGGGCCAGCCAGTCGAGCACGAAATTCGAGCCGATAAACCCCGCACCACCCGTAACAAAAATCATTTAGTATCCCGCAGGCGTTATCGTTGAGGCTATATTCTAAGTGAAACCCCGTTTCCAGCCGATACGATTCGTGTACCGACCCACTCCGTAGTAAAGATGAAGAATTTTGTCATTGGCGACTTGCAGGGCTGTGCGCACGAAGCCCAGGTGTTGCTCAACCGTATCGCCGACGAGTCGCCCGACGGCTACCACGTGGTCTTCGTCGGCGACCTGGTGAACCGCGGCCCCGCTTCGCTGCAGGCCCTGCGCCGCTCGCGCACCATGCAGGAGGCGGGCCTGTGCGAGGCCCTGCTCGGCAATCATGATCTGCACCTGCTGGCCGTGTATGCGGGCACGCAAACGCGCTCGAAGTCCGACACTCTCGACGAGATCCTCGACGCCCCCGACTGCGATGAGCTGATGGCCTGGCTGCGCCGCCGGCCCCTGGCCGTGCAGCGCGCGGGCTGCCTGATGGTGCACGCGGGCGTGCTGCCGCAATGGAGCGCCACCCAAACCCTGGCGCTGGCCGGTGAAGTACAGGATATCCTGCGCGGCCCGGACTGGACCTCCTTTTTGAGTGAGATGTACGGGAACGATCCGGACAAGTGGGACGACAGCCTGACGGGCAGCGCGCGGCTGCGCTGCATCGTCAATGCCCTCACCCGTATGCGCCTGTGTGCGCGCGACGGGACCATGGACTTTCACATCAAGGAGAGCGCGGGCGCGCCGGAGGGTTCCAGCCTGCTGCCGTGGTTCGACCTGCCGGAGCGGCGCACTGCTGATATCACCGTGGTGTTCGGGCACTGGTCGGCGCTTGGGCTGGTCCAGCGGCCCAATCTCATTGGGCTGGACAGCGGCTGCGTGTGGGGCGGCAAGCTCACGGCCGTGTGCCTGGAAGACCGCTCGGTACTGCAGGTGGACTGCCCCGAGTACAAGCCGCACACCGGAAAGAAGTAGGCCGCGCCGCGGCGCCAAGCCGCGTCAAGACGCCTTCAACGCCGCCGCAATGGCGTCATGCGCCGCCACCGCAAGTTCGCGCCGGTGCGCACCCGCGGCCGGAATCGGCTCCAGGCACACCAGCTGCGCGCGCACACCCTGCGAGCGCAGGATCGCCAGCATGCTTTGTACAAAATTGGTCTCGCCGACGTAATCGACGGCGGGGTGAAAAGCCCCATGCCGGTCCACATAGCGCAGCGCATACGGCTGCACGTCGATGCGCGCATCGATGGCCGCTTCGAACAGGTTCGCGTGGAACGGCAGTACGGTCCCTTGCTGGGCCGTGGTCCCTTCCGGGAAGAAGGCCACGCGCTCGCCCGTCTTCAGGTTATCTACCAGGCCCTGGAAGATATGCCGCAAGTCGCGCCGGTTGCCGCGCGCGATGAACACGGTCCCCGCCATTGCCACTAGCCAGCCCACGACGGGCCACTCGCGGATCTCCACCTTGGCCACGAAGCGGCTCGGGTGCAGTGAATTGATGACGAAGATATCGAGCCAGGACACGTGGTTCGCCACGATCAGCGCATGCGACAGCGGCGCCACTCCGGCCAGTTCCTGCACCCGCACCCCGCACATCGCCAGCAACTGGCGCGACCAGCGCCGTACCAGCGTATTGCGCCGCTCCGCTTTCGCCCACGGGAACACCAGGGCGCACGTGAGCAGTCCCTGCACGAGGTGCAGGAGAACGCGCACGAGGCGGAAGGCAAAACGGATAGTCAAGGTGGATCCAATGGGCGCAGCAGACAGGCGGCGGGGATTGTACCCTACCGCCTGTTGCAGCCCGACAACAGTCAGCGCTGCCAGGCCACCTGTCCGCCGACGATGGTGGCGCGCACCTGGCCGGTCAGCTCGTAGCCCAGGAAGGGCGTGTGCTTCCCCTGGCTTGCCAGCGCCGAGGCCTGGACCGTCCAGCGCACGGCCGGGTCGAACACCACCACGTCCGCCGGCAGGCCTTGCGACAGCGTCCCCGCGCGCAGCCCGGCGATGCGGGCCGCGTCGCAGGTCACGCGGGCGATGGCGCGCGGCAGCGGATCGGCACAGTGCTTCTCCGCGTACTCCTCCGACCAGCGGATGGCCAGCGCCAGCAGCAGCTCCAGCCCCGTCGCGCCGGGCGACGCCTCGGCAAACGGCAGCAGTTTCTCGTCGTCGTCCACGGGGGTGTGGTCGGAGCACATGGCATCCACGGTCCCATCAAGCAGCGCCGCGCGAATCGCATCGCGGTCGCGCTGTGAGCGCAGCGGCGGCGTGAGGCGCGCATTCGGGTCGAAGAAGCCGATGTCTGCGTCCGTCATGTGCACGTGGTGGGCGCCGACGTCGCAGGTGACCGGCAGGCCTTCCGCCTTCGCCTTGCGCACCAGCTCCAGGCCCGCGGCAGACGACAGGCGGCACAGGTGGACGCGGGCGCCGGTGGAGCGCACCAGTTCAAAGATGGTGTTGAGCGCGATGGTCTCCGCCATCACCGGCACCCCGGACAAGCCAAGGCGCGAGGCCAGCGGGCCGCTGTGCGCCACGCCACCGAGGCCGATGTAGGCGTCCTGCGGCCGCAGCCAGACCGTATAGCCAAAGGTCTTCGCATACTGGAGGGCGCGCAGCAGCACGTTAGTATCGCGCACTGGCTCCTCGGCCTGCGCAAAGCCCACGCAGCCCGCTTCGGTCAGCTCCGCCATCTCCGTCAACGCCTGGCCTTTCAAGCCCATGGTCAGGGCGCCCAGCGGATGCACATTGGCCTGGTTCAGGCCCTTGGCGCGGTGGCGCAGCATCTCCACCAGTCCCGGTTCATCGAGCACGGGATCGGTGTCCGGCGGGCAGACCAGCGAGGTCACGCCGCCCTGCATCGCCGCCTGCATCTCCGATTCCAGCGTGGCCTTGTACTCGTAACCCGGCTCGCGCAGGCGCGCGGACAGGTCGACCAGGCCCGGCGCCACCACCAGTCCGGTCGCGTCGATCACGCGGTCCGCGGTGAAGCCGTTGGGGGCAAAGCCCACCGAGGCGATCTTGCCGTCGGCGATGTAGACGTCCTGGGTGTGATCGACCTTGTTGGCCGGGTCGATCACGCGGCCGCTCTTGATATGGATTCTCATGCCTGCGTTCCCGCCAAAATACTCATCACCGCCATGCGCACCGCGATGCCGAAGGTCACCTGCGGCAGGATCACCGCCTGCGGGCCATCCGCTACGGCGGAGTCGATCTCCACGCCGCGGTTCATCGGGCCCGGGTGCATCACGATCGCGTCCGGCGCGGCAAGCGCCAGGCGCTCGGGGGTCAGGCCATAGCTCTTGAAGTACTCCTGCGCGGACGGCAGCAGCGCGCCAGTCATGCGCTCGTTCTGCAGGCGCAGCATGATGATCACGTCCACACCCTTGAGGCCTTCGTCCATGTTGTTGAAGACCCGCACGCCCATCTGTTCCAGCCCGCCCGGCAGCAGTGTGGCCGGACCGATGGCCCGCACTTCCGGCACGCCGAGGGTGGTCAGCGCGTGGATGTCCGAGCGCGCCACCCGCGAGTGCAGGATGTCGCCGACGATGGCCACCGTCAGGTTGGTGAAATCCTTCTTGTAGTGGCGGATGGTGTACATGTCCAGCAGCCCCTGGGTCGGGTGCGCGTGGCGGCCGTCGCCCGCATTCACCACGTGCACGTGGTGCTGCTTCGTTTCGTTGAGGTGCTTGGCGATCAGGTAGGGCGCGCCGGACTGCGAATGGCGCACCACGAACATGTCCGCATGCATGGCGGCCAGGTTGTCGATAGTGTCCAACAGCGATTCGCCCTTGGAGGTGGACGAGGCCTGGATGTTCAGGTTGATCACGTCCGCCGACAGGCGCTTGGACGCGATCTCGAAGGTGGTACGGGTGCGCGTCGAGTTCTCGAAGAACAGGTTGAACACGCTCTTGCCGCGCATGAGCGGCACCTTCTTCACTTCCCGGTCCGAAATGCCCACAAAAGACGACGCGGTATCGAGAATGTGGTTGATGATGGACTTGGGCAGGCCCTCGATGGTGATCAGGTGGGTCAGCTCACCGTTCCTGTTCAGCTGCGGATGCTTAGACATGGTCGTCCTCCACCGCCAGTGCGAGCTTGCCCTCCGCATCGCGCGAGAGCGCCAGCAGCTGGCCGGCATTCAGCGACACGTGCGTGCCCACGAAGTCCGCCGCTACTGGCAGCTGCCGCTCCCCGCGGTCGACCAGCGCCGCCAGCATGATGCGCTGCGGCCGGCCATAGTCGAACAGCACGTTGATCGCCGCGCGCGTGGTGCGCCCCGTGTACAGCACATCGTCCACCAGCAGGATGGTGGCACGGTCCACATCGAATGGGATGTTGGTCGGTTTCACGTCCGGGTGCAGGCCCTTCTTGGCATAGTCGTCGCGGTAGAACGAGACGTCGATGGAGCCGAGGCGGCCCTTTAGATCGAGGTCGCGCGCCAGCCGTTCGGCCAGCCAGGCACCGCCGGAATGGATGCCGACGATGGCGGGGTCGGGCTGGCCGGCCAGGCCGCCGCGGACCTGGTCGAGCAGCGCCTGGTACAGCGCCTCCGCGTCGAGCGCGGATGGGTTAGGAGTGGGCATGGTCGTCAAAGTACTGTTGCAAAATGATGGCGGCGGCCTGCGCGTCGATCACCTCGCCGCGCCTGGCCTGGATGACGGCGGACGAATAGCGTTCGTCGACGAGCGTCACCGGAAGATTGAAGCGGCCGTTCAGCTGGTTGGCGAAACGGCGGCAACGCATGGTCATCTCGTGTTCCGCACCGTCCGGATGGCGTGGCTCGCCGACGACGAGGCGGGTGGGCTGCCATTCCCGGATCAGGTCCTCGATGGCCTTGAAGCGGCTCGCATTGTCGGCCGCATGGATCACGGAAAGCGGCTGTGCGTGGCCGGTGAGCGTGTTGCCCATCGCGATACCAATACGCTTTAAGCCGAAGTCGAAGCCGAAGACGATTTCTGTCACCGGCACTCCAGGCACTCATGCATGCCCGGCCTCGGACGCAAGCATCAAGGGGTCGATCCCGAGGAGTTTGAGGGCGGCGGTATAGCGTTCTTCGATGGGCAGGTCGAACAGCACGCGCGGATCCGCGTTCACGGTGAGCCAGCCGTTGCGGCTGATTTCTTCTTCCAGCTGGCCGGGGCTCCAGCCCGCGTAGCCGATCGAGACCAGCATGCGCTGCGGCCCGTCGCCCTTGGCCACGGCCTCCAGCACGTCGATCGAGGTGGTGAACGCGACTTCGTCGGTCACGGTCAGGGAAGAAGAATAGCGGCGGCCGGGCGTGTGCAGCACGAAACCGCGGTCGTCCTGCACCGGGCCGCCGAACATGATCGGCTCGCTGCCGGTGCGGCCGGACAGGCCGTTCGAGAGCTTCAGGTCGATGCGCTCGAACAGGGTTTCCATGGTCATGTCGGTGGCCTTGTTGATGACCACGCCGAGCACGCCCTTGTCGTTGTGTTCGCAGACATAGACCACCGTTCCGCCAAAGATCGGGTCCTGCATCTGCGGCATGGCGATCAGGAAGTGGTTGGCCAGATTCAGCTGCGGCCCCGCCGCGACGCCCTGGTCCAGATGCTCGTGTTCTTCCGGAGTCAAGCCACGCATGGGTAGAGTTTTGCCGATTCTGCTCTTCTTCATACGCTGACTCTCTCTGGGCACACTCTCGGGGCGGGGGAACGATGGCGATTGTTTCGATCGACTTGTTCGATAGTTTACACCGATTCGGCCACGCAGCCGAGAACCGCCCACCGTAACGCGCGCGCGCTCCCGGGCGGTACAATGCCACTTCCCTTTCATTTTGTCCTGGACAAATGCCCACTCAATTTGGCTCGGCCCTGGTCTGGTTCCGGCGCGATCTGCGCGCGTTCGACCACTGCGCGTTATATCAGGCGCTAACTGGCGCGAACCGCGTCTATTGTGCGTTTATTTTTGATGACGCTATTTTAACATCCCTGCCCCGGCAGGACCGGCGGGTGGAGTTCATTCACTCATCGGTGGTGGAGCTGGACGAGGACTTGCGGCAGCTGGGCGGCGGGCTGATCGTGCGCCAAGGCATTGCCGCCGAGGCCATTCCAGCGCTCGCGGCCGAGCTGGGCGTGGAGGCGGTGTTCGCCAACGAGGACTACGACCCGGCCGCCATCGAGCGCGATGCTGCCGTCGCGCGAAGCTTGCAGACGGACGGGCGCGCGCTCCTGCTGTTCAAGGACCAGGTCGTGTTTGCCCGCGACGAGGTGCTGACGCTGGCCGGGAAGCCCTTCTCGGTGTTTACTCCATATAAGAACGCCTGGCTGCGCAAGCTGGACGCCGACCCGTCCGTGTTGGCCGCCTACGACGTCGATGCACATGCGGGCGCCCTGGTGCCGCCACCCTCCTCGGTTGCCGGAGTGCCAGCGCTGGAGCAGATCGGTTTCGAACGCACCAACCTGCCCGAGCCGCCGATTCCGCCCGGCGCATCCGGCGCATCCCGGCTGTTCGAAGACTTCGTCGGCCGCATGCGCGACTACACCACCGCGCGCGACTACCCGGGGGTGAACGGCACCTCCCTGCTCTCCGTACATCTGCGCTTCGGCACCACGTCGATCCGCCACCTCGTGCGCACCGCATTGACACTGATCGCCAACGGCGCCGGCGGCGAAGGCGCGCGCACCTGGCTGTCGGAACTCATCTGGCGCGAGTTCTACCAGCAAATCCTGTGGCACCACCCGCATGTGGTCACGCAGTCCTTCAAGCCCGCCTACGACCGTATTGAATTCGAAAGCGGGCCGGAAGCGGACGAGCTGTTCGCCGCCTGGTGCGCGGGCCGCACGGGCTATCCGCTGGTGGACGCGGCGATGGCACAGATCAACGCCACGGGCTTCATGCACAACCGCCTGCGCATGGTGACGGCCAGCTTCCTGGTCAAGGATCTCGGCATCGACTGGCGCTGGGGCGAGCGCTATTTTGCGCTGCATCTCAACGACTACGAGCTGGCCTCCAACAACGGCGGCTGGCAGTGGGCGGCGTCCAGCGGCTGCGATGCGCAACCCTACTTCCGCATCTTCAATCCGGTCACGCAGTCGGAACGGTTCGACAAGGACGGAGACTTCATCAAGAGCTGGCTGCCCGCGCTCCGCAAGGTGGAAGGCAAGGCGATCCACGCGCCCTGGCTGGCCGGTGGCGCCAAAGGCTACCCGCCGCCCATCGTCGACCACGACGCAGCGCGCCGGAAGACACTGGCGCGCTACGAAGTGGTGAAGGGACGCTAGGGCTTACTTGGCCAGCAGGCCGGAAATGGCCGCCAGCAGGATCGGTTCCTGGAACGGCTTGCCGAAGTAGGCATTCACGCCCAGGTCCGTCGCGTAGTTGCGGTGCTTGTCCGCCGTGCGCGAGGTGATCATGATGATCGGGATGTCGTGCGTGGAGTCGTTGCCGCGGATGTTGCGGGTCAGGTCGAAGCCGTCCATGCGCGGCATCTCGATATCGACCAGCATCAGGTCCGGGCGCGTCTCCGCGATCTGCTCCAGCGCGTCGACACCGTCCTTGGCCAGCACCACCTGGTAGCCTTCGCGCTCCAGCAGGCGCTGGGTCACGCGGCGCACGGTGATGGAATCGTCCACCACCATCACCACGCCACGGCGCGGACGCAGTTCCGGCACCACCGGCGCGGCGGCGCTGCCATCGGCGGCCGTGAAGTGACGCCGCAGCTCAGGGTGATGCTGCAGATGCGCCGCCAGCGCCACCGGATTCAAAATCAGCACGATGTCGCCGGAGCCGAGCACCGTCGCCCCGGCGATGCCGATCATGCGCGACAGCTGCGGCCCGATGTTCTTGATGACGACCTCGCGGTTGCCTTCGATTTCGTCCACGTGCAAGGCGATGCGGTCCGCGCCATTGCGCAGCACCAGCACCGGCGAAGAACGCTGCGACAGCGGCACCGCCCTGGCGTCGCCCAGCAGCGCCGGGAGATAGTGCAGCGCGAGCTTGCTGCCCTGGTGGTCGATCACACCGGCCTTGTGCGACTCCTGCAGCGGGCCTTCCTTCACCTGCAGCACCTGCTCCACCAGGATGCCCGGCAGTGCGTAGGTCTTGCCCGCGCTCCTGGTCAGCACGACCTGGGTCACGGCGAGCGTCAGCGGCAGGTGGATGGTGAAGCGTGCGCCCTTGCCGGGCTGAGAATCGATGGACACACGGCCGCCGAGGGCCTGCGCTTCCGACCGCACCACATCCATGCCCACCCCGCGGCCTGCCAGCTCGGTCAAAGTGTCGGCGGTGGAGAAGCCCGATTCGAAGATCAGGTCCGCCGCTTCCGCGTCGCTGACCTGCTGGTCCGGGCCGATCAAGCCGTTGGCGCGCGCCTTGGCGCGGATGCGGTCCAGGTCCAGGCCTGCGCCGTCGTCGCTGAAGGTCAGCACCACTTCGTTACCCTGCTGGCTCACCTGCACCAGCAGCTCGCCCGTTTCCGCCTTGCCGTTGGCGGCACGCTTGTCGCGCGGCTCGATGCCGTGCACGATGGCGTTGCGCAGCAGGTGTTCGAAGGGCGCGGCCATCTGTTCCAGCACGCTGCGGTCGATCTCCACCGCACCGCCTCGGATGTCGAGGTTCACGCGCTTGTCGAGTTCCTTGGCGGCTTGCCTGGCCACGCGAAACAGACGCTCGGAGAGGCTGGAAAACGGCACCATCCGCACCCGCATCAGGTCCTGCTGCAGGTCGCGCGTGAGGCGCGACTGCACGGCCAAGTCGCCCGCCGCGCCGTCGATCGAGCGCGCCAGGGTCTCCTGGAACGAGGCCACGTCGTTGACGCTTTCCGCCATCATGCGGGTCAGTTCCTGCAGGCGCGTGAAGCGGTCGAACTCCAGGGGGTCGAATTCGCGCTCGCCGGCAATGGACAGGCGCGAGGCAATCTGCGACTCTGCCTGCATCTCCACTTCGCGCAACTGGGCGCGCAGGCGGGCCAAGTTGTCGGCGAAGTCGTTCAGGGACGATTTGACAGTGCCGATCTGCGTTTCGAGTTTCGAACGCGTGATCGAGACTTCACCGGCCTGGTTGACCAGCCGGTCGAGGATATCGGCACGGACGCGCACCAGC
>NZ_SPVF01000218.1 GCF_004614185.1 Zemynaea arenosa | reverse complement strand
GCCGCAGGCGCTGGCGCGCGTGGCCGCCATCATGGACGCCACCCCGCAGGCCCGCGGCGCGATCCAGGACATCGCCTACCGCACCATGCGCCACCTCGGGCGCGCCGAAACGCTGCTGTCCCTGCTGGCCCCCAAGCAGCCCGAGCCTCCGATGCTGGCGATGCTGCTGTGCGCCGCCCTGACGCTGGTCGACGTCCCCGACGGCACGCCGCCGCCCTACGAACCGTTCACCGTGGTCGACCAGGCCGTGACCGCCGCCACCGCCCATCCCGATTTGGTGCGCGCCAAGGGCATGGTCAATGCCGTGCTGCGCCGCTTCCTGCGCGAGAAGGGCGCGCTGCTGGCCGCCGCCCTGCAGAATGAAGTGGCCCGCTATAACTACCCGCAATGGTGGATCGACACTACGCGCGCCGCCTACCCGAACGACTGGCAACGCATCCTGGAGGAGGGCAACCGTCCGCCGCCCTTGACCCTGCGCGTGAACGAGCGCCAGATTAGCGCCGCGGCCTACGTCGAGCGGCTGAGGGAAGCGGGCATGGACGCGACCCAGGTTGGCCCCACCGCCGTGCGGCTGGAAAAACCGGTGCCGGTGCACCAGATCCCCGGCTTCAGCGAAGGCGTGGTCTCGGTGCAGGACGCCGGGGCCCAGCTGGCCGCGCCGCTGCTGGAAGTCGAAGACGGCATGCGCGTGCTGGATGCCTGCGCCGCCCCCGGCGGCAAGACCGGCCACATTCTGGAAGCCGCCGACGTCGCCCTGACCGCCGTCGACGCCGATCCCGAGCGCCTGAAGCGCGTGCAGGAGAACCTGGACCGCCTGCACCTGCACGCCGACCTGACAGCCGCCGAAGCCCAGACCACCGGCTGGTGGGATGGCCAGCCGTTCGACCGCATCGTGGCCGACGTGCCCTGCACCGCATCGGGCATCGTGCGCCGCCACCCCGACATCCGCTGGCTGCGCCGCAAGTCGGACACGCTGCAGCTGGCCACCCTGTCCACCCAGATCCTCGACAACCTGTGGCCGATGCTCAAGCCTGGCGGCAAGTTCCTGTTCGTGACCTGTTCGCTGTGGCCGCAGGAATCCGAAGCCCAGGCCGCCGCCTTCGCCGCCCGCCACGGCGCCACCCGCCTGCCCGCGCCCGGCCAGCTACTCCCGGCCCACGGCGCACAGCAGGACCACGACGGCCTGTTCTACGCGCTGTTCCAGAAGCCCGCCGCCTAGGTCTTGCATAAAGCATAAGCCCGGATGCGCCCGCCCCTGGGCGCCCCGGCCACTCGCGCCATTAAGAAACGATTCAGCCGAGCGGAAGGCCGGACCGGTAGAATAGCGATCTGCTACGGGGCGGAGTCCCGATCCACTTGCAACACTTTCCGTTGAAATACTCGACAACCTTTGGCAGATGCTTAAGCCCAATGGTAAATTCCTGTTCGTGACTTGTCCGCTCTGGCCGCAGGGGTCGGAAGCGCAGGCCGCCGCGTTCGCCGTCCGGCACGGGGCATCGCGCCTCCCGTTCCCGGCCAAGGGTCTTCGACACACATGATCTCCGACACTTGAGAAGGCACGGCCCACCTGTGACGTTTCGTATCCTCCGACTCCTCGCCTTGCAGCTGCTGCTCATGTTCGCGTGCGCTGCACCGGCGGCAGCCGCCCAGGACAGTGTCGAGATCACCCACGCGCACATCGATGCCACCGACGACGGCTACCGGCTGTCGGCTGCCTATGCCTTCGACCTGAACCGCGGCCTGGAGGAGGCCATCCAGCACGGGGTGGCGCTGTACTTCACCACCGAGATCGAGATCGTGCACCCGCGCTGGTACTGGCGCGACGAGGTGATGGTCAGCAAGCGCATCACCGCGCGCATTTCCTACGACGTGCTGACCCGCGAGTACGCCATCAAGTACACCGACAGCGTGCGCCAGACCTTCAACACGCTGGACGAAGCGATCTTCGCGATCCGCCGTCCGCCGCGCTGGATGATCGCGCCCAAGGGCGCCTTCAAGCCGGGCGAAAACTACGTGGTCACGCTCAAGATGGGCATGGACCGCGAATACTTCTCCAAGCCGATCCAGGTCAACTCCTTCAACAACGCGGAGTGGCGGCTCAACTCGAACACCAAGAAGTTCATCTACAAGGCCGAATGAGTCCCTTGAACCAGGCCTTGCGCTATGCCCTGGTGGTCGGCGGGGCGGTGGTCTCGATCCTGCTGTTTTTGCTCGCGTCGGCCTCCGACAACTCCGGCTTCTTCGACCGCTACTACGGCTGGCTGCTGGGCCTCAATGCGGGCGTGGCCGCGGCCCTGCTGATCCTGGTGGTGGCCCTGCTGATCCGCCTGTGGAGCCGCTACCGCAGCGGCAAGTTTGGCTCCAAGCTGATGACACGCCTGATGCTGTGGTTCGCGGCGATCGGCATCCTGCCGGGGCTCGTGATCTTCATCGTGTCGGTGCAGTTCGTGTCGCACTCCATCGATTCGTGGTTCAACGTGCGCATCGAAACGGCGCTGGAATCGGGCCTGAACCTGGGCCACGCGGCGCTGGACGAAGCGCTGGCCAAGCTCTCCGCCAACGGGCGCGATGCGGCCGCGGTGCTGGGCGGCCAGCCGCCGGAAGCGCGCCAGGAACGCCTCAACGCCCTGCTCAAGGAAGTGGGCGGCCTGCAGAACGCGATGCTGCTCGACGCCGACCGCCGCGTGCTGGCCAGTGCCGTCGACAAGGACGGCGCGCGCGACCTGGTGGCCGACGTACCGACCGCCGACATGCTGGCCGCCGCCGCCAAGCCGCCCGGCTACGCCAAGGCCGAAGGCGGCATCGACCGCGAACTGAAGGACACCGGCCCGGGCCCGCAGCCCAATGCGCTCGATGCCGCCACCGGCCTGCGCCTGCGCGTGATCCTGCCGCTGCCGCCCGCCGACGTGGGCGCCAAACCCGAGTACCTGCAGCTGCTGCAGTCCGTACCCGCGAATCTCGCCACCAATGCGGAAGTGATCCGCGCCGCCTACAGCGAATACCAGGAGCGCTATGTGGCCCGCGTGGGCCTGCGCAAGATGTACCTGGAGACCCTGACCCTGACGCTGCTGCTGGCCATCTTTGGAGCCATCGGCAGCGCCTTCCTCATCGCGGGCAACCTGGCGCAGCCGCTGCTTGTGCTGGCCGAAGGCACGCGCGCAGTGGCCGAGGGCGACCTGTCGCCGCGCCCCATCGTCGCCACCTCCGATGAACTGGGCACGCTGACCCAGTCCTTCAACGCCATGACCGGCCAGCTGTTCGAAGCGCGCAGCGCGGTGGAGCGCAACCGGGCCGCGCTGCAAAGCGCCAAGGCCCACCTGGAGTCGGTGCTGGAGAACATGTCGGCGGGTGTGATCGTGCTCGATGCGCAGTTCAACATCGTGAACGCCAACGAGGCCGTGCTGCGCATCCTGCAGGTGGACCTGCGCGACCAGACTGGCCGCGAGCTCGGATCGATCGAGGGCATGGAGGTGTTCGCGGCGGCCGTCACCAAATCGTTCTCGACCCAGAGCGCGCAGTCGGCCGGCGGGCATACGCGTTCGCTGCGCGCGCACTGGCAGCAGCAGATCGAGATCCCGCGCCGCGAGGTCAGCCTGGATGACCATGACATCACGCTGCTGGCGCGCGGCTCACGGCTGCCGGTGGGCGCGGGCTCCGGCTTCATCGTGGTGTTCGACGATATCTCGGATGTGATCTCCGCGCAGCGCTCGATGGCCTGGGGCGAAGTGGCGCGCCGCCTCGCGCACGAAATCAAGAATCCGCTCACGCCGATCCAGCTGTCGGCCGAACGCTTGCAGATGAAGCTCGAAGGGCGCCTCGCGCCGCAGGACGCGGAGCTGCTCCAGCGCGGCACCACCACCATCGTCAACCAGGTGTCGGCGATGAAGCGCATGGTGGACGACTTCCGCGACTACGCGAAGGCGCCGCCGGCCGTGCTGTCGCCGCTGGACCTGAATGCGCTGATCGGCGAGATCCTGCAGCTGTACTTGTCCGGCGACGAGAACGACATCATCCATCTGCACCTGGACCCGCAGCTGCCGCTGGTGATGGGCGACCCCACGCAGCTGCGCCAGGTGGTGCACAACCTGCTGCAGAACGCGCAGGACGCGCTGACCGACCGCGCCGAACGCGGCGAGGCCACCGAAGCGCCGCGCATCGACGTGGTCACCGAGTGCATCCACTACAGCAATCCGGACGGCAAGGCCGGCACCGCGGTGCGCCTGGCCATCCAGGACAACGGCCCCGGCTTTGCACCGAAGATCATGGCGCGCGCCTTCGAACCGTATGTGACGTCGAAGGCCCGCGGGACCGGCCTCGGCCTGCCGATGGTGAAGAAGATCGTCGACGAACACGGGGGCAAGATCGAGATCCAGAACCGCACCGACGGAACTGGCGCGGCGGTGACCATTTTGCTGTTAAAGTTAGCACCATCGGCGAACTTGGCTTTAGTGCCGGAACGCGCATAAAATCAGCTCTGTGACGGGCCCGCCGGGCGGGACAACAGGAAGGCACAAACAGATGGCAAACATACTCGTAGTTGATGACGAAATGGGCATCCGCGAGCTGCTCTCGGAGATTCTCGGCGACGAGGGTCACGCGATCCAGCTGGCCGAAAATGCGCAGCAGGCCCGCGAGGCGCGCGCGCAGGGCGCGCCCGACCTGGTCCTGCTCGATATCTGGATGCCCGATACGGACGGCGTGACGCTGCTGAAGGAATGGCAGCGCGACGGCCTCCTGACCATGCCGGTGATCATGATGTCCGGCCACGCGACCATCGATACCGCGGTGGAGGCGACGCGCATCGGCGCCTTGAGCTTCCTGGAAAAACCTATTGCCTTGCAGAAGCTGCTGAAGGCCGTGCAGCAGGGACTGACCCGGGCGCAGGAAGTGGCGCGTGCGCCGGTCCCCGCCGCGCGCCCGATGATGGCGCCGCCGGTGGAAGAAGTGGCCGTCAATGGCGGCATGTATGCACCGCAGGCGCCGCAGCCGCTGGCTCCGCGCATGGGCGTACCGGGCAATGGCGATGCGACCGCCGGGCCGGGCATCAACCTGTCCTTCGACCTGCCGCTGCGCGAGGCGCGCGATGCCTTTGAGCGGATGTACTTCGAACACCACCTGGGCCGCGAAGGCGGCAGCATGACGCGGGTGGCCGAAAAGACTGGCCTGGAGCGTACGCACCTGTACCGCAAGCTCAAGCAGCTGGGCGTCGAACCCGGCAAGCTGGCCAAGAAGAACGTCTGACCCCCTGCCGACGCTCACCACCATCATCGCAGGCGGCACGGCCGAAGCGCGCGAGCGCGCCGTGGCCGGCCTGCTGACTCCCGGCCAGTCCACGGCCATCATCCTTGAAGGTTTGCCCAGCGGAACACCGCTGCTGGACGACGCGCCGGGCTTGTCCCTTGCGCGAATCGCGTCCGGCTGCCTGTGCTGCGCCGGGCAGCTGGTTTTGCGTGTAACATTGAATCGCATGCTGGGCCGCCGGCCCGATGCACGTCCGCAGCGCCTGTTCATCGGGCTGGCCGATGAGGCGCACGCAGATCAGTTGCGATCATGGCTTTCGCTTACGCCATACGATCAACTGCTGGAGCTGGGGCCGACTCAACGGGCTTGAAAACGTCCAGGACAGCCCCACCTCCTTGTTGAATGAGTTGACATCCTGTCCAGCCACCCCGGCTGGTCCTGCTGTCCACTCCGTAAGTACAAAGGAGCCATCATGAACATGATCTATAACAGCGAGCAGTACAGCGTCGTCGAGTTCGGGGTCGACCATAGCCTGGAAGCGCTGCGTTTTGGAGGCTTTGAAATCGTCGACAAATCCGGCCGACGGGAAGCCTTCATCGGAGGCAAGCTGGCCCAATCGTTCCGCCGCTCGGTCAATGACCTGATCGCCAGCGAGCCCACCATGGAAGAAGTCGATGAATTCCTGGGCTCGTACGATTCGCTCATGAGCCAGCCGGTCGTTCTCCACTAAGTTCTCCCTCCCTTCCCGCCGTTCCGGGCGGTTGGAGATTCTGGTACGCTCCGTGCCATGTGCCAACTCCTCGGAATGAACTGCAACGTCCCCACGGACATCGTCTTTTCCTTCACCGGTTTTGCCCTGCGCGGCGGCCGCACCGACACCCACCATGACGGCTGGGGCATCGCATTCTTCGAAGACGCCGGCGTCCGCCTGTTCGTCGATCACCAGGCCGCCGTGGCCTCGCCGATCGCCGAGCTGATCAAGAACTATCCCATCAAGTCGAAAAACGTCATCGCCCACATCCGCAAGGCGACGCAGGGCGTGGTGGCGCTTGAGAACTGCCATCCGTTCGTGCGCGAATTGTGGGGGCGGTACTGGGTGTTCGCCCACAACGGCGACCTCAAGTCCTTCGACCCGCTGCTGGACGGTGCGTTCCGTCCCGTCGGCACCACCGACAGCGAGCGTGCCTTCTGCTGGCTGCTGCAGGAGCTGCGGCGGCGCTTTGGCGACACGCGGCCGGAGCTGGCGGAGCTGCGCGCGGCGCTGCAACCGCTGGTGGCGCACATTGCGTCCCACGGCACCTTCAACCTGATGCTGTCGGACGGCTCGGCCCTGTTCGCGCACTGTTCCACCAGCCTGCACTACATCGTGCGCCAGTTTCCCTTCCTGACGGCCAAACTGAGCGACGAGGACCTGAGCGTGGATTTTTCACAAGTAACCACTCCGAACGACCGGGTGGCGGTGATCGTCACCCAGCCGCTGACCGACAACGAAACCTGGACCGCCTTCGCCCCCGGGGAGCTGAAACTGTTTGTGGATGGCGAACCTCAATAGCCCATGACGGCAACCGATTGCGTCAAATGACTACCAGAGGTCAATCAAGTTGCGGTACAGTAGAGCTATTGTCTTAATTGAACTATTCGCGTTCCGATGATCGAGACCGCCAGTACCGACACGCCGAACAGCATCAAGGTGCGCGACTTCTACCTGGGCCGCCAGCCGATCCTGGACCGCAACCAGGCGCTGTTCGGGTATGAGCTGCTGTTCCGCGGCGCCCAGAGCGGGCCCGCGAACATCGAGACCGACCTGCACGCCACCGCCTCGGTGATCGCGCACTCGGCCCAGCTCGGGCTGGACAAGGTGATCGGGGACGCGCTCGGCTTCGTCAACGTCGATGCGGATGTCCTCAACAGCGACATCTTCGTGTTCCTGCCGCGCGATAAGGTGGTGCTGGAGATCGTCGAGACCATGGTGGCCACGCCGCTGCTGGTCGAGCGGATCCAGGCGCTGGCGGGCCACGGCTTCCGCTTCGCGCTGGACGATGTGGTGACCGACTCCGAGAACGTGCAGCGGCTGCTGCCGATGATCGAATACGTCAAGATGAACCTGCGCGACACCTCGATGGCCGCGCTGATGGCGCTGGCCCCGCGCTTCCGCCAGGAGCGCAAGCGCTTGATGGCCGAGAAGGTCGAGACGCGCGAGGAGTTCAAGACCTGCCTCGATCTCGGTTTCGACTACTTTCAGGGCTACTACTTCGCCAAGCCGGCCGTCATCAGCGGCAAGAAGCTGACGCCGTCGCAGGCGGCGGTGGTGGACCTGATGGGGCTCATCACCTCGGACGCGGACAACGCGGTGGTCGAAAAGGCGATCAAGCGTGACGTGACCCTGGCGCTGAATCTCCTGCGGCTGGTGAACACGCCTGCCGTGGGCATCCGCCACCGCATCGATTCGGTGGCGCAGGCGCTGATGATCCTGGGCCGTCGCCAGCTGCAGCGCTGGCTGCAGATCATGCTGTACGCGGAGCCGGCCAAGCGCGGGCAGAGCATGACGCCCCTGCTGTCGCTCGCCACCACGCGCGGGCGGCTGATGGAACTGCTGGCCAACAAGCTGCGGCCGGGCCAGCGCAATATCTCCGATATCGCCTTCACGGTCGGGATCATGTCGCTGATGGACACCCTGTTCTCGATGCCGATGACCGACATCGTCGAGCAGATTCCCGTGTCCGATGAAGTGCGCAGCGCGCTGGTCGCGCGCGAAGGCTTCTTCGGCGAGCTGCTGCACCTGTGCGAGTGCATCGAAGACATCGACGGCATGGCCAACACCATCACCCCGATGCTGCACCAGCTGGCGGTGAGTTGCGAAGAGCTGGCGGAGCTGGAGCTGGCGGCCTTCGAGTGGTCCGATACCGTGGTCCGCTACGCCATCTGACCGGGGCGGCAGGATTCAGCGCCTGGCCTTGATCGCATTCACATATATTCTGTAGTACAGGACCTCGGCGCGCGCCGCCGGAGGGCGCTTGCTGCGGCGCGTCCTGGCGTTCATCGCGCAGTCAGCAGGAGTGCCTTATGTATTGGCTCATTACCAAATATCTCATCACGGCCGGCGTGGTCGTCCTCGTGTCCGAATTCGCCAAGCGCAGCGACAAGCTGGGTGCGCTCATCGCGGCCCTGCCGATGGTGACGGTCCTGACCCTCATCTGGCTGCACGTGGAGAAGCAGCCAGCGGCCAAGGTCGCAAACCACGCCTGGTACACCTTCTGGTACGTGGTGCCCACACTGCCGATGTTCCTGGCGTTTCCGGCGTTATACAACCGCTGGGGCTTCTTGCCAGCCCTCGGAGCCTCGGTCGTCCTGACGATCGGATGCTTCGTGCTGTTCGCGCTCGTCGTGAAACGCTTCGGGATCGCACTGCTGTGACAGACCCGCGCGGGTGACAAATGTCATCCGCATTTGATGGCGCTTGCTTCTTTGCTCATGCGCCGTGCGGCCTCACACTGGCCTCATTGTCCCTCACCTGAACTGGACCATGAGCGCTCTCCTCACCGTATCGCAACTCACCAAGTCGTTCGGCACCCGGCGTGCCGTGGACGGCGTGTCCTTCACCGTCCACCGCGGGCAGACCGTGGGCCTGCTGGGCCCCAATGGCGCGGGCAAGTCGACCACCGTGGCCATGATCTGCGGCCTGCTCACGCCCGACAGCGGCAGCGTGACCCTGGACGGCGAATCCGTCAGCGCGGGCGCCAGCGCGGCCAAGCGCAAGATCGGCTTCGTGCCGCAGGACCTGGCGCTGTATGACGACCTCTCCGCGCTGGAGAACCTCAAGCTGTTCGCGGCCTTGTACGGCCTGTCCGGCGCGCGGGCGCGTGAGCGGGCGCAGGACGTGCTGGCGCTGGTGAATCTGACGGATCGCGCTAAAGACAAGCCGGCCACCTTCTCGGGCGGGATGAAGCGGCGCCTGAACATCGCCGCCGCCCTGATGCACGATCCGCAGCTGCTGATCCTGGACGAGCCGACCGTCGGCGTGGACCCGCAGAGCCGCAACGCCATCTTCGAGACGCTGGAGCGGCTGAAGGGCATGGGGCGCTCGCTGATCTACACCTCGCACTACATGGAAGAAGTAGAGCGGCTGGCGGACCATATCGTCATCATCGACCACGGCAAGGTGCTGGCGGACGACACGCCCGCGGGCCTGTTCCGCAAACTGCCCGCGCATGCGGCGCTATCCATCGAGACCGATGAACCGGTGGGCGAATCACTGATGGCCGCCATCCGCGCGCGCGGCGGCGTCACTGATGTGGCGCTGGTGGGCGATGGCTTGACCGTCAAGCTGGCACAAAGTGCCGACGCGCTGCCGCTGATGACGTGGCTCGCGGAGCAGGGCGTCAAGCCGCGCTACTTCGCCACCGCGCGCACCAGCCTCGAAGACATCTTCCTCAACCTGACCGGCCGCACGCTGCGCGACTAAAAGAAGAAACTAGAGAGATCCCCACCATGAACGCACTCAAAGCCCTGGTCCGCAAGGACATCGTGCTGTACCTGCAGGACCGCCGCGCGCTGCTGCTCAACCTCGTGATGCCGCTGGTGCTGGCGGCCTTCTTCGGCTACCTGTTCGGCGGCTCCGGCGAGCAGAAGACCAGCCGCATCGACGTCGCCCTCGTGATGCAGGACAGCGGCGCCACGGCGCAGAAGATCGCATCGGGCCTCAAGGCCGACGCCAGCCTGCGCATCACCGAGATGCCGCGCGCACAGGCCGAGGAAGCCGTGCGCAAAGGTGCGCAGAAGGCCGCCATCGTGATCCCGGCGGGCTTCGGCGAGGCGGCAGGCAGCGCATTGTTCGGCGCGGGCGAGAAGCCGAAGATCGACGTGCTGTACGACCCGTCGCAGACCGCCGTGCTGGCGATGGTGCGCGGCCTGCTCACGCAGCAGGTGATGCAGACCGTGAGCGCTGACATGTTCGGCGGGCAGGGTGGACAGAAGTTTACCGAGAAGGCCATGAAGGAGCTGGACGCCAACGCCGATGCGAGCAACGCGCCGCTGCGCGACTTTCTGGGGAGCCTGAAGACTTTCCAGGCCGCGCAGAACGCGGGCACCGCTGCCAGCGCGGCGGGCGGCGGCTCGGGTGCAAAATCGGCTGGCCTGACCATGCCGTTCACGACCAGCGAGCAGCCGGTAACGTCCAAGCAGCTGGCTGCGGGCTACAACGGCTACGCGCATTCCTTCGCCGGCATGAGCGTGCAGTTCATCCTCTTCATGGGCATCGACATGGGCATCGGCATCCTGCTGGCGCGCCGCATGGGCATCTGGAGCCGCCTGCTGGCCGCGCCGATCACGCTGCGCACCGTGCTGGCGGCGCGGGCGGTGTCGGGCGCGATCATCGCCTTTGGGCTACTCGTGGTGATCTTCGCCGCGGCCAAGCTGATTTTCGGGGTGACGATCGTGAACCTGGCCGGCTTCGTCGGCGTGGCGGTCTGCTTTGCCCTGCTGACCTCCAGCTTTGGCCTGCTGATCGCCGCCTTTGGCAAGACGCCGGAAGCCGCACGCGGCATCGCCGTCTTCGCCACCCTGATCATGGTGATGCTGGGTGGCGCCTGGGTCCCGTCCTTCCTGTTTCCGGAGTGGATGCAGACGCTGACGATGTTCGTGCCGACCCGCTGGGCGGTGGACGGCTTCGACGCCATGACCTGGCGCGGCTTGGGCATGGACGCCGCGCTGCAGGCCATGGGCGCCGAGCTGCTGTTCGCCGTGGTCTTCGCCACCCTCGCCATCTGGCGCTTCACCCGCGACGCACGGTGACAGGGCGGATGTCAAGCCGATTATTTTCTTGCTGTAGGTAAAGGTTCAGGGCGGGGTGCCGATATAGGGAGGGAAGGCGGGACGGGGGCGTCCTGCCTATGCAACAGAATTAACGGTGTCACCACGCATGGCCAAGTCCATTCAATCCCTTATCGCGGCGTCCGTGAACGGTGTGCTGCGCGAGCTGTATCCCGACCGGTACAGCTCTTTGTGCCATGTGCACGCGGTGGTCGGGTCGAACCTGATCAGCATCGTCTTCAACCGCGTGTACCGGCCGGTGGCCGGGCTGGCGGTGATCGACTGCGGGGGCGGGCAGATGATCCGCCTGATCGACAACACGGCCTTCGCCAATCCGGCCGGTGGCGCCTTTCACTGCTGGATCGAATCGGCCGATCCGTCCATGACGGTGCACGAGATCGTGGACCTGACCTTCCGCCACAACCACGAGTACGCGGTCAACAACGGATACGCGTGGACGCGCCAGCCGCCGCCGCCCTACCTGTGGGGACCGTCGCCGCAGATCCTGGTGAAAGGGGAGCTCGATGCTTTGCCGGAGTCATTCGACGAAGGGCGTGTGTGGCTGCGCGAGACCGACGAAGGCTGGAACTGGATGACCCGCCACGTGGCGGACAACATGAGCGCCTACGCGACACTCACCGCGCACGCGCTCAAGCGCCTGCAGCGCGACTTGCCTGCGAATTCGACCCTGCTGGAGGACATCCTGCCCCCAGCAGACGACATCACAGATTCGGCGCGAGCCAGCGCTCCAAGTCCTGCTTAGAGACGCCACGGCGCGCGGCCATGTCCTCGACCTGGTCCGCGCCGATCTTCCCGGCCACGAAGTACTTCGACTCCGGGTGCGCGAGGTAGAAGCCTGACACCGCGGCGCCCGGATACATTGCGAACGACTCGGTCAGCTCCATGCCGATCTCGCTGGCCTGCAGCACGCGGAACAGGTCCGCCTTGATGGTGTGCTCCGGGCAGGCCGGGTAGCCCGGAGCGGGGCGAATCCCTTTGTACTCTTCCTTGATCAGCTGTTCGTTGGACAGCTTCTCGTCGGCCGCATAGCCCCACAGGTCCAGGCGCACGCGCTCGTGCAGGTACTCGGCGAAGGCTTCGGCAAGACGGTCCGCCAGGGCCTTGAGCATGATGGACGAGTAGTCGTCGTGCGCCTCTTCGAAGCGCTTCTCGTACTTCTCGATGCCCAGGCCCGCGGTCACCGCGAACAGGCCGATGTAGTCGGCCTTGCCGCTCGATTTCGGCGCGATGAAATCGGCCAGGCATTGGTTGGGGCGCTGTTCGCCATCGACCACCGGCTTGACGCCCTGCTGGCGCAGGCCGTACCACGTGAATGCGACTTCGCTGCGGGTGTCGTCGGTATAGATCTCGATGTCGTCATCGTTGACCGAGTTGGCAGGCAGCAGGGCGATGGCGCCGTTGGCGGTGAGCCAGCGGCCTTCGATGATCTTGCGCAGCAGCTCCTGGCCTTCTTCAAAGACCTTCGATGCCGCCTCGCCGACCACCTCGTCTTTCAGGATGGCCGGGTAGGGGCCCGCGAGGTCCCAGGTCTGGAAGAACGGACCCCAGTCGATGTACTGGGCCAGTGTCGCCAGGTCCACGTTCTTGAAGACGCGGCGGCCGATGAACTTGGGCTTCACCGGTGCGTAGTCCAGCCGCGTCTTGTTGGCGCGGGCCTGCTCCAGCGTCACCATCGGCAGCGCCTTCTTGCTGGCGTGCTGCTCGCGGATGCGGTCGTAGTCGGTGCGGATCTCATCCAGGTAGCCATCGCGCTGCTCGGGCGAGAGCAGGGCCTGGGCCACGGACACGGAACGCGACGCATCCGGCACGTACACCACCGGGCCCTCGTAGTTGTGCGCGATCTTCACGGCGGTGTGCGCACGCGAGGTGGTGGCGCCACCGATCAAGAGCGGAATCTTCATCATGCGGAAGTGCTCATCGCGCTGCATCTCGCGCGCCACGTGCGCCATCTCTTCCAGCGACGGGGTGATGAGGCCCGACAGGCCGATCATGTCCGCGTTCTCCACCTTGGCGCGCGCGAGGATCTCGGAGCACGGCACCATCACGCCCATGTTCACGACTTCGAAGTTATTGCACTGCAGGACCACCGAAACAATGTTCTTGCCGATGTCGTGCACGTCGCCCTTGACGGTGGCGATCACGATCTTCCCTTTCGGCTTGGCGACGATGCCGGTGCGGGCTTCTTCTTCCTTCTTCTCCGCTTCGATGAACGGGATCAGGTGGGCCACCGCCTGTTTCATCACGCGCGCGGACTTGACCACCTGCGGCAGGAACATCTTGCCCTGGCCGAACAGGTCGCCGACGACGTTCATGCCGTCCATCAGCGGGCCTTCAATCACGTGGATCGGGCGGCCCCCGCGCGCGGCCACGGCCTGGCGCGCCTCTTCGGTGTCCTCGACGATCCAGTTCGTGATGCCGTGCACCAGCGCGTGCGACAGGCGCTTCTCGACCGGTGCGTCGCGCCATTCGAGGTTCTGCTCCTGCTGCTTGCCGCCAGCCTTCAAAGTGCCCGCAAATTCGATCATGCGCTCGGTGGCGTCCTCGCGGCGGTTCAGCACCACGTCTTCCACACGCTCGCGCAGCTCGGCGGGCAGGTCGTCGTAGACGCCGACCATGCCGGCGTTGACGATCCCCATCGTCATCCCGGCCTTGATGGCGTGGTACAGGAACACCGTGTGGATCGCCTCGCGCGCCGGGTCGTTGCCGCGGAAGGAGAACGAGACGTTGGAGACGCCGCCGGACACCTTCGCATGCGGCAGGTTCTGGCGGATCCAGTGCGTGGCTTCGATGAAGTCGACCGCGTAGTTATTGTGCTCTTCGATGCCGGTGGCAATCGCGAAGATGTTCGGGTCGAAGATGATGTCTTCCGGCGGGAATCCGACCTTCTCGGTCAGCACCTTGTAGGCGCGGGCGCAGATCTCGGTCTTGCGCGCGAAGGTGTCGGCCTGGCCCTGCTCGTCGAAGGCCATCACGATCACGGCGGCGCCATAGCGGCGGCACAGGCGGGCCTGGCGGATGAATTCCTCTTCGCCTTCCTTCAGCGAGATCGAGTTGACGATGGCCTTGCCCTGCACGCACTTGAGGCCCGCTTCAATGACCGACCACTTGGACGAGTCGATCATGATCGGCACCCGCGAGATGTCCGGCTCGGAAGCGATCAGGTTCAGGAAGCGCGTCATGGCGGCGACGGAGTCCAGCATCGCTTCGTCCATGTTGATGTCGATGACCTGGGCGCCGTTCTCCACCTGCTGGCGCGCCACCGACAAGGCCTCGTCGTACTGCTCGTTGAGGATCATGCGGGCGAAGGCCTTGGAGCCCGTGACGTTGGTGCGCTCGCCGACGTTCACGAACAGCGATTCGTCGTAGACGGTGAACGGTTCCAGGCCGGACAGGCGCAGCGCCACCGGCACCTCGGGCACCGCGCGCGGCGTCACTTCGGCCAGCATCTGCGCGATCGCGCCGATGTGTTCCGGCGTGGTGCCGCAGCAGCCGCCCGCGACGTTGATGAAGCCTGCGTCGGCGAATTCGCGCAGCAGAGAGGAAGTGTCGGCCGGCAGTTCATCGAAGCCAGTGTCGCTCATCGGGTTGGGCAGGCCGGCGTTCGGGTAGATACAGACGAAGGTATCGGCGATCTGCGACAGCTCCTCGGCGTAGGGGCGCATCAGGGCGGCGCCGAGCGCGCAATTGAGGCCGATGGTCAGCGGCTTGGCGTGGCGCACCGAGTTCCAGAAGGCGGGCACGGTCTGGCCGGACAGGATGCGGCCGGAGGCGTCGGTGACGGTCCCCGAGATCATCAGCGGCAGGCGCTCTTTGTCGGGGTGCTCTTCGAAATACAGGTCGATCGCGAACAGGGCGGCCTTGCAGTTCAGGGTGTCGAAGATGGTCTCGACCAGCAGCAGGTCGGCGCCACCGTCCACCAGGCCGCGCACCTGTTCGTGGTAGGCCGCGACCAGCTGGTCGAAGGTGATGTTGCGGGCGCCCGGGTCGTTCACGTCGGGCGAGATCGATGCGGTCTTGGGCGTCGGGCCGAGGGCGCCGGCGGCGAAGCGGGGCTTGTCCGGCGTGCTGTATTTCAGGCAGGCGGCCTTGGCCAGCTGCGCCGCGGCCACGTTCATTTCATAGGCCAGGTGGCCCATGTGGTAGTCGTCCTGGGCGACGGTGGTGGCGCCGAAGGTGTTGGTCTCGATGATGTCCGCGCCGGCCGCCAGGTAGCGCTCGTGGATCTCGCCGATCACGTGGGGACGGGTCAGCGTCAGCAGCTCGTTGTTCCCCTTGACGAACAGCTCACGCGCCCCGCTGCCTTCCGGCGCGGCGAAATCGGCAAAGCGCTCGCCGCGGTAATCGGCCTCGGTCAGCTTGTATTGCTGGATGACCGTGCCCATGGCGCCATCCAGGATCATGATGCGGCGGGACAGGATCTCGCGCAGCTGCTGTTCGGTCTTGGGGGCGGGGCGGACGGTGGTCATGGGAGGCCAAGTGTGCTGGGGGGAAGAGGGAAATTATACCGTGCCCAAGGGCGAGCGGTTTCGGCCGGCCAATTCTGGCCGCGGAACCGGCTGGAACCGGTTTGGGCGGCCAGTTTGTATCGCAATGTATTTATCCATCCAGTTGATACATTACGTTACAAAAACCCGGCGTTTTGGCAATCACGTTGATACAAGGAAGGACGACAATACATCTTGTCGCCAGCCAACGACAGCATTTTGCAATGTTGGCACCACCTCGCTAACCCAACCAACGTTACGGGGAGGGGCGCAACGAAGCCTAGGGGAAATCCGAAATGAACAAAGATTTTGAAACAAGCTGGGACGCCCCAGTGACCGTCCGCCACGAAACCACCACTGCTCCCAGCAAATCGAGCGGCAATGCAGTCAAGCAGATCGTGACGATCCGCCTCGACGTGGACATGCTGGAGTGGTTCAAGTCCGAAGGGCCGGGTTACCAGACCCGCATCAACCAGGTGCTGCGCGAGCACATGGAGACCCGCAAGGCAGCCGCCGCGGCCGCCACCAACTAAGCCCACCGCTGACCAGCCACCTCGGCTGACGCGCGCGGACGCCTCAGCGTCACGCGCGCTTTCGCACGTCCATACGGTCCGTCAGCGGGCGGGCAGGTCAGTCGAAGATCTGCTCTTCGAGCGGGAAGCCCTTGAGGAATTCGAGGGCGGGGAGGCGCTTGCCGCCGGGCTTTTGCAGTTCGTGCAGGCGCAGCGTGCCTTTGCCGCAGGCAATGATGATGCCGTGGGTGGCATCAGCCGCGAGCACGGTGCCGGGCAGGCTGTCGCTGTCGGCGTCCAGCGCTTCGGCCTGCCAGATCTTGATCGGGACGTCGTTGACCAGGCCGTGGGCGCCGGGGAAGGGGTTGAAGGCGCGGATTTTGCGGCACAGCTCGACAGCGGAGAGGTCGAAATCGAGCGCCGCTTCTTCCTTGCTGATCTTGGCGGCGTAAGTCACGCCGGTGGCGGGCTGGGGCACAGCTTCCAGCCGGCCTTCCTCGATGCGGCGCAGGGCGCGCACGATCATGTCGCCGCCGAGCGCGGCCAGCTTGTCATGCAGGCTCGCCGTGGTATCGGCCGGTTCGATGGCGATCCGTTCGATCAGCAGCATCGGGCCGGTGTCCAGCCCTTCCTCCATCTCCATGATGGTGACGCCAGTCTGCTCGTCCCCGGCCTCGATGGCGCGGTGGATCGGCGCGGCGCCGCGCCAGCGCGGCAGCAGGGACCCGTGGATGTTGATGCAGGGCTTGATGTCGAGGGTGGAGCGCGGCAGGATCAGGCCGTAGGCGGCGACCACCATCACGTCATAGTCGGTCGCCAGCAGCCGCTCGTGGGCGGCACTGGCTTCGGCGGCGCGCTGCGGGTCCTTGGCGTCCATGCGCAGCGACAGCGGCTGCAGTACCTCGATCCCATGCTGCAGGGCCAGCTGCTTGACCGCCGACGCGTGCAACTGCATGCCGCGGCCGGCCGGACGGTCCGGCTGGGTCAGCACCAGGGGAATCTGGAAGCCGGCCGCGAGCAGCGCGTCGAGCGCGACAGCAGCAAACTCCGGCGTACCGGCGAACACAACTTTCATCGGGAACCCCCACGAGAGGCCGCGCGGTGAGCGGCCGAGGTAGCGTCAGCGGCCACCCGCGGCACGGCGCTGCGCACTCTTGTCCTGCGCGCGCTCTTCCTTGAGCAGCTTGTTCTTGATGCGGTTGCGCTTCAGGGGCGACAGGTATTCCACGAACACCTTGCCCATCAGGTGATCCATCTCGTGCTGGATGCACACGGCCAGCAGGCCGTCGCACTCGCGTTCGAACGGCTGGCCCTTCACGTCCTGGGCGCGCACCTTGACGCGCGCCGGGCGCTCGACACCGTCGTAGATGCCGGGCACCGACAGGCAGCCTTCGTCGTAGACCTGCTTCTCTTCGCTGGCCCAGACGATCTCGGGATTGACGAACACGGTCAAGTCATCCTTCGTTTCCGTGATGTCGATCACGATCACGCGCTCGTGCACGTCCACCTGGGTCGCGGCCAGGCCGATGCCGGGCGCCTCGTACATGGTCTCGGCCATGTCGGCGGCGAGCTGCTCCAGGCGGGCGTCAAAGGCCGTGACCGGCTTGGCCACCTTGTGCAGGCGGGGATCGGGATAGCGAAGGATATTCAGGAATGCCATGTGTTCAGAGGTAAAAGATGCCGTGAATCAACAAAAACGCAACAGTCCCAAGGACCGCCGAAGTGCGCTTTACCTTGCTCATTCAAGGATTTAGGGGCAGAATTTGATCCAGTATGGCAATCTTTTCTGCGGTCAGCGCGGACATCTCAATGAAAAATTTTAGCATACCCGCTGGCTGGCTGGCCGGCGCGCTGTTCGCGGCCGTAGCCGCCGCGAGCCCGGCACAAGCGGCCAGCTGCGAGTTCAAACCGAATGCTCCGGACCAGCACAAGGTCGTGCGCGGCGACACCCTGTGGGATATTTCCGGCACTTTCCTCGAACACCCGTGGTGCTGGCCGACCGTGTGGGGCATGAACAAGGACGAGATCCGCAACCCCCACTGGATCTACCCGGGCCAGATTATCTATTTCGACCGCGCCAACAAGCGCCTGTCGCTGACCCCGCCGGGCAGTGGCGCTGGTGCCGGGGCCGGCGGCCGCGCGGGCGATCCGCCGGTGGTCCGCCTGGCGCCGCAGATCCGCACTGAAGGCCTGGGCCGTGACGCCATCCCGTCCATCCGCGCCGACATGATCGAACCCTTCCTGGCCCAGCACCTGGTGGTGGGCGAGAACGAGATGAACAGCGCGCCGCGCGTGGTGGCGATGCCGGACAACCGCTACTTCGTCGGCTCCGGCGACAAGCTCTACGTGCGGGGCGACTTGAAAGGCGGGACGACCTTCCAGGTGTTCCGCCAGAAGGAACCGGTGATCGATCCGGTGGCCAAAAAGCTGGTGGCCTACGAGGCGTATTACCTGGGCACCGTCACCCTGAGCACGCCGGCCAAGAACGCCAGCGAAGCCAGCATCTTCACCGTCAGCAACGCCAAGGAAGAGATCGGTGTCGGCGACCTGCTGCTGCCGGCGCCGCCGTCGCCCATCATCAACTACGTGCCGCACCCGGCCGAGCTGCGCGGCGAGGCGCGCGTGGTGCAGATCCACGGCGGCATCAACTACGCTTCGCAGAACCAGATCGTACTTGTCAACCGGGGCACGATTGATGGACTCGACATCGGCTCCGTTTTGCATCTGTACCATGCTGCGAAGACCATGACCGATCCGACCCGCAAGGGCCTGCTGGGCTTCGGTGGCGAGAAGATGACGCTGCCGGAAGAACGCTACGGCACCTTGTTCGTCTTCCGTGTGTTCAAGAACGTCTCGTACGGCTTGATCATGGAAGTCAACCAGCCCGTCGAAATAGGGGACATGGCCAAATCACCTGAGTGAGGCCATGCCGTGCAGGACACGGACCCCAACATCGTTGACACTCCGGGCGCCGATCTGGCGCTCTGGCTGCGCCTGGCGGAAACGCCGGGCGTCGGCGCCCTCACGCTCCAGCGCCTGCTGGAACGCTTCGACACTCCTGAGCGCATCCTGTCCGCCAGCTATGCCGAGCTGCGGCCTGTCGTCACGCAGGAGCGGGCCGCGCGCGCACTGCTGGAGCCGCTACCGTCCGAGGCCGAGCGCGCGGTCGAGCAGGCACTGGCCTGGCATGGCCAGCCCGGCCAGCAGGTGCTCACGCTGGCCGACCCGGCCTATCCCGCCGTCCTCAAGCAGATTCCCGATCCGCCCGCCGTGCTGTATGCACGCGGCGACGCGGCCCGCCTGAACGCGCGCGATTGCCTGGCCATCGTCGGCAGCCGCAATGCCAGCGTGCAGGGCGTGCGCACCGCGCAGGCCTTCGCACAGGCGCTGAGCGAATGCGGGGTCACCATCGTGTCCGGCCTCGCGCTGGGCATCGATGCCGCCGCTCACGCGGGCGCCCTGCAAGGGCTCGGGTCCACCATCGCGGTGGTCGGGACCGGCGTGGACGTGGTCTACCCCGCGCGGAACCGGGGGCTGGCCCACCTGATCGCCGAGCAGGGCTGCATCGTCAGCGAGTTCCGCCTCGGCACGCGGGTGGACAGCAGCAACTTCCCGCGCCGCAACCGGATCATCAGCGGGATGTCGAAGGCGGTGCTGGTGGTGGAGGCCGCCGCGCAATCGGGCTCGCTGATCACCGCCCGCATGGCGGCCGACCAGGGACGGGATGTGCTCGCCATCCCCGGCTCGATCCACGCCGCCCTGTCCAAAGGCTGCCACCGCCTGATCAAGCAGGGCGCCAAACTGGTCGACTGCGCCGCCGATGTCCTGGAAGAACTGCACCGCCCCGGCGCTGTACCGAATGCGCCACAGATGTTCCAGCATGCTCAGACGCACAATCAATTGCTGGAGCTGCTAGACGGGGCGGCATCGAATGCCTACGACATCGCCCTGCATACCGGCCTGGACCCCGCTTTTGTGAACACCCAGTTATTGAGCTTGGAGCTGGAGGGGCTGATCGAGCGTTTACCGGGTGGAATCTTTAGAACGGTGCGTCTGGGCGCGTGACAGTGTGGGACTTGTATTCGCGCGAGCTATGCTGCTAGAGTAGAGCCATGTTCGATATTCTGGTTTATCTCTACGAGACGTACTACCGTCCGGACGCATGCCCCGAGCCGGCTGCCTTGGCACGCAAATTGTCCGCGGTCGGTTTCGACGACGTGGAGATTTCCGAGGCGCTCGTGTGGCTGACGGACCTGGCCGAAATGGCCGGCGCCAGCACCGCGGACGTCCTGTCCACCGGCACCCGCTTCTACGTCCAGCAGGAGTACGACGCGCTCGGCAACGACGCGGTCGGCTTCATCCAGTTCCTCGAAAGCGCGGGCGTGCTGTCCTCCAGCCAGCGCGAGATCGTAGTCGAACGTGCACTGGCGCTGGACGAATCGCCGGTCGGCCTCTCCAAGCTCAAGATCATCGTGCTGATGCTGCTCTGGTCCCAGGGCCGCGAGCCGGATGCGCTGATGTTCGACGACCTGTTCGGCGCGGACGACGAGCAGGCGCCCCGCCTGCTGCACTGACCGGTCTCTGCCTAATATATAGAGCGCGCCCTCCGAGGCGCGCTTTGTTTTTCCGGATTTCCCGAACCGCCATCCCAAACGGGGCCGACTTGCGGATTTCATCCCAACCCGCTTATCATTGGCCGCTCCCAAATCGAACGTTACACAAAGTACAACGGAAATTTTATGACCAAAGCCCTCATCATCGCGGAGAAGCCCTCGGTCGCGAACGACATCGCAAAGACCCTTGGCGGCTTCACCAAGTACGATGAGTACTTCGAGTCGGACGAGTACGTGCTCTCGTCCGCGATCGGCCACCTGCTGGAGATCGCGGTCCCGGAAGAGCACGACGTCAAGCGCGGCAAGTGGACCTTCACCCACCTGCCGATGATTCCGCCGTACTTTGCGCTGAACCCGATCGCCAAGACCGAGTCGCGCCTCAAGGTCCTCAATAAACTCATCAAGCGCAAGGACGTCACCTCCCTGATCAACGCCTGCGACGCGGGGCGCGAGGGGGAGCTGATCTTCCGCCTGATCGCGCAGAACGCGAACGTGAAGAAGCCGGTCAAGCGCCTATGGCTGCAGTCGATGACGCCGGCCGCGATCCGCGACGCCTTTGGCCACCTGCGCACCGACGAAGAGATGCTCCCGCTGGCCGACGCCGCGCGCTGCCGCTCCGAGGCCGATTGGCTGATCGGCATTAACGGCACCCGCGCCATGACCGCCTTCAATTCGAAAGAGGGTGGCTTCTACCTGACCACCGTGGGCCGCGTGCAGACGCCGACCCTGTCGATCGTGGTCGAGCGCGAAGAGAAGATCAAGAAGTTCGTCCCGCGCGACTACTGGGAAGTGCGGGCGGAATTCGTGTGCGCTGCCGGCGTGTACGAAGGCCGCTGGCTGGACGACAAATTCAAGAAGGACGAGACCGATCCCGAGAAGCGCGCCGAGCGCCTGTGGAGCAAGGCCGCCGCCGACACCATCGCCATGGCCTGCAAGGGCAAGCCGGGCAACGTCACCGAGGAATCGAAGCCGACCACCTCGATGTCGCCGGGCCTGTTCGACCTGACCACGCTGCAGCGCGAGGCCAATGGCCGCTTCGGCTTCTCGGCCAAGAACACGCTGGGCCTGGCCCAGGCGCTGTACGAGAAGCACAAGGTGCTGACTTACCCGCGTACCGATTCGCGCCACCTGCCGGAGGACTACATCAGCACCGTGATGCAGACCATGGAGGTGCTGAAGGAGAACGCGAACTACCACCAGTTCGCCAAGCAGATCCTCGACAAAGGCTGGGTCAAGCCGAACAAGCGTATCTTCGACAACGCCAAGATCTCGGACCACTTCGCGATCATCCCGACCGGCATCGTGCCGAAGAACCTGTCGGAGCCGGAGCAGAAGCTGTACGACCTGGTGACGCGCCGCTTCATGGCCGTGTTCTTCCCGGCCGCGGAATTCCAGGTCACCACGCGCTACACCGAAGTCTCGGGCCACAAGTTCAAGACCGAGGGCAAGGTGATGACCAACGCCGGCTGGATGGCCATCTACGGCAAGGACGCGGTCAGCGACGACAAGGACAACGCGGGCACTCTGGTGCCGGTACAGAAAGGCGAGAAGGTCTTGACCGAGAAGGTCAGCGCGAATGGCCTGGTCACCAAGCCGCCCGCGCGCTACACCGAAGCGACGCTGCTGTCGGCGATGGAAGGCGCGGGCAAGCTGGTGGAAGACGACGAGCTGCGCGACGCGATGGCGGGCAAGGGTCTGGGTACCCCGGCCACGCGCGCGGCCATCATCGAAGGCCTGCTGGGCGAGAAGTACCTGCTGCGCGAAGGCCGCGAGCTGATGCCGACCGCGAAAGCCTTCCAGCTGATGACGCTCTTGCGCGGCCTGGGCGTGGACGAACTCACCGCGCCGGAACTGACCGGCGAATGGGAATACAAGCTCTCGCAGATGGAACGCGGGAAGATCTCGCGCGAGGAATTCATGCGCGAGATCGCGCAGATGACGCAGATTATCGTCAAGCGCGCCAAGGAATATAACAACGACACCATCCCGGGCGACTACGCGACTTTGACGTCGCCGTGCCCGAACTGCGGTGGCGTGGTCAAGGAAAACTACCGTCGGTTCGCCTGCACCCGCTGCGAATTCTCGATGACCAAGGTGCCGGGTGGCCGCCAGTTCGAGATCGCCGAAGTGGAAGAACTGCTGACCAACCGCACCATCGGTCCGCTGCAGGGCTTCCGCTCCAAGATGGGCCGTCCATTCGCGGCCATCTTGCGCATCGTGAAGGACGAAGACGTCAAGAACTACAAGCTGGAATTCGACTTCGGCCAGAACGACGAAGAAGGCGAAGGCGGCGAGGGCGTGGACTTCACCGGCCAGACCCCGCTGGGCGCCTGCCCTAAGTGCCAGGCGGGCGTGTACGAAATGGGTCTGGCCTATGTGTGCGAACACAGTGTCGCCAAGCCCAAGACCTGCGACTTCCGCAGCGGCCGCATCATCCTGCAGCAGGAGATCCTGCCGGAGCAGATGGCCAAGCTGCTCAATGACGGCAAGACCGACTTGCTGCCGGGCTTCATCTCGCAGCGCACGCGCCGGCCGTTCAAGGCTTTCCTGGTGCGCGGCAAGGACGGCAAGATCAGCTTCGAGTTCGAGGAGCGCAAGGCCAAGCCGGCGGCCAAGGGCAAGGCGGCTGCCGCGGCGCCGGAGGAAGGTGCGGAAGGCGGCGATACCGCGGTAGCGGCCAAGCCGGCCGCCAAGGCCGCGGCGAAGAAGCCGGCCGCCAAGGCGGCAGCCAAGAAGCCTGCCGCGAAGAAGGCCGCCGCGAAGAAGGCCTGAGTTGGGGGCGTCGCGGCAGCGCGGCAGCGTGACCATGAAGGCCGGCCTGTGCGCCGGCCTTTTGTTTTAGTCCTCCTCCACGTCCTTCCAGCGCACGATGCTCTGGCTGCGTTCCAGCTTCCACAGCAGCTGCACCATCGACAGCGCGGACGGGCGCCGGTTTCTGGCCCCGGCCGAGATGATCCGCTCGATCACTGCGCGCGGGATGCCTCCCTTCACCATGTGTTCGATGGCATCCACGGGCCCCGTGATCGAGCGCAGCGCGAGCGCGTGCTGGACCAGCGCCTCGGCTTGCCTGTCGGTCCGGCGTTCACGGATCTTGATCTCGAAGTTCATGGCGCGTCTCCCGGTTAGGTTGGACAGAGCCGCGCGGGGGCGGCTCCGCCATTGTCGGGCGGACACTGCTGGGGTGTCTGTGGGGTGGGGCACGCAGTTCAGCGTTTCCTGCCTGCAATCCAAGACCGCTGAGCGAGCTCAGCGGTCCCGTCAGCGGTCCTGCGGCGATCCGGTCAGCGGACTTCCACGTCCACCATGTTGTCGCGCGGCTTGCGGTCGATGAGCTTGTTGTCGGGGTCGATGCCCGCCTTGGCCGGGCGCCCGCTGACGGTCAGCGTGACGGTGACGGCCTTGCGGTCCACCAGCCGCCGCTCGCGGGTGAGCGGATTGCCATCGCGGTCGTCCACGCCGAACTCGATGTAGTCCTTGAGCGGCATCTCCTTCTCGGCTCCAAGTTCGTCGGCGCGCAGCTTGCCCGCCACCGCGCTGATGGTGACGTCGTACTTGCCGTCCGCGCGCTTCTTGGCGACCGCCGTCTCGGCGCGGTTCTCGTACAGGACGATGTTCTCGAACAGGTCGTCGATCAGGTACTGCTTGTCCGCCGGCGTGGCCATGCGCAGTGCGTCCACCAGCGCCGACACGCTCGGATAGGGCGCAGCCTTGAAGGCGTGCTGCGCCAGCAGGTCGTGCAGCACCTTGTTGACGGTGTCCTCGCCGATCAGGTCCTGCAGCAGGTACATCGCCAGGCTGCCCTTGCGGTAGTGGATGTAGTCCTGGTTCTCATTCTGCGCCAGCGGCAGCTCCTTCTTGTTCTCCACCGCGCGGCCCATCAGGTACTTGTCCAGGTCATAGCGCAGGAAGCGGCGCATCTTGGCTCCGCCGTAGGTGCGCTTCATGACCATCAGCGCCGAGTATTCGGCCAGCGTTTCGGACAGCACCGTCGAGCCGCGCGTGTTCCCGCCCACGATCTGATGCGCCCACCACTGGTGCGCCACCTCGTGTGCCGTCACGTAGAACGGGAAGTCGATGCTCTTCGGGTCCTTGTCGTTGACGTCCGCGATGAAGCCGATCGCTTCCGAATAGGGGATCGTGTTCGGGAAGGACTGCGCGAAAGTCGCATAGCGCGGGAACTCCACGATCCGCACCACCTTGTGCTGGTAGGGGCTGAAGTTGGCCGTGTAGTACTCGAGCGAGGCCTTCACGCTGCGGATCATGCGGTCCACGTTGTAGTCGTGGGCCTTGTGGTAGTAGACGTCGATGGCCACGTCCTGCCAGCGGTCGTGGCGCACCTCGTAGCGCGCGGACTGGAAGGCGTAGAAGTTCAGGATCGGCTTGTCCATCTTGTAGTGGAAATAGCGCCGGCCCTTCTCGGTCCATTCCTGCTCCAGCGTGCCCGGCGCCACCGCGATCTGGTCGGCGCTGGTGCTCACCACCGCATCGAAACTCACCCAGTCCGCGTCGTTGCCGATGTAGTTGTCGGCCAGGCCTTTGGGATCGTCGCGTGGGAGCGAGCGCTCCTTGGGCGTCAAGCCATGGCGCTTGCGGTCGCGGTCATCCACCAGTTCCGCAGCCTGCTGGTACCCGATGTGCGGCATCACGAAGCTGTTGAAGAAGGTGCCATTCTCCACCACCGGCGTATCGAGCCCCAGGCCGAGGATGCCCTTGGGCTCGTAGCGCAGGGTGAAGTCGAGCTGCATGCGCGCGCCCGGCTGCAGGGGTTTGGACAGCGTGTAGGCATAGAAGCCGCGCTGGCGGTCCATGATCGCGCGCTGCACCGGCTGGCCGAAGGAGATGGCCTTGATGTCGGCATCCCGGTCCTGCGACAGGTAGATCTGCGTGACCGGCTGCGCGGTCTTGTTCTCCAGCTGATAGGTGCCGCGGATGCCCAGGGTGCGCTGCTGCGGATAGATGTCCGCCGCGATCTTCACATCCGTGATGCGCGGCTGTGCGGCAACCGCGTAGCGCTTGTACAGGCGCTCGTACTCGGCCCGCAGTTCGTCCTTGCGCCAGGCGGTCTGGTAGTCGCTCACGTGCAGGTTGTAGAAGATCAGGCCACCGACACCGAGGAACACCGCCAGCGCGGCGGCGAAGCTGGCCATCACGCCCGGGGTCAGGCTGTGGCGCGCCTCCTGGAGGCGGGCGCGGAAGCCTTCATTCAGCCCGCGCGGCCACAGCACCAGCGAGACCACCAGCAGCAGCGCCGCGGCACCCGCCCAGTACAACAGGAACCAGCGCTCGCGCACCAGGAAGTGGCCCCACTTGTTCATGTCCGAATAGGTGATCTCGGGGATGCTACCGTACAGGATCAGCGGATGGTCCAGGCCCAGCGAGCTGAAAGTGATGGTCGCCACGTAGTACAGGATCATCACGAAGTAGGCCATGTACTTGTTGTTGACGATGACCTGCAGCGTCACCGCCAGCACCGCCGTCAGCGCGTACTGCGGCAGCATGATGAGGAACAGGTCCTGCAGGTACAGTCCGAATTCGAAGTGGAACCAGCCCTTGAACAGCTGGATCAGCAGGCCGCACACCATCAGGATCGCCAGCATCACCGCCTGCAGGCCGACCAGCGCGAGGGTCTTGGACAGCAGCGGCAGCCAGCTCGGGATGGGGAGTGCGTCCAGCAGCTGCGCCAGGCGGGCCTCGCGTTCGCGCCACACCATCTCGCCCGCGTAGAACGTGGTGATGACCAGCATGAACAGCGAGAACGGGCCGCTGATCGCCTCCAGTACCTGGTAGGTCACCGGGTAGGTGTTCACGCCGTACAGGGAACCCATGTTGACCGACAGGGCCAGCACCGTCAGCGCCCCAGCCAGCGCGATCACCACGAAGTAGACGTTCTTGACCGCTTCGCGCAGATTGAGCCAGGTGGACTGCAGGAAGATCATGCCCAGGCTGCGCGCCGCGAAGTCCGGGCGGGTGTGGATGTTGAGGGCCGTGCGGGTCAGGTGGACCGGGAGATCCGATTCGTTGCCGACCGCGCGCCCGCGGGTATCGACGTTGCCCACGAAATGGAAGCGCCAGTAGCCCAGCATCAGGACCACGGCCGAGAAGCCCATCCAGATCGCGCGGTTCAGCAGGAACACGCCTTCGAACGGGATCATGCGTGCGTTCTTTTCGGCGATCGTCCAGTACTCCGTCATGCGGATCAGGGCCGTGGTGCCGAAGGGGTCGATCAATGCGGCCAGGGTCTTGTAATCCAGGTCGCGCGCCAGCGAGGGCGCCACGATGTACCCGACCAGCATGACGACGCTGGCCACGTACACCGGCAGCATGCGCCGCGTGAGCGCGGCCAGCACGAAGAAGATGGAACCGAAGATGAAGAGATTGGGCAGCAGCACGCGCAGGTAGGGCAGGGCGTACATGCCCAGGTCCATGCGGCCGACCCGCTCCGGGTCGATGCCCGGGATGAAGGCGCCCAGCCAGGAACCCAGCACGATGGAGGAGAACACCACGCACAGCACCAGCCACGCGCCCAGCAGGCGCCCGAACATGTAGGCGGACTTCGGGATCGGCGCACTGAAGAAGAAGTGGTGCATGTCGTACTCGAAGTCCTGCTGGACCGCGCGCCCCATCATGGCCGCCACCACGATCACACCGAGGCTGCCGAGGAAGGCCGCGGTCAGCTCGATCGAGCGCGGGGCGTTGATGAAGACTTTGCCGCCAAAGGTGACGATGGCGTCCTTGAACACGCCACCCGCCGCCGCCATCCACAGCATGGACAGCGCCAGGAACATCCCGAAGTAGACCCAGGTGGACAGGAGCTTGAACCGCTGCCGCGCCTCGAACCGTGCAATCTCGAACATGCGTGCGGTCCTTGCCTTAACAGACGGCGCCGGCGAGTGCCGAGGTATTGCGGCCGGTGATGGTGGCGAAGTAGACGTCTTCCAGGTCGCCGGCGATGTCCTCGAAGCCGTCGCCCGGGTCTTCGTCCGCGTACACGTGGATCAGGGTGCGGCCGGCCAGCAGGCGGGTCGAGATCACCGCATGGTTCTTCTGGAAGATCGGCAGTTCCTGCTTGGAGACGAAGCGCGCCCAGATCTTGCCGTCGATGTCGAACACCAGCTGCTGCGGCTCGCCGCACAGCAGGACCTTGCCCTTGTTGATGATGGCCATGTTGGAGCACAGGTCCGCCACGTCGCTCACGATGTGGGTGGACAGCAGCACCGTCTTCTCGGCCGAGATATCGGAAAGGAGGTTATGGAAGCGCACCCGTTCCATCGGGTCCAGGCCCGCGGTGGGTTCGTCCACGATGATCAGCTGCGGGTCGCCCAGCAGGGCCTGGGCGATGCCGAAGCGCTGCTTCATGCCGCCCGAGAAGCCACCGAGGCGCTGATGGCGCACTTCAAACAGGTTGGTTTGCTGGAGCAGGCCGTCCACCACCTCGCGGCGGCGGGCGCGGTGCGAGATGCCCTTCAGGACCGCGAAGTGGTCCAGTAGCTCGTAGGCGGTGACCTTGGGGTAGACGCCGAAGTCCTGCGGCAGGTAGCCGAGGATCTTACGCACCTCGTCCTTTTCATCGAGGACGTCGATGTCGCCTAAAAAGACGGACCCGGAATCGCATTCCTGCAAGGTGGCCAGAGTGCGCATCAGCGTGGACTTACCGGCACCGTTTGGGCCGAGCAAGCCGAACATCCCGGTGGGGATGGTCAGGGACACCTTGTCCAGCGCGACCACGCCGTTGGCGTAGGTCTTGGACAGGTTGCGGATGCGTAATTCCATTCTGGCTCCAGTCGGACTTCTTTGGATGGTGGCATTGTAGGGGACCGGGCGCAGGCACACTGTCCTTGTGCGATGCGCCGCCGATTCCGTGCCCCAGACTGCACAATCGCGGTCCCAGTCCGCGAGGATTCTGGTGCCGCTTGGCAAAACTGCAAGCGTAGCAGCGGGCCTCCCGCCATGCAAGGCGCGGCGGCCCGTGCGCACCCATCAGGGTGATAAAGCGTGATATTTGTTGGATAATGTCCCCATGGACGAGCGTATCAAGGCCAATGTACTGACGGTGACGCGGCTGGGCCGCACGGTGGATGAATCGCTGGGCTACTTCCGCGTGGCTCTCGGTCTGTATTACCTGAAGGGCCTCATGACCGAGGAGGCGCTCGACTTCAAGAAGCTCGATCGCGAATACAACCGCTTCATCTACCAGTCGGTCGGCAAGGGCCACAGCATCACCAGCGTGCTGCAGTTCATGAGCGGCGAGAAGGTGCTGCCGGTGCTGCAGGCGCCGCGCTTCCAGGAGGCCTTCCATGCGCACTGCCCGGAGGTGCCGGCGGAGACCATCCCCTTCCTGCTGTCCCTCAATCTTGGCGTGGCCAAGAACATCTCGGGGATTCCGGCCGAAGGTCCGCTGCACGACTGGATCGAGCGGCAGAAAGAGCAGAAAGAACAGAAGGACCAGAAGGGCGCGGCGCCCGCGGCCGGGGACTTATAATCCTTCCATCATGACGAATCGACACTTCAACCCCTTCGATACCCTGATCTGCAACATCGACAAAGCCGTGCGCGTGATCGCGGGCGTGCATACCGCGTCGCGTCCCAACCCGGCGGCGCATGCGGCCGATGCGGAATTGACCGACGACGAAAAGCGCCACGCGGCAGGCCTGATGCGCGTGAACCATGTGGGCGAGGTGTGTGCCCAGGCGCTGTACGACTCGCAGGGCCGCTTCGCGCGCTCGCCGGAGATCAAGCAGCAGCTGGAGCGCGCCAGCCGCGAAGAAGAAGACCATCTGGCCTGGACCGCGCAGCGCGTGGAAGAACTCGGGTCGCGCACCAGCTTATTGAATCCGCTGTGGTATGCAGGCGCTTATGCGATCGGCACGGCGGCGGCGCTGCTCGGCGATGCCAAAAGCTTGGGCTTTGTGTCCGAGACGGAGCGGCAGGTGGAGACCCACTTGAACGGGCATCTCGACAAGCTGCCGCCGCAGGACGACAAGTCGCGCGCCATCGTGCGGCAGATGCGGGATGACGAGATCGAGCACGGGCAGGCGGCACGCGACATGGGCGGGGTCGACCTGCCGTTTCCGGTGCGGCTGGCGATGCAGGCGGCGTCCAAGGTGATGACGACCACCGCCTACTACATTTAGGCTTCCACAATCTCGAAGGATGTGGTGATGGTGGCCGTCTTGGCCATCATGATGGTCGCCGAGCAGTACTTGTCGTGCGAGAGATGGATCGCGCGTTCGACAGCGGCGTGCTTCAGGTTCTTCCCCGTCACCACGAAGTGGAAGTTAATCCGCGTGAAGACCTTCGGATCGGTTTCCGCCCGTTCCGCCTGCAGCGTCACGTCGCAGCCGCGCACGTCCTCGCGGCCGCGCTTGAGGATCAGTACCACATCGTAGGCGGTGCAGCCGCCGGTCCCCACCAGCACCATCTCCATCGGGCGCGGCGCCAGGTTGTGGCCACCGCCCTCGGGCGCGCCGTCCATGGCCACCAGGTGGCCCGACCCGGTCTGGGCGCGAAAGCTCATCCCCGAAGGGCCGTTCCAGCTGACCTTGACTTCCATTGCAGTTCTCCGAACGTCGTATCGTAGTGAATCGATCGGACTATTGTACTGGCGCGGGCGCGGGCTCGCTGGCGGCGGCTCGATCCAGCCGGTCGTACTTGGCCTGCACCCGGTTGCCCAGCGGGCGCACGAAGAACAGCAGCGCGAACGCCATGTTGGCCATGCCCGGGTAGACCACATAGCTGATCAACACCGTCCCGAGGGCCACGGCCACCACCACGCCGCTGCGCACCTGCGCCGCGTAGTAGGCGCCACGCGAGACCGGGTGGGCGCACAGCTCCGGGTGGCGGTGCAGGTGGCGTGCGGTCAGCATGGTGGAGAGGGCCAGCCAGATCATCACGAATGCATACACCGACTGCGAGAACGGGCTCGCATGCTGGCTGTTGAGCGAAGTCGCGAACGGCATCAGCGTCGCCCCGGCCAGCATCAGGATGGTGATCCACACCAGTCCCAGGTCCGAATGGCGCGCGAGGGCCAGCAGGCGGTGGTTGCCGACCCAGAAAATCGCCAGCACGAAGAAGCTGATGATCCACGCGATGATGGTCGGGATCAGCGCAGCCACCGCATGCGGCACCTCGGTGCGCGCCAGTTCGCCGTGCTCGGGCAGGCGCAATTCGATCACCAGCAGCGTCATGGTGATGGCAAAGATGCCGTCCACCAGCGCTTCGATGCGGTGCTTGGAGAGCAGGGACGGGGTGTTGACTGGATCGGACATTGCGGCTTTCTTAAACGGCGAGGACGTATTTTTCGCTCTTCATGCGCACCGCCGCAAAGGCGTAGCAGAGCAGGGCGACCACCAGCGAACCGGCGGCGGTGAGGGTGTAATGCAGCAGGCCGATGTCCGCGCCCTTGGACAGCTCGCGCAGCAGCGTCATATTGGACAGCACCGGCACGGCGTACATCCAGGTCGCGGTCTGCAGGTCCAGCATCGGGATCAGGATCAGCGGCAGCATCGGCACCAGAATCGCGAAGCTCAGGGTGCTCTGCGCTTCCTTGAAGGACTTGGCGTTCATCGCCAGCGCGATCTCGAAGGCCGCCGCGAACAGGCACAAAGGCAGGCTGGCGAGGATCGCGAAAGTGAGGTCCGCGGTGGTCAGGCGCCAGGACAGGCCGATTTCCTCCAGCGGCAGCCACTTGAGGATGGCGTGCGCGATCACCAGTTCCAGCGTCAGGCCGACCGCGGACAGCACGGTGGCCGCGCCCAGTTTGCCGAACACCAGCTGGGCCGGCGACACCGGCTGCGCCATCAGCACTTCCAGCGAGCGGCGCTCGCGCTCACCGGCGGTGGTGTCGACCGCGGTAGACAGGCAGAAGATGAAGGCGGGGATAAAGAAGCTGCCCAGCATGGCGCCGATGATCATGGCGGAGCGCGAGGCGCTGGTGCCGGTGTCGTACTTCTGCACCGTGACCGGGACCAGCGTCACCGGCGACACGCCGTGCGCCAACAGGCGCGCCTGGGCGATGCGCGAGGTGTACTCGCGCAGGACGTTCTCCACCTCGTCGATCTTGCGGCCGTTGTCGATGGCGGAGTCGTACCACAGCTCCACGCGCGCAGGACGCATGGCGGCGTAGTTCTCGACGAACTTTGCATCGATCTTCAGCACCGCGACCGTCTTCGCGGTGCGCAGCAGGTCCGTGGTGGCCTGCTCGTCCAGCGGCGCGTGCGGGGTGACGATCACGTTCTTCTGCTTCAGCTGCGCCATCAGAGTGGGCGCGTACTCGCTGCCGACCACCGTCAACTGGATGCCTTCGCGTTCCGGGCTGCCCGCCTTGTCGATGATGCGGTTGAGGGTGAAGCCGATGATCGCCGGGTACATCACCACGAACAGGGCCAGCAGCGACAGGGCGCGCTTGTCGCGCAGAGCCTCTCTCAGTTCCTTGAACAGGACCACCAGTGCGCGCGATGTCATGCCACAATCCCTTCTTCGCCGACGAGGCTCACAAATGCGTCTTCCAGGCTGGCGATGCCGGTGCGCTCGCACAGCTGTTGCGGAGTGCCCTGGGCCACGGACTGGCCCTGCGCGATCACGATCACGTCGTCGCACAGGTGGGTCACTTCCTGCATCACATGAGTGGCCATGATCACGCAGCAGCCCTGCTCGCGCAGCAGCACCAAGGCGCGGCGCAGGGCGCGGGTGCTCATCACGTCCAGGCCGCGGCTCGGTTCATCGAGCAGCAGGTGGCGCGGCTTGTGCAGCAGCGTGCGCGCCAGCGCGACCTTGATGCGCTGGCCCTGCGAGAAGCCCTTCGAGCGGCGGTTGACGATGTCCTCCATCCCGAGCAGCTCGGTCACTTGGTCGATGCGGCGGGCGATGTCGGGCTTGGACATGCCGTTCAACTGGCCGAAGTAGGCCAGGTACTCGCGCGTGGACAGGCGCTCGTACAGCCCGAACTGGTCGGTGAGGAAGCCGATGTTGCGGCGGACGCTCATCGGGTCCTGCTGTGGGTCGACGCCGTCGATGGCGATGCTGCCGGCGTCCCGGCGCAGCAGGCCGACCAAGGTGCGGAGGAGGGTGGTCTTGCCGGCGCCGTTGGGGCCCAGCAGGGCGGTGATCTGCGCGTCGCGTGCGGTGAAGCTCACGCCTTTGAGGGCTTTGACATCCCCGAAGGATTTGCGTACGTCTCGGACTTCAATCATGGAGTCTTGGGACCTAATTAAGGTTGGGGACCGGCGGGGCCGATCTGGAAGCTGGCGGTCGGGATGTCCTTGAGGCAGGCGCCGTTCAGGGTGCGCGTGGGCTGGTCCAGGAATTCGCGGATCAGGCGCGGCGCGCAGCCGAGCGTCGAGATGCCGTGGCCCGCGTTGGCGACCACGAAGTGCTGGACGTGGCTCATGTCCTTTGCGGCTGCCTGCGCGCGGCGCGGCGGCGTGACCGGATCGAGGCCGCCGGAGAACATCAGCACCGGCGCGTCGATGCGGGTGGGCGGGCTCCAGCGCGCGGCGGGCACCTTCATCGCCTCGCACATCCGCGCGCGGTCCTTCAGCAGGCCGGTGCTCATGAAAGAGCCCTTGGCGTCTTCATTGGCCAGTTCCGGCGTCAGGCGCGGCACGTCCTCCGCGCACACCACGGCCAGGTGCATGACCGTGGCGATCGAGGTGTCGGTGGAGAAGTCGCTCATCGCATTGCTGCGCGTGACGAACGGCTCCCAGCGGCCCGTGTAGGCGCTGTGCAGCAGGAACGGCAGGCTGCGGCTGGTGACCGGGTTGTACAGGATCGAGTGGACGGTGCCAAGGAAGCGCGTGTTGGTCATCTTCAGCTTGCGCTGCTGGGCGGTGCGCGGGTCTGCCACATCCAGTTCCAGGTTGCCGTGGCCGACCTTCTCCAGCAGCGCCGCGAATTCCTGGCGCAGATTGGGGTAGGCGCCGTGACAGGCCTGGTCGGCGGCGCACTGGGTGAACAGGGCGTCCAGCGCCGCTTGCGCGTCCTTGCCGCCGGCCGGGATTACCTGGTCCGGCGCGGCCACGCCGTCCAGCACCGCGGCGCGGACGTTTGCGGGGAAGGCGCGGAGATAGGCCTGGCCCAGGCGGGTGCCGTAGGAGCCGCCCCACAGGTTGATCGGGCCGAGCTTGAGCGTGGTGCGCACCCGTTCGATGTCCTGCACGGCGTTGGCGGTGGTGTAGTCGCCCAGCGGCTTGTTCAGGCGGGCGATGCAGTCCATGAGGTCGGCCTCGGCCTGCTCTTCGGACATGATTTCTTCGTTCGGCTTGCTGGGGCAATCGAGCTTGCCGGACAGGCCGGTGCCGCGCTGGTCGATCAGCACGATGTCGCGGGTGGCGCGCACGCGGGAGAACACCCGGTCCAGCAGGGGCAGCAGGTCGGAGCCGCCCTCGCCGGGACCGCCGGCCAGCACGAACAGCGGGTCGGCCTTGGGTGTTTCGCGGAACGCGGGCGCGATGGTGACGTGCAGCTTGATCTGCGCGCCACCGGGCGCGGCGTAGCTGGACGGGACGGCGACGGTGAGGCAGCGCAGGCCTTCTTCCATGCCCGGCAAGTGGCAGGTCTGGCCGGCGCGGGCCAGCGAGGCTGCCGTGGCCGGCGGCGCGAGCCACAGCAGGGCGGGCAGCAGGAGCAGCGGCAAGGAGCGGATCTTCAAGAATGTTCCCCACGAAATGTGTCGGGGAATAGTAAGGCTCCTCTTGCTTAAACGTCAATCTCGGGCGCGCGCAAATTCCCCCGCTGCGGCATCAACGCCGCAGCGGGGGAACTTTGTTGGCAATCGGCGACCGTCAATGGACGACCCAGACCGTCCCGGCGCCCCCTACCGTGTCGCCCTGCGCGTTCTGCTGCGAGGCGCTGACCATGAACTGGTCACCGCTTTGCGCCGTGCCCGGCACCGTGGTGCGCAGCGCCAGCGGGTAGATGGCGTTCGGCGCCTTCTCGATCGTCATCCGCACCAGCGGCTCCTTGATGTCGACGTAGCGCTTCCCATCCCGCACGATCACATCGCCACCCATCACCGTCACCTTGCCCAGCTGCCCGGCCGTATGGCATTCGAACTTGGAGCCTTTTTCGAACGTCATGGTCCCCATGCAGCAGCCGAAGGGCATGCGCACCTTGGTTTTTTCAAGGAAGGTGACCGAGCGGTCGCCGCAGCTTTGCTGGGTGTCCTGGGTTTGCGCCTCGGTCGGCGTGAAGTCGACCAGCGGGAAGGCGCTGCCGTCTTCATCGAGCGACAGCAGCAGCGGCATGTGCGCCGGCAGCCGCGAGCGGTCGATGGTCAGGCCGATCAGCCGGTCCGCGCTGTAGCGGCTGCCCGCCACGAACGGGAAGGCGACCGCGGCACCGGCCAGCACGTCGATCACCGACAGGTTGCGCTGGGCCAGATTGTTGCGCTGGGGCGTGGCGTCGCCGGCGCCCAGCAGCGCGGTGGAGAAGGCGTAGTCGTTGTCCGCGTTGACCGCCACCAGCAGGCAGGGGTGCCAGTTGTGGCCGCTCACCCAGCCGTACAGGCTTTCGGTCTGGGTCGCCTCGATGCGGAACTTGGCCATCGCCGTGGTGCCGGGGGCGATGCTGGCGAAGGTGGCTGTCAGGGGCGTGGGCATCACGTGGTTGGCGTCCACGGTGTTCCAGTCCTGCGGATAGATGAACTGCAGGCCCACGTACGGCGTGATGCGCGCGTTGACGGTCACATTGCGTGCCTCGCGCGGGCCGTTGTTGGTCACGCGCACGTAGATGGTGTTGGCTTGGCCGCGCTCCACGTTCTTCGACTGCAGCGGGTCGCTCGGCACGAACACGTTGTCGTCGAAGATGCGCACCACCACGTCCGAGAAGTCCCAGAAGTCGCCGCCGGTGAACGGCTCCAGGCCAGTGTCGCCGGGCGCATCGCGCACCATGATGTCAGCCTGGTCCAGCGCGCGGAACACGTTGATGCGGCCGTAGCCCATCTCCTGGTTCCAGCTGCCGTTGTTGCGGCCCGCGGTCAGGGCATATGCGGTGGTACCGACCTTCTGCGCGGTGCGCTCGATCAGGTTGCGCACCTGCGTGGCGGTCATGCCCGGGTACAGGCTGAGGATCAGCGCCGCCATCCCGGCCACGTGCGGTGTGGCCGCGGAGGTGCCGTTGAAGGTCAGGAAGTAGTCGCCTGCGGTGCTGGTGTTGTAGCCGGCGCTGCCCTGGCGGTCGGTGGTCGGGATGTGCACGCCCGGCGCCACCACGGAGATCTCGGGGCCGAAGTCCGAACCCCACCAGGTTTCGCCGTCCGGGCTGGTGGGCGACTTGCGGTTGTCGATCTCGTCCGACGCGCCGATCGCCATGATGTTCGGGTTGGTGGCCGGATAGGTGATGCTGCTGTTGAAGTTGTGCGTGGCCGCGCACATCAGGACATTGTTGTTGAAGGCATTGGTGATGGCCGGGTCGATGATGTTATGGTTCCAGCCGTTGTTCCCGAAGCTCATGCTGATGATCTGGGCGCCGTGGCTGCTGGCCCAGTTGATGCCCGCGGCCACTTCCACGTCGGTCCAGTTCTGGAACGCCACCGGCAGGATGCGCGCGCCGCCGGCCACGCCGGACACGCCCAGCCCATTGTTGAAGGTGGCGGCCACGATGCCCGCGCAGGCGGTGCCGTGGTTGCCGGTGGGCGAACCGTCGCCGCCCATCGAGCCCAGGTTGATGCCGTTGCCGGCGAAGGCCAGGTCCGGGTGGGTCAGGTCGCAGCCTTCATCGAGCACGCAGACGGTGACGCCGGCGCCGCTGGACAGGTCCCAGCCGGTGGTGCCCGCGCCGCCCGCGCCGATGCGCGCCATGTCCCACTGCTGCGGGAACAGGGTGTCGGTCGGCGCGACGGCGGTCGGACGCACCAGCGGCATGGTTTCAAACTCGACCCCCGCCACGCCCGGCACCTGCTCGATCTGGGGGCGCGCTTGGAAGGCGTTCACTTCGCGCACGTTCATGATGTTGAAGTAGCGCAGGCCGTTCAGGTAGCGCGATTTTTCCGGATCCTCCTGCAGCTGCGGGGTGGCCGAGCCGTTGGCGGGCAGGGCGGTGAGTGCCGGCGGCAGCTCGGCCACGCCCGGCTGGCGCAGGCGCAGCCGCACCAGCACGGTGGACGGCAGCAGCGACTGCAGGGCACGGCGGCCGCGTTCGCCCGCCATGCGGTAGACCGGGCCCAGGTAGGCCAGCCCGAGTTCGCGCAGGGAGGCGTCGATGCGCTCGAACTGGGCATCGTCGATCGGCTGGCGCGATTGCACCCAGAAGCGGGTTGGCGTGTGGTTGATCGACTCGCCAGGGACGGCGCGCTCGATGATGTCGCTTTCCAGCGCCAAGCCGAGGCCGCTGAGGGTTTTTTGCAGCGCATCCTGGTTGGGGGACTGGTTGAACACCAGCAGCAGGCGGCTCTCGTCGATGATCATCGGCACGCCGGTGCTGTGGGGGACTTCGCGGGGAAAACCTTTCATGACACCCTCCCTTCGTGTTGGACGATCCAGCGAGCGTAGGAGGGTGCAGGGCGGCGCGATTGAGGCGCCTCAGTCGTGCGCGGGAACTTTTCGTGTGGCGGGCGACTCACGGTGCGGGTTGACGCAAGGCTCGGCCGTGGGTTATGATTGTCGGCTTTCCGTGCGCTCAGGGAAAGACAATAAGGTTGAGTCCGCAGGTAACGGCTGCGGAACCGCCATGTGAGCGATAACTTATTTGGAAGTCATCATGAAAACTTTTTCCGCCAAGGGACATGAAGTCCAGCGCGAATGGTACGTGATTGACGCGACGGACAAAGTCCTCGGGCGTGTCGCCAGCGAAGTGGCACTCCGTCTTCGCGGCAAGCACAAACCCGAGTTCACTCCGCACGTCGATACCGGCGATTTCATCATCGTCGTCAACGCAGGCAAGCTGCGCGTGACCGGCACCAAGGCTCTGAACAAGACCTACTACCGTCACTCCGGCTATCCGGGCGGCATCTACGAGACCAACTTCACGAAGATGCAGCAGCGCTTCCCGGGCCGTGCCCTGGAAAAGGCCGTCAAAGGCATGCTGCCGAAGGGTCCGCTGGGCTACGCGATGATCAAGAAGCTGAAGGTGTACGCAGACGGTACCCATCCGCACTCCGCGCAGCAACCTAAAGCACTCGAACTGTAAGGGGCGAACATGATCGGTAACTACAACTACGGCACCGGCCGCCGCAAGAGCGCAGTGGCTCGCGTGTTCATCAAGGCCGGCACCGGCCAGATCATCGTGAACGGCAAACCGGCCGCGGAATACTTCTCCCGCGAAACCGGCCTGATGGTCATCCGTCAACCGCTGGAACTGACCGGCAACGTCGAGCGTTTCGACATCAAGGTCAACGTGCACGGCGGCGGCGAGTCCGGCCAGGCAGGTGCAGTGCGCCACGGCATCACCCGTGCGCTGATCGACTATGACGCAGGCCTCAAGGGCGACCTGGCACGTGCCGGTTTCGTCACCCGCGACGCACGTGAAGTCGAGCGTAAGAAGGTCGGCCTGCGTAAAGCCCGCCGCGCGAAGCAGTTCTCGAAGCGTTAATCGTTTCCTGCTGCCAGCAAAAGCCGCCTTCGGGCGGCTTTTTTATTTGTTCAGCGGACATCGTCCGGCAGAGGTTGGGCAATTTGTCTAAAATACGCCCCTCGGGCAGCGGGCTTGTCCCGCCCTTCTCATCTTTCACTAAGGAACACAGGACATGATCAAGGTTGGCATCGTCGGCGGGACGGGTTACACAGGCGTGGAGTTGCTGCGCTTGCTGGCAGTGCATCCGGACGTGCAGCTCACCGCGATCACCTCCCGCAAGGAAGACGGCCTGCCCGTCGCGGACATGTTCCCTTCGCTGCGCGGCCGCGTGAACTTGGCGTTTTCGGCGCCCGACAATGTCGACCTGACCAAGTGCGACGTGGTGTTCTTTGCTACCCCGCACGGCGTGGCCATGGCCCAGGCGCCCGCGCTGCTGGCGGCCGGCGTCAAGGTGATCGACCTGGCGGCCGACTTCCGCATCAAGGACAAGGACGTGTTCGAGAAGTGGTACAAGATCCCGCACACCTGCCCGGAACTGCTGGACGAAGCCGTCTACGGCCTCGTCGAACTCAACCGTGAGCAGATCAAGGGCGCGCGCCTGATCGCCAATCCGGGCTGTTACCCGACCACGATGCAGCTGGGCTTCTATCCGCTGCTGAAGGCCAAACTCATCGACACCACGTCCCTGATCGCCGACAGCAAGTCCGGCGTGTCCGGCGCCGGCCGCAAGGCGGAGATCGGCACCCTGTTCTCGGAAGCGAGCGACAACTTCAAGGCCTACGGCGTGTCCGGCCACCGCCACACCCCGGAAACCAGCGCCCAGCTGCAGCGCTACACCGACAGCCCGGTCAGCCTGGTGTTCACCCCGCACCTGGTGCCGATGATCCGCGGCATGCACTCGACCCTGTACGCGCGCCTGACCAGCGACATCGCGAACGAAGACCTGCAGGCCCTGTTCGAAAAGGAATACGCGGGCTCGGCCTTCGTCGACGTGATGCCGTTCGGCTCGCACCCGGAAACCCGCTCCACGCGCGGCTCCAACATGCTGCGCCTGGCGCTGCACCGTCCGGGCAACGGCAATATGCTGGTGATCCTGGTGGTGCAGGACAACCTGGTGAAGGGCGCCTCCGGCCAGGCCGTGCAGTGTATGAACCTGATGTTCGGACTCGACGAAACCACCGGCCTGCAGCAGATTGCGCTCCTGCCTTGACACATGAAGATCCGCTGGGTCGGCCAGGGGCGGCTGCTGTCGATCGCGGTCCGCTCGGGCCTGATCACCTTGGCGTTCATTCTGGCCGGCTGCCTGCTGGTGTGGGGCATCGACCTGGGCGGGCGCATCCTCCAGCTGACGCGCCCGTCCGACACCACCGCCGACCCGAAAGTTCAGCTCACCGCGCTGCAAACTGACCTGCATCGTGTTCAGCTTGAGCGCGATCAGTTGGCGACTGATGCAAAAACCACACAGCAACAGTCGATCCAGATCAAATCCCTGCAGGATCAAAACGGTAAATTGCTTGAAGACATGGCCGCACTGGTGAGCCAGCTTCCCGGCAAGGGACCGTACATTCCCCACGCCGAGGCCGAGCTGGCCGCGCCGGACCGCGTCCACGTCAGCTTGCTGGTGGCCGCCAAAGCGGACGCGGCCGGTGTGCTCGAACTGCTGGCCCATGGCGAGCAGGGCGGCAAGCCGGTCGCCCTGCCGTTTCCGCAAGGCCCAGTGCAAGGCGCCCGTCACGTCGAGACCGTGCTGGCGCTGCCCGCTGGCGTCACCCTCAAGTCCTTGGCCGTGCGCGTGACCGGGCCCTCGCCCGGTGCCGCGCGCGTCGAACGCACGGTTACTGTGAAGGGGTGCCCATCATGTTTGGTCGGAGTGCAAAAAACGAAATAGACAGCCTGGTCGGTCCTACGGCGCGGGTCCGCGGCGATGTGGTGTTCACGGGCGGCTTGCGGGTCGATGGCGAAGTGCTCGGCAATGTGCTGGCCCAGCAGGGGGCGGACAACGTGCTGATCGTGTCGGAGCAGGCGCGCATCGTGGGCGAGGTCCGCTGCGCCAACCTGGTGGTCAGCGGCGTGATCGAAGGCCCTGTTTTCTGTACGGATATTCTTGAATTGCAGCCGCATGGCCGCATCATGGGAGACGTGCACTACCACACGCTGGAAATGCACGGCGGCGCCACGGTCACCGGCAAGCTGACCCATGAGGAGCCGGGCGAGCCGGAGTTTCACCTGTCTGTGGCATCCGGCGACAAGCCGGGCGACCCGCAGAGCGTCCGCCAGAGCGTGTTTCGCGCCAACAGTCTATAATCACGGTCAAACCGAATTCTCCAGGAGTTACCCCATGAATGCAGTCGCTGAAATGCCGGCACCGATCAACTTTACCGATGCCGCGGCCGACAAAGTGGCCCAGCTGATCGACGAAGAAGGCAATCCGGACCTGAAGCTGCGCGTGTTCGTGCAGGGCGGCGGCTGCTCGGGCTTCCAGTACGGGTTCACCTTCGACGAGATCGTCAACGAAGATGACACCACCATGGTCAAGAACGGCGTCCAGCTGCTGATCGACTCCATGAGCTACCAGTACCTGGTCGGCGCGGAGATCGACTACAAGGACGACCTCGAAGGCGCGCAGTTCGTGATCAAGAACCCGAACGCGCAGTCGACGTGCGGCTGCGGGTCGTCGTTCTCGGCGTAATTCGGTAGGGCCGGCCGCTCAGGCCGGATACAGGGCGCCCAGGATCCTGGGGCCCTGCGCACCAGTGACAGCGGGCAGATTGCCCGCTTGTCGTTTGTGGAACTGGTGGCCGAGCCAGGCGAAGGCGAGGGCTTCGACGCGGTGGGGCGCCACGCCCAGGTCCTGCGTGGAGCCGACCGGAATCTTGCCGCCGAGCGCTTGCGCCATCTCTTTTAGCAGCAGTCCGTTGTAGGCGCCGCCGCCGCAGACGTAGACCGCCTGCGCTTCTTTTCTGTCCTGTTCGATTGTTTCCTGTTCGATAGCACGCGCGATCGTCACGGCCGTCAGGCGGGTGAGGGTGGCTTGCACGTCCGCCGGCGCCAGGCCGGGGCGGCGGGCCAGGCGCGCATCCAGCCAGTCGGCGTGGAACAGGTCGCGGCCGGTGCTCTTCGGAGGCGGCTGCTGGAAGTAGGGTTCGTCCAGCAGGATGTTGAGGAGCTGCGCGTCCGCGGTGCCGGTGGCGCCCCAGGCGCCGTCCTCATCGTACGCCTTGCCCAGGTGGCGGGCGATCCACAAGTCCATCAGCACGTTGCCGGGGCCGGTGTCAAAGCCTGTCACGCGGCCGTCCGGGCGCAGCACGCTGATGTTGCCGATCCCGCCGATGTTCACCACCACCCGCGTCGCGCCCGGCTTGCCGAACTGGGCCTGGTGGAAGGCCGGCACCAGCGGCGCGCCCTGGCCGCCGGCGGCCACGTCGCGGGTGCGGAAGTCAGCGATCACATCGATGCCGGTGAGCTCGGCCAGCAGGGCCGGGTTGTTGGTCTGGCGCGTGAAGCCCAGTTCCGGGCGATGCCGGATGGTCTGCCCGTGCGCGCAGACCGCCGCAATCGGTCCGCCCGCATGCGGCCGCAGCTCATCCACGCACTGCGCGTACACCCGCGCCAGCGCGTTCGCCGCCAGCGCCTCGCGTTCGATTTCGTTCGGGCTGGCGGCCTGCAGCAGCATCAAATCCTGCCGCAGGTCGGGCGCAAAGGGCACGAAGGCCGACGCGATCGTGCGGATCTGTCCGTTGGCGAAATCCGCCAGCACGCCATCCACGCCATCCATGCTGGTGCCGGACATCAGTCCGATATAGAGAGTCGAGTCCATTCCGCCATCATACCCGCAACCGCCCCGCTCAGCCCGCCTCCCCCACCGGGGACGTACCCTTCTCCCAGAGCGGGGTACGTCCCCATTTTCGCGAAATGGCGCGGATTATCATGCTCCGGCTAACTCATTGAATCAGCGGCGGAATCGATTATGTCGCCGTCTTCCGGATCTTATTTGTTGAGCGCATTCCTACAGCTCTAGTCCGGGGTACGTCCCTGGTGTGGGGGCGGGGTACGTCCCCGGGTGGAGGCAAAGAAAAAGCCGCCCGGAGGCGGCTTTTCGGGACAGCTCTGCGGCTCAGCGCAGCGCGACACGCGGGGCGTTGATCGGGCGCAGCAGGTCGAAGCGGTGCAGCATGTCGGCGGACACCATGCGGAAGCGCTGCAGCTCGGCCGGCGACAGCGGCGCCTGCTGGGCCACGTTGACGGTGGCCGGGTTGACCGCCGTCCCGCCAATGCGGAACTCGTAGTGCAGGTGCGGACCCGTCGCCCAGCCGGTCGCGCCGACATAGCCGATGATGTCGCCCTGGTGCACCTTGGTGCCGCGCCGCACGCCCGGCGCAAACCGGCTCATGTGCGCATAGGCGGTCGAGTAGTTGTTCCAGTGCTTGAGCACGACCATGTTGCCGTAGCCGCTGGACACCCCCTGGAAATCCACCGTGCCATCGCCCGAGGCGCGGATCGGCGTTCCGAGCGCCGCGGCGAAGTCGATGCCCTTATGCTGCTTCCATTCGCCGAGCACCGGGTGCACGCGCATCGAGAAGCCCGACGAAATCCGCGAGAACTCCAGCGGCGACTTCAGGAAGGCCTTCTTGAGCGCCTTGCCGTCGAAGCTGTAGTAGCCGCCCTGGTGCGTGACCGGGTCGTCGAACCACACCGACTGGTAGGTCACGCCGCGGTTCGTGAACTCGCCCGCCAGGATGCGGCCGGTCTTCACCAGCTCGCCGTCTTGCCAGAAGGTCTCGTACACCACGTTGAAATGGTCGCCGCGCTTGAGGTCGGAACGGAAGTCGATGTTGGTCGAGAACATCTCGATCAGCTGGGCCGTGATCTGGTCCGGCATCCGGCCGCCGTCGACATCCGCATCGGTCGCCGCGTACAGCGACGAGCTGATCTCGCGCGCCCGCATCTCGATGCGGCGTTCCAGCTGCACTGGCGCTTCCTGCGCGACCAACTTGCCGTTCTGGCGGGTGATGGTGATGTTCTTGAGCGTGTCCTTGCCTTCGACCACGGTGGCGCGCAGCCACTGCAGGGTGCCGTCGGCATCGGTCTGGGCCTGCACGCGCTTGCCGGTCTTCAGCTGCATCACGCCGCGGGCCAGCTTGTCCGCCTTGATAAAGGCGACCGCGTCCGGGTCGTCCACGTCGAGACGGTTGAGCAGGGAGGCCAGCGAGTCGCCCGGGCGGACGCGTTCTTCGTGAATGAAGCTCTGGTCGGTATTCTGGAGCGCCGTGATCTGGTCGGCGATGTCGGGAAGCTGGAGTTCCTGGGCGATGGATCTGACAGGCAGATCAGCCGGGTCGGGTGCGAGTGGCGCAACCCCGGCCGCCCCGAACGCACAGGCCGCGAGAGCGATCGCAGAGGCGGAAACGATCCGTGCCTTGCGCGTCGACCCCAGCAGGCTGAACCAGCTAACGCCTGTGTTTTGTTTGGTAGGGTTCATGCAATCAGTTAAAATTTGCCGCTTGAACATCCAACGAGTCGTGTTCTTTTTCGTGTTCTTATTCTTCTAAGTACTTGTTTTCATTAGGCAATATTGACGAGATCGAGAATTATACCGCACTCTCGGATTAGTCCTACAATTTCTTTTCCCCTGTTATTACCCGATAAGCGCAACTTATGACCTCCAATTCCGCGGTTCCCCCTCAGCTCCCCCTGTCCGACCGCGTGCGGGAGGCGCTGGCCATTGCCAAGCGCGGAGCCGAGGAGCTGCTGATCGAAGCCGAATTCGCCCAGAAACTGGCCCGTTCCGAGCAGACGGGCACTCCGCTGCGCATCAAACTCGGCCTGGACCCGACCGCGCCCGACCTGCACCTGGGCCACACCGTGGTGCTGAACAAGATGCGCCAGCTGCAGAACCTGGGCCACCAGGTCATCTTCCTGATCGGCGACTTCACGTCCATGATCGGCGACCCGTCCGGCCGCAACACCACCCGCCCGCCGCTCACCCGCGAGCAGATCGAGACCAATGCGATGACCTACTTCAAGCAGGCGTCGCTGGTGCTGGACCCGTCGAAGACCGAAATCCGCTACAACTCCGAATGGTGCGACGCCCTCGGCGCGCGCGGCATGATCCAGCTGGCCTCGCGCTACACGGTCGCCCGCATGATGGAACGCGACGATTTCACCAAGCGCTACAAGGCTGGGACACCGATCAGTGTCCATGAGTTCCTTTATCCTTTGATGCAGGGCTACGATTCGGTCGCCCTGAAGTCGGACCTGGAACTGGGGGGCACCGACCAGAAGTTCAACCTGCTGGTCGGCCGCGAGCTGCAGAAGGATTACGGCCAGGAACCGCAGTGCATCCTGACCATGCCGCTGCTGGAGGGCCTGGACGGCGTCGAAAAGATGTCCAAGTCCAAGAACAACTACATCGGCATCACGGAACCGGCCAACACGATGTTCGCCAAGGTGATGAGCATCTCGGACGTCATGATGTGGCGTTATTACGAGCTGCTGTCCTGGCGCTCGCTGGACGAGGTCGCCCAGCTGAAGGCTGCGGTCGAAGGCGGCGCCAACCCGCGCGATGCCAAGGTCGCCCTCGGCAAGGAGATCGTGGCGCGCTTCCACTCGGCCCAGGCGGCCGACGACGCGCTGGCCGACTTCGTCAACCGCTCCAAGGGCGGCATTCCGGACGACATCCCCGAAGTGGCCCTGTCCGGCGCCCCGCTGGCCATCGCCAATCTGCTGAAGCAGGCCAACCTGGTCGCCTCGACCTCGGAAGGCATGCGCATGGTCGACCAGGGCGGGGTGCGTATTGACGGCGACGTCGTGAGCGACAAGGGCCTCAAGGTCGAGGCGGGCACCGTGGTGGTCCAGGTCGGCAAGCGCAAGTTCGCGCGCGTCACGCTGACCGCATGATCGGGCTGATTCAGCGCGTCACCGGCGCCAGCGTGGTCGTGGCGGGCGCGACCGTGGGCACCATCGGCCCCGGCCTGATGGTGCTGCTCTGCGCCGAGCGCAACGACACTGAGAAGGAGGCCGACGCCCTGCTCACCAAGCTGCTGGCCTACCGCGTCTTCTCGGACGAGGCGGGCAAGATGAACCGCAGCGTCACCGACGTCCAGGGCGGCCTGCTGCTGGTGCCCCAGTTCACCCTGGCAGCCGACACCAACAGCGGCACCCGCCCGTCGTTCTCACCGGCAGCCCCGCCCGCCGAGGGGAAACGCCTGTTTGACTACTTTGTCGAACGGGCCCGGACGCGCCACAGCGCGGTCGAGACTGGTATATTTGGCGCGGACATGCAAGTGTCCCTCACCAATGACGGCCCGGTGACTTTCTGGCTGCAGGTCCCTCCGGGCCGCAATGAGACACGGAACTCATAGAACAGCATCCGGTCCAAGAACCGGAAGGGGAGACCGAAACAATGAAGCTGTGGAGTGATTCTTTTCGCGACGGCGGCCTGCTCCCGCCGGAGAACGCCTTTGCCGTCATTGATCCGGACACGCACGTGCGCTTTTCGGACAACCGCAATCCGCACCTGGCTTGGGACGACGTGCCTGCGGGTACCGAGTCGCTGGTGCTGTTCTGCATCGACGTGGACGTGCCGAGCGTTGGCAACGACGTCAACCGTGTCGGTCACAGCGTGGCGGAGGATCTGCCGCGCACCGAGTTCTTTCACTGGAGCCTGGTCGATATCCCGGTTGCGCTCAAGTCGCTGGCCGAGGGCCAGTTCTCGGACATGGTCACCCCGCGCGGCAAGCCGGGGCCGGAGGTGCCCTTCCTCGTCAAGAACGGCACCGAGCACCAGCTGCGCCACGGCCTCAACGACTACACCGGCTGGTTCGCCACCGATGCGGACATGGCCGGTAATTATTATGGCTACGACGGCCCGTGCCCGCCGTGGAACGACGAGCGGATCCACCACTATATCTTCCGGCTGTACGCGCTGGACATTCCGCGCCTGCCGCTGGAGGGGACGTTCACCGGCAAGGAAGCGCGCCTGGCGATCCGCGGGCACATCCTCGACGAAGCTCAGATCGTCGGCGTGTATTCGCTCAACCCGGCCGTCGCGCCGACACTGACGCGCTGATGAGGGCCCTGCTGCAGTCGGCCCGGGCCACCGGCGGCGCTTGCGCCGTTGTGAGTCGCCGGGCGCCTGCCGCGCCGCTGTGGTTCCGCACGCCCGCTGGCGGCCGCGTCCTTGCTACTGCGTTCGTGCTGGTGGCTGCGCTGCCTGCCGCAACTGCGGCCTCCGCGCCCGCGCAGCCCCACCTCGACCCTGCCAGGCTCTCGCTCGACCGCGTGCACGTCGAAGAAGTGCCCACGCAGGCCGCCCGCGGCAAAACCTTCCTGGCCGGCACCCTGGTCGCTGCGCCGGTCGCGAAAGTCTGCGCCATCATCCAGGACTACGCGGCCTATCCGTCCTTCATGCCCAGCGTCGGCCGTACCGAGATCCTGAGGACCACGCCGGACAGCGCCACCGTCAACATGATCCTGGACCTGCCGCTCGGCCAGACCAAAAAATATCGCCTGCAGCTCGAGCCCACGATCACCACGACTCCACCCACCTGCCACCTGGCCTGGAAGCAGGTCCCGTGGGAAGGCGTGGCCCCGGGCGACAGCATCGCCGACACCACCGGCTACTGGCACTTGACTCCACTGCCCGCCGACCCCCAGAAAACCGTGGTCGAGTACTACGTGTACGCCGACCCCGGCCACGTCCCCTTCGGCTTCGGCTGGATCGTGGACGCCATGAGCAAGCGCAGTTTGCCCAAGACGCTGGAAGCCGTGCGCGCCCGCGCCGCCCAGCAGCCCTGACCTGAATGACTGACATCCTTTTGATCCGCCACGGCGAAACGTCGTGGAACGCCGAACGCCGCCTGCAAGGCCACCTCGATATCGCCCTCAACGACGCGGGCCAGCGCCAGGCGGACGCCCTTGGCCGCGCGCTCGCCGCTGAACATTTCGACCTGATCGTCGCCAGCGACCTGCAGCGCGCCCACGCCACCGCGCACGCCGTCGCCCGCCATCACAAGCTGCCGGTGCACACCGACCCACGCCTGCGCGAGCGCGGCTACGGCGCCTTCGAGGGCCTGCTGTACGCCGATATCGAAGAGCGCTACCCGCAGGACTTCGCCTCCTGGCAGGCGCGCAATGTGGACGCGGTGATGCCGCACGGCGGCCGCGTGGCCGAAAGCTTCCGCATGTTCTACCACCGCAGCATCGAGGCGATCCTGGATTGGGCGGCGCGCCATCCCGATGCGCGCCTCGCACTGGTTGCCCACGGTGGCGTGCTGGAATGCGCCTACCGCGAGGCGCAGCAGATGGAGCTGGCCACCCCGCGCAGCTTCCCCATCAAGAATGCGAGCATCAACCGCTTCCGCGTGCGGGACGGGAAGCTGGAGATGACCAGCTGGGGCGAGATCGATCATCTCGCCGACCTCGCGCGCGACGAGCTGCCGTAAGCACGGCGCGCGGTCAGGCCCCGGCCTGGTTGAGCAGCACCGTCAGCTCGTCCGGATCGCCGGGCCGCGTCACGCGCCCGACCTCGGTGCCGTCCTTGAGCACGACCACCGTGGGCCACAGCTTGATGCGGAAGGACCGCCCCAGCGGCCGCCCCGGACCATCCTCCACCTTCATGTGCTTGACCTGCGGGTGCGCGGCCAGCGCCTCTTCAATGGGCCGCGCGCTGGCCTGGCAATAGCCGCACCAGTTGGTGCCAAAATCCAGCGCCACCACACCCGCGGCGGCATCGATATCCGCCCGCTGCGGCTGCGCCGTATCGTAGGGAACTCTCATCGTGTGATCTCCTTCTTGCGCAAGCCTACTCCACCCGGCCGTGCAAGGACGCACAACATCATTACAAATTAGTGCTTAGTTTTTGGGCAGGTCTTCGGCTACAATAGCCGCCTTCCCCGGCATCCCCTTGTTGAAAAAACGTGCAAATCGGACCGTACCAGCTCCGCAATAACGTGTTCGTCGCGCCCATGGCCGGCGTCACGGACCGGCCGTTCCGCCAGCTGTGCAAGCAGCTCGGCGCCGGCTATGCGGTGTCCGAGATGGCCGCGTCCAACCCGCGCGTGTGGGCCAGCGAGAAGTCCTCGCGCCGCATCAACCACGATGGCGAGATGGAACCGAAGGCCGTCCAGATCGCCGGCGCGGTGCCGCAGGAACTGGCTGAATGCGCGAAATTCAACGTGGAGCGCGGCGCCCAGATCATCGACATCAACATGGGCTGCCCGGTCAAAAAGGTCTGCAACAACTGGTGCGGTTCCGCGCTGCTGCAGGATGAAGACCTGGTCAAGCGCATCCTGGACGCGGTGGTCGGCGCGGTCGACGTGCCGGTCACGCTGAAATTTCGCACCGGCTGGAACCGCGAGAACAAAAACGCGCTGCGCATCGCGCGCCTGGCCGAAGATGCGGGCATCGCCATGCTCACGCTGCACGGCCGCACCCGCGCCGACGGCTACAAGGGCGAGGCCGAATACGACACCATCCGCGCGGTCAAGCAGGCCGTGGGCATCCCCGTGGTGGCCAATGGCGACATCGCCACGCCCGAGAAAGCGAAGTTCGTCCTCGATTACACCGGGGCCGATGCCGTGATGATCGGCCGCGCGGCGCAAGGCCGCCCCTGGATCTGCCGCGAGATCGACCACTACCTGCGCACCGGCGAGCTGCTGCCTGCGCCCACGGTGGCCGAGGTGCGCGCCCTGATGAACGAGCACCTGCCCGCGCACTATGCGTTCTACGGCGAATTCCTGGGCGTGCGCACGGCGCGCAAGCATATCGGCTGGTACGTCGAGGACCTGCCGGGCGGCGAGGAATTCCGCCAGCGGATGAACCGTCTCGAATCGACCGCGGAGCAGCTGGCCGCGGTGGACGCCTTCTTCGCGTCGCAGGAACAGTACGGCGAGCGGTTACAATACGCGCCCGCCGCACAAGAAGAATCACAGCAGGAACCCCTGGCAGCCTAGCGGCGCAGATCAACACAGCCGGATGAAGCAAGCATGAGCAAAGAAAGTATCCAGGAAGTCGTCCAGAAAAGCCTTGAAGACTACTTCAACGACCTGGGCGAACAGCAACCGTCGAACATCTACGACATGATGGTCATGACGGTCGAGAAGCCGATCCTGGAAGTCGTCATGTCGCGCGCCGAAGGCAACCAGTCGCACGCGGCCCAGATGCTGGGCATTAACCGGAATACCTTGCGCAAGAAACTGCAAGAACACGGACTGCTGTAAGACGCTTTATCGCGCAGTGGTCCGTGCGGTGAGCGCGGCCTGCGCTCACAGAATTCTCCACTCTCAGGCCACTCCCCATGATCAAACAAGCTCTCATCTCCGTCTCCGACAAGACCGGCGTGCTGGAATTCGCGCGCGCGCTGGCGCTGCAGGGCGTGAACATCCTGTCCACCGGCGGCACCGCCAAGCTCCTCGCCGACAACGGCGTGCAGGTGACGGAAGTCGCGGACTACACCGGCTTCCCCGAGATGCTCGATGGCCGCGTGAAGACGCTGCATCCGAAGGTCCACGGCGGCATCCTGGCGCGCCGCGACCTGCCGGAGCACGTCTCCAAGCTGGAAGAGCACAACATCCCGACCATCGACATGGTGGTGGTGAACCTGTACCCGTTCCAGCAGACCGTGGCCAAGGACCAGTGCTCGCTGGAAGACGCGATCGAGAACATCGACATCGGCGGCCCAACCATGCTGCGCTCCGCCGCCAAGAACCACCGCGACGTGGTGGTGGTGTGCGACCCGGCCGACTACGCGCTGGTGCTGGACCAGATGAAGCAGGGGACCCTGGGCTACGACACCCGCTTCATGCTGGCCAAGAAGGTGTTCGCGCACACCGCGCAGTACGACGGCGCCATCACCAACTATCTCACCAGCCTCGGTGAGGACAAGCAGCACGCCACCCGCGCCGCCTACCCGCAGACCCTGAACCTGACCTTCGAGAAGGTGCAGGACATGCGCTACGGCGAGAATCCGCACCAGTCGGCCGCGTTCTACCGCGACCTGAACGCGGTGCCCGGTGCGCTGGCCAACTACCGGCAGCTGCAGGGCAAGGAGCTCTCCTACAACAACATCGCCGATGCGGATGCGGCCTGGGAATGCGTCAAGACCCTCGGTGGCCTGGGCCAGCCGGCCGGCTGCGTGATCGTCAAGCACGCCAATCCGTGCGGCGTGGCGATCGGCGCGGACGCGCTGGATGCCTACAGCCGCGCCTTGAAGACCGATCCGACCTCGGCCTTCGGCGGCATCATCGCCTTCAACGTGGAAGTGGACGGCCGCGCGGCCGAGGCGCTGGCCAAGCTGTTCGTGGAAGTGCTGATCGCGCCTTCCTTCACGGCGGAAGCGCGCACCATCATGTCCGCCAAGCAGAACGTGCGCCTGCTGGAGATCGCGCTCGGCGACGGCCAGAATCCGCAGGACCTCAAGCGCGTGGGCGGCGGCGTGCTGGTGCAGGCGCCGGACGCGAAGCTGGTCGGCCTCGGTGAACTGCGCGTGGTGTCGAAACAGCAGCCCACCCAGCAGCAGCTGCAGGACCTGATCTTCGCCTGGCGCGTGGCCAAGTTTGTGAAGTCGAACGCCATCGTGTTCTGCGCGGGCGGCATGACGCTGGGCGTCGGCGCGGGCCAGATGAGCCGCATCGACTCGGCGCGCATCGCCTCCATCAAGGCGCAGAACGCGGGCCTGACCCTGGCCGGTTCCGCAGTGGCGTCGGACGCGTTCTTCCCGTTCCGCGATGGCCTGGATGTGGTGGTCGATGCCGGTGCCACCTGCGTGATCCAGCCGGGCGGCTCGATGCGCGACCAGGAAGTGATCGACGCGGCGGACGAACGTGGCGTGGTCATGCTGTACACCGGCACGCGCCACTTCCGCCACTAATCCTGTTTGAACCCACTGCGTCGTTCCAGCCGAGGCAGGAACGACGTAGAATCTGAAGCATGATCATCCTCGGCATCGACCCCGGCCTGCGCACCACCGGCTTTGGCGTCATCGAAAAGCAGGGCAGCAAGCTGCGCTACCTCGCTTCCGGCACCATCAAGACCACCGCCGGCGAAACCGAACTTCCGCCGCGCCTGCGCATCATCCTCGATGGCGTGACGGAGCTGGTACGCACCTACCAGCCGACGGTCGCGGCGATCGAGAAGGTCTTCGTCAACGTCAATCCGCATTCGACCTTGCTGCTCGGCCAGGCGCGCGGCGCCGCCATTACCGCGCTGGTGGGGCAGGACCTGCACGTGGCCGAATACTCGCCCACCCAGATCAAGCAGGCGGTGGTCGGCACCGGCAAGGCGGCCAAGGCGCAGGTGCAGGACATGGTCTCGCGCCTGCTCCTGCTCCCCGGCCTGCCCGGCACCGATGCGGCGGACGCCCTCGGGGTTGCAATCTGCCACGCGAACAGCCATGATGCGCTGGCGCTGATCGGCACCGTGTCGCCCCAGCTGCAAGGCCTGCGCATGAAGCGCGGGCGCCTCGTTTAAATCTCCTGTGATCCCATGATCGGCCGCCTCTCCGGAATCCTGCTCGAAAAAGCGCCCCCGCAGCTGCTGGTGGACTGCAATGGCGTCGGCTACGAAGTCGACGTCCCCATGTCCACCTACTACAACCTGCCTCACACGAACGAAAAAGTCGTGCTGTACACGCACCTGATCGTGCGCGAGGACGCGCACCTGCTGTTCGGCTTCGGCACGCCGTCCGAACGCGCGCTGTTCCGGCAGCTCATCAAGATCAGCGGCATCGGCGCGCGCACCGCGCTGGCCATCCTGTCCGGCATGACCGTGGCCGACCTGTCGCAGGCGGTGACGCTGCAGGAAGCCGGCCGCCTGGTCAAGATTCCCGGCATCGGCAAGAAGACTGCGGAGCGCCTGCTGCTCGAGCTGAAGGGTAAACTGGGCGCGGACATCGGCGTGGTCGGCGGCGCGCCGCGCGACGACACCCAAACCGACATCCTCAACGCGCTGGCCGCGCTGGGCTACTCGGACAAGGAGGCGCTGGCCGCCATCAAGAACCTGCCGGCCGGGTCGTCCGTCTCCGACGGCATCAAGTTCGCGCTGAAGGCCCTCTCCAAAGGCTAAGCCATGAGCATTCAAACCGACGACTTCAACGAACAGCGCGTGGTCAGCGCCGCGCCTTCGTCGCCGAACGAAGAGGCGATCGAACGCGCGCTGCGCCCCAAACTGCTGGACGAGTACGTCGGCCAGGAGAAGATCCGCGACCAGCTGGAGATCTTCATCTCCGCCGCCCGCAAGCGCCAGGAAGCGCTGGATCACGTGCTGCTGTTCGGGCCACCGGGCCTGGGCAAGACCACGCTGGCGCACATCATTGCGCGCGAAATGGGCGTGAACCTGCGCCAGACCTCCGGGCCGGTGCTGGAGCGCCCGGGCGACCTCGCGGCGCTGCTCACCAATCTCGAACCGAACGACGTCCTGTTCATCGACGAGATCCACCGCCTGTCGCCGGTGGTCGAAGAAATCCTGTACCCGGCGCTGGAGGACTACCAGATCGACATCATGATCGGCGAGGGCCCGGCGGCGCGTTCCGTCAAGCTGGACCTGCAGCCGTTCACGCTGGTCGGCGCGACCACGCGCGCGGGCATGCTGACCAACCCGCTGCGCGACCGTTTCGGCATCGTGGCGCGGCTGGAGTTCTACAACGCCGAGGAGTTGTCACGCATCGTGATGCGCAGCGCGGCGCTGCTCAATGCCCCGATCCATGAAGACGGCGCGCGCGAAGTCGCCAACCGTTCGCGCGGCACGCCGCGGATCGCCAACCGCCTGCTGCGCCGCGTGCGCGACTACGCGGAAGTGAAGGGCAACGGCGACATCACCAAGGACATCGCCGACCGCGCGCTGGCCATGCTGGACGTGGACCGGGTTGGCTTCGACCTCATGGACCGCAAGCTGCTGGAAGCCGTGCTGCACAAGTTCTCCGGTGGCCCGGTCGGCATCGGCAACCTGGCGGCGGCCATCGGCGAGGAAGCCGACACCATCGAGGACGTGCTCGAACCCTTCCTGATCCAGCAAGGCTACCTGCAGCGCACCCCGCGCGGCCGCATCGCCACCCCGCTGGCCTACCGCCACTTCGGCCTCGCCGCCCCGCGCATCAATCCCACGGGCGACCTGTGGGACAACCCTTAACCCGCTTTTAGTTCCATGTGCACGATGGGGAAGGGCTGGCCCGCCCCGTCGAGCGGCGAACGCGCGTAGGCGGCAAAGCCCATGTGCTCATAGAAGCCGCGCGCCTGCGGGTTCTGTTCGTTGACGTCGACCTTGCGCGCGTCCAGGTGTGCGATGGCGTGCCGCACCAGCTGTGCACCCGCACCGCGGCCGCGGAAGGCATCGTGCACGAACAGCATCTCGATCATCCCTTCATGCACGCCCATGAATGCGTAGGGCTGGCCCTCGCCGTCGCGCAGCACGTGGATCGGCGTGAACTCCGCCAGCGCGCCGCGCACCAAAGGCACCAGCTGGGCGATGTCGTCTTCGGTGAGGAAGTGGTGCGTGGCGCGCACGGAGGACTCCCAGATCTCGAACAGGCGTTCGGTGTCGGCAGGGCGGGCGGTGTCGATAACAGGCATAGGGCTCGGATGCAAAACTGGCAATGCGAAAACGGTAACTCTCCATCGTACCCGAATCGCTCCGGAGTTTCGCCCTCCCGCGAGGGGGATTAAGAAGTTTTTAGGACAATTTGGCGAGACTCGACTGTCATAATGTCGCCTTTGCAGACGAATCCCCAGAGGAGAGTGTTATGAAGCCGATCCATCGCGCCCTGATCGCCGCCCTGGCCGCCGGCGCGCTCGCCCCGGTTGCCGCGCACGCGCAGTTCATGGACATGTTCAAGCAGGCGATGAGCAACGCCGCCGTGAATGCCGCCGCCGACAAGGTGGGTGACATCATCCGCAACCCCGGTTCCGTGACCAGCAAGGTGGGTGGCTCCAACGAAGCCCCGGCCGGCGCTGACCCTGCCGCACCGCTGGCCGCCGCCCCGGCCCCGGTGGCAAAAGCCGCCCCGGGCTGCCCGAAGAGCCGCGCCACTGCGCTGCCGTCCGTCGGCACCCGCCCGGCCGATTTCAAGCCGGAGATCCTGTGGCCCGCTGAAAGCAGCTGCCCGGCCTATGCCTTCTCCGATTTCAAGTTCGACGCGGCGAAAGAACAGCGCCAGAAATTCGTCGACGCCAGCGCCGTGTCATGCAGCGACTGCGAAGGCGGCAAGGACTACGAGGCCTGGGCCAACCACTACGTGACCTCGGGCGACTCCAAGAAATTCGAAGAGAAGCTGCTGGCGCTGAAGACCGGCGAGCACGTGACCTGGAAGGGCAAGAAGTTCAGCGGCGACATCGTCCTGACGGGCAGCGCCCCGGTCGGCGGCTTCCCGTGCAAGCAGTTCCACTGGACGCTGAAGGACAACAAGAGCGGCGCCGTGGCCGCCGAGCGCGAAGGGATGTACTGCGAGTACAAGGGCGAATACTCGGCCAGCGCGGGCTGGCACGAGGTCATCTGACCCCGGTCCCGCTCAGAACTTCTCGATCCACGCGGCCAGCTGCGCCGCATCCGTCGCGGCGGGGGCCTGTACCAGGCGCCCGCCGATCACATTCTCCCGGTTGTACATCTCCAGCGTGGCCCCGCGCCGCGTGAGCCACAGCAGGCCCGCGATCCACCCCGCGTGCGCTGCGGACGCCGGCCGTCCCGTCGATCCTTCCAGGTGCTCGGCCAGCAGGCGCGGGTCCACGATCACGCAGCCATCGGCCGTCGGCTGCAGCGCCGCACTGCACGGCCCTTGCGCCAGCAGCTCGCCGATCGCGGTGGGCGCGGCACCCGGCGCGCGCTGCTCCAGCGCCGCCAGCTGCTCGCGCACGGACCGTACCAGGCCCGCGTTGCGGTCCGCCTCCGCCGCCTCCAGGTCCGCAAAGTCCAGCAGCAGCCAGGATTCCTCATGCACCTGCACGCCCGCCAGTTCGGCCCCGCGCAGGTAGGCTTCGACCGGGACCGGCTGCTCGTCCTCCAGCAGCCCCGCGCACAGGGCGTACCAGGCCGCGATGCGCTGGCCCGCCGTCTGCCGCTGGCGCACGGTGAGCTTGTCGCGCATGAGGGCCGCGTGCTCCTGCCGCAGGCGCGCCAGGTCCAGCGCCTGCTTGAGCTCCATGCGCAGCGAGCTGATCTCCCACGGCTTCTGGATGTAGCGGTGGATCTGCCCCTGGTTCACCGCTTCCACCGTGTGTTCCAGCTCGGAGTAGGCGGTGGTCAGGATGCGCACCACCTCCGGATAGCGTTCGCGCGCATAGGTCAGCAGCTCGTTGCCGTAGGCGCCCGGCATGCGCTGGTCGGACACCAGCACCAGCAGGCTGTCCGCGTGGCGGTCCAGCACACGCTTGCCTTCCTCGACCGAGCCGGCGGTGGCGACGGGCGCCAGCGATCCGATCGCGCGCTCGAAGTATTTGATGGCGGTCGCTTCGTCATCGACGAACAGGATCGCGGGAGCGGTTACGGTTGCCTCGGTCATCGCTTAGTCCTTTTCGAGTACGGGAAAGTGAAGTGCGATCGTGGTGGATCGGCCCTGTTCCGAGTGCACGCAGATGCGGCCCCCGAACGATTGCATGACGCGGTTACAGAAGATCATGCCCCAGCCTGTGCCGCCTTTATCGGCATGCGCGCTGACGGGATCGATCAGCAGGCGTTCCATGACCTCGGCCGGGATGCCCGGGCCGTTGTCGCTGATGACGATGGAGGGCTCCGGCTGGGCGTCGACGATGAAGCGCAGCTGCGGGTTGGGCTGATCGGCCAGCGCACGCAGGGCGTTTCCCAGCAATGAGGACAGCACCAGGCTGACGCAGTGGGGCAGGGCGGTGACCGGAAAGTCGCCGCGCACCTCGACCGAGATCCCGGCTCGCTGGCCTGGGGTGAGCGGATAGGCATCGACCAGCGCATGCACCAGGTTGGCGCCGGTGGTAGTGTGCTCGCCACTGCGCCCCGGCGGCGCCGACTTGGCGCGTCGCACCGAGTCGACGAAGCTGGACAGCACGCCCATGCTGTAGCGCGCGTTGTCGTGCATGGTCGTCGCTACATTGGCCAGCTCCCCGGGCGGCATGCCGCCACTGTCGGCGCGGCGGCGCAACCCGCGCGCGAAGTTGGAGATGGTGGCCAGCGGCGTAGTGAGTTCGTGCGCCAGGAACGCCAGCGTCTCCTCGATCGCGATGAAGCTCTCGCGCCGTGCCATGCGGGCCCGCGCGCGCTGGGCGGCCAGTTGCAGGGTCCTGCGCAGGGTAGGCTGGTCGAGCGGCTTTTCCAGGATGCGCCATACCTCGCCGCTGTTCACGGCCTCGATCAGCATGTCCTTGTCCGCATACGCCGTGAGCACGATGCGCACGATGTGCGGATGGCTCAGCGAGATCCGCCGCAGCAGTTCGGTGCCATTCGCGCCCGGCATGCGGTAGTCGCACACCACCACGCGGATTTCATGCTCGGGGTCCGCGAGCAGCTCCGCCGCGTCCGCCACACTGGCGGCGGTGAGCACGTGAAAGGCTTCGCCGGCGGAGCGGGCGAAGTATTTGCGGGCCATCTCTTCATCGTCCACATACAGCACTGTGGGCGGGGCGCTGTCAGTCACCATGGCATGTCCTGTTTTTCCGTCTCAAGTTCCACGTGGGAGGTCGAACTGGAAGCGCGTCCATTCTCCGAGGACGCTGTCGGCGGTGAGAACGCCGCCATGGCGTTCGATCACGCTGTAGCTGATGGCCAGGCCCAGGCCGAGCCCCTTGCCCACCTCGCGGGTGGTGAAGAAGGGCTCGAACACGCGGGTCAGGTTTTCGCGGGCGATGCCGGGCCCGTTGTCGCGCACCGACACCCGCAGGCGCTCGTGCTCCCAATGCGCTTCGATGTCGATCGCCAGGTCGGTCCTGCCGCTGCCCCGGCCCGCGTGGGCCGCATTGCTCAGGAGGTTGATCAGGACTCCGATGATCGCGGCTTCGTCGCCCCGCACCAAAGTGTCCTCCGGCAGCACCCGGCTGATGCGCATGCCGCGCGTTTCGTGGCTCACCAGCCGCAGCGCCGAATCGAGCGCGGTTTCGAACAGGAAGTGCGAAGTGGTGAGCTCCGTGCCGCTCTTGCGGTAGGCGAAAGTCTTGAGGTCGGAGACGATGTGGTGCACGCGCTGCATGCCGCCGCGCGCGTCCTGCAAGCATTCGCGCAGCGAGCCGTTGTCCTGCGCGGCCGGCTCCTCCAAGGCGATGTCGATCGCCATCATGCTGTAGTTGACCGGGTTGTTCACCTCGTGCAGCAGGCCCGCCGCCAGGGTGCCGAGGGCGGCCATCTTCTCCTGCTGGAGCATCTGGCCCTTGATCTCGGTGAGTTCGCGGTTGGTGCGCTCCAGCTGTTGGTTGCTGGCCGCGACCTCCTCCTTCAGCCTGAAGGTCGTGAAGCGGGTGCGCTCGTTGAAGTAGGTGCAGACCGCGGCGATGGTGGTCGACATCAGAAGAAACAGCGAGTTGACCATGAAGGCCCCGCGCAGTTGCACCCCGTCCGGATGCGCCACGCAGGCGATGGTGTAGGCGGTGTAGGTGAGGATGCCGAAGCCTGCGTTCTCGAGCACCGTGAAGGGCAGCGCCAGGCCGGAGGCGAAGATCGCCAGGTGCAGGCCGCCGTAGTACAGCGAGGAGGCGCCCTCGGTGCGCGCGATCATCCAGGTGATCATCACCTGCGGCAGCATCAGCCAGATGAAGGTCAGCTCGCGCGCATGCGCCTCGCCCCAGGGCGTGCGCATGACCAGGATGATGGCCAAAATCAGGCCCGAGAAGAACAGCCGCGCCATGCCGAACAGGCTTTGCATGGACGGGTAGAGTGCATAGTCGAGCAGGCAGCCGGCCAGGATCAGGACGATGGCCGTGATGGCGCAGCCGCGGCTGAAGGCCAGGCGATGCTCGGCGATCTCCGCCTCGTAGCCTGCCTGCAGCGCGCGCGCGGTCATGCTGCCACCGTCGCTTCAGCAAACACATTCACGCCGGTGTCGTCCACGTAGACGCGGCGGGCCGCGGACTCCTTGGGCAGCACCTGTTCCAGCCCTTGCTCGTCGCGGTAGATCAGGTACCACTCCAGTAGGTGGCCCATCACGAACAGGCGCTCCGGGTTGCGCGCATGGACATTCGTGACCAGCACCGTGCCTCCGGCGCGGGTTCGGCTGGCGAAATGCTCGGTCAGGCGGCTGCACACCTTGTCGCTCAAATAGTCGAACAGGCCGGCGCAGTAGGCCGCGTCGAAGTCGCGCGGGCCGCTTTCGGTGCCGGTGCGGCGCTTGAGCAGGTTGTGCACCGAGTCGTGGGTGAACTTGAGGTGCACTTCCTTGCCCTGGCGGGCGGCGATGCCGGTCAGGGTCTGGCGGGTGTACTCCAGCGTCTCTTCCGAAAAGTCCACCAGCTCGAAGGACAGGAACTGCGGGTCCGGGTAGTCGCGGATGAAGCGCTGGATCTCGAGCGCCGGCCCGCAGCCCACGTTCAGTACCCGGAACGGGCGGCCCTGCTGGCGCGCGAGGTCCGCCTGGCGCTTCAGGAAGGAGACCAGGATGTCGATGCGGTTGCGGTGCGCCTGCGCCGCGGCGGCCTGCAGGAAGGCCGTATTCACGATCTGGAAGTAGGTGGTCGGCCCCTGGCGCGGGTCGTCGATCATCTGGTTCACCATCTGGTAGTCGCCCGCGTAGCCGAGCGGCTTGGTGAAGGTGCGGAACACGAAGGGCGCGCGCATGATCAGCGGGTGCAGCGCGGCCTGGGCGAAGGCGCGGTGGGCCGAATCGAGTTCGTCCTCCACGTGCGCGCATTCGCCTTCCAGCGCGCCGAAGTAGTGCTGCGCCTTCTGCATCAGCGGCGTGGCCAGTTCGTAGAACACGTCCGAACGCAGGCGCCCGTCCGCTTTGGGCAGCGCGTCCGACAGGTCCACCTGCTCCACCCAGCGCGAGACGTCGGCCAGGAAGGCGCGCGCCTCGTTCACCAGCAGCTGGTATTCGCGGCGGATGCGGAAGCGCTCACTCCAGCCGCTCACGAAGGTGCGCGCTTCGCTGCCCACGGAGCCCGGCGCCAGCGGCAGTTCGACCAGCTCGCGCCACTGGTCGATCAGCGTCACCGAGACGATTGCGGTGAGCCCTGTATTGACCATGCTGATCACGACCGCCTTGCCGACGTAGGCCGGCCGCGCGCCCATGCGCACGGTCAGCTCGTTCAGGACTTCGCTGACCTGGACGATCGAGTAGGGGTTGTAGATTTCCATGACCAGCGAGGTGCGCTGGAGGTTGACGATCGTGCCGCGCACGGCCTCGCCCTGCGTGTTCCGAAAACTGACGACCGGATCGATCTGATGTTGTGAGTACACGTGTGCGCGCCCCTTTTGATCCAGTATGCACCTCTGTGTATTGGGTGAGGTCAAATCACCCGCCTGATGGAATAAGTATAACGACCGTTTTCCTAAATGAAATGTTTAGTCGAAGGAAAAGTTGCATCTTTACGTCACTTTTTCCAATAAAAAAACCGCCTGATGAACAGGCGGCTTTTTGGCGAAACAAGCAATCGTTTGTTTCAGTTTTCCTTCACAAATCTTATTCCTGACGCACCCACGTCTGGGTCCGGCCCAGCATCGGCATGCCGATGTAGCCGCGCACGTCCAGCTTCTTGCCGCCGTCGACCAGCTTGAGCTTGGACTTGTAGGTCTTGCCGTTGCCCGGGTCGAGAATGGTGCCGCCGTTGTACTCGTTGCCGTCCTTGCGCAGGTTATTCAGGATGGTCATGCCGATGATCGGCTGGTCCTTGAGCTGGCCCTCGCACTTCACGCACTTGGGGTTCTGGTCTTCGTTCGTGGGGCGGAACAGCTTTTCGATGCGGCCTTCCAGCACGCCGTTGTTATCGCTGATGCGGATCAGCGCCTTGGGCTGGCCGGTCTGGTCGTCGATGTTCTTCCACAGGCCGACCGGGGTGTCCTGCGCCCAGGCGGAGGGCAGGGCCAGCACGGCGGCGGCGCAGGCGGCAAGGATCGAGGTACGCATGATGTGTCTCCGTTCGTAAGAATGTGGTTAAGGCTGGGTGGGACGAGTGTAGCAAAACGCCCACCGCAAAGGGTGGGCGCACGGGTCAATCACATGTCCCTGGGGGCCATTTCGGCGGCCCCGCAGGTCAGGCCACCGGCAACTTAGCAAACTGCTCGCGCATCTTCTCCAGGGTGGCGGAGAAGGTGGCCACGCGCTCGCGCTCCTGCTGCACCACGGCGGCCGGGGCACGGGCGACAAAGCTCTCGCTGGACAGCTTGCCGTTGGCCTTCGCGACTTCGCCTTCCAGGCGCGCGATCTCCTTGGACAGGCGCTCGCGCTCCGCAGCCACGTCGATCTCCACTTTCAGCATCAGCTTCGTGGTGCCGACCACGGAGACCGCGGCCGGGGACTCCGGCAGCACATCCACGATCTGGACTTCGGCCAGCTTGGCCAGCGCCTGGATGTACGGGGCGAATTCGCCGGCGGCCGTCTTGTCCGTACCCGCCGCTTCGATCAGCAGCGGCACGCGCAGGGACGGAGCCAGTTTCATCTCGCCGCGCAGGTTGCGGGTGGAGTCGATGAAGGTCTTGAGCTGCGCCATCCAGCCCTCGGCCTGTTCGTCGATCTTGGAGAGGTTCGCGATCGGGTAGGGCTGGGTCATGATGGAGTCGCCCGCCGCGTTGAGTGTCTTGCCGGCCAGCGGCGCGACGGCCTGCCACAGCGCTTCGGTCACGAACGGGATCACCGGGTGCGCGAGGCGCAGCACCACTTCCAGCACGCGCAGCAGCGTGTGGCGGGTGGCCTTCTGCTGGCCTGGAGTGCCATTCTGGATCTGCACCTTGGCCAGCTCCAGGTACCAGTCGCAGTACTCGTCCCACACGAATTTGTAGATCGTGTTGGCGATATTGTCGAAGCGGTATTCCTCGAAGCCTTCGGCCACGGCGGCCTCGGTGCGCTGCAGGAGCGAGATGATCCACTTGTCCGCCATCGACAGGTCGGCCTCGCTCGCGGTGCAGTCGTGGCCTTCGGTGTTCATCAGCACGAAGCGGGTCGCGTTCCACAGCTTGTTGCAGAAGTTGCGGTAGCCTTCGCAGCGATTCAGGTCGAAGTTGATGTTGCGGCCGAGCGAAGCCAGGCTGGCCATCGTGAAGCGCACCGCGTCCGTGCCGAAGGCCGGAATGCCGGCCGCGAATTCCTTGCGGGTGGCCTTGGCAATTTTCTCGGCGTCGCGCGGGTTCATGAGGCCCGTGGTGCGCTTGGCCACCAGGTCTTCCACCGCGATGCCGTCAATGAGGTCGATCGGGTCCAGCGTGTTGCCCTTGGACTTGGACATCTTCTGGCCATTCGCATCGCGCACCAGCCCGTGCACGTACACGGTGTGGAACGGGATCTTGCCGGTGAAGTGAGCGGTCATCATGACCATCCGCGCCACCCAGAAGAAGATGATGTCGAAGCCTGTCACCAGCACGGACGAAGGCAGGAAGGCGCTCATGTCCGGAGTCTGCTCCGGCCAGCCCATGGTCGAGAAGGGGACCAGGGCGGAGGAGAACCAGGTGTCCAGCACGTCGTTGTCGCGCGTGAGCGGGCCTGCCTGGCCTTTGGCTGCGGCCTGCGCCTGCGCTTCTTCCTCGGTGCGCGCGACATAGACGTTGCCGGCGGCGTCGTACCACGCCGGGATGCGGTGGCCCCACCACAGCTGGCGCGAGATGCACCAGTCCTGGATGTTGTTCAGCCACTGGTTGTAGGTGGTGGTCCAGTTCTCCGGCACGAACTTGATCTCGCCGCTGGCCACTTTTTCCAGCGCCACGTCGGCGATCGACTTGCCCGGGTTATAGGTGCCTTCCGGCGCCGGCTTGGACATGGCCACGAACCACTGGTCGGTCAGCATCGGCTCGATCACCACGCCGGTGCGGTCGCCGCGCGGGACCATCAGCTTGTGCGGCTTCACTTCCTGCAGCAGGCCGGCGGTGTCGAGGTCCGCCACGATCTGCTTGCGGGCCGCGAAACGGTCCATGCCGCGGTAGGCTTCCGGCGCCTCGTCGCTGATCTTCGCGTCCAGCGTGAGGATGGACGGCATCGCCAGGTTGTGGCGCTGGCCCACCTGGTAGTCGTTGAAGTCGTGCGCGGGCGTGATCTTCACGCAGCCGGTGCCGAAGGCCTTGTCGACATAGGAATCGGCGATGATGGGGATCTCGCGGCCGACCAGCGGCAGCACCAGCATTTTGCCGACCAGGTGCTGGTAGCGCTCATCGGTCGGGTCCACGGCCACGGCCACGTCGCCCAGCAGGGTTTCCGGGCGGGTGGTGGCCACGGTCAGGTGGCCGCTGCCATCGGCCAGCGGATAGCGGATGTACCACATCGAGCCGTCTTCTTCTTCCGACACCACTTCCAGGTCGGAGACGGCGGTGCCCAGTTTCGGGTCCCAGTTGACCAGGCGCTTGCCGCGGTAGATCAGGCCCTGTTCGAACAGGCGCACGAAGACTTCGGTCACGGTCTTCGAGCGCGGCTCGTCCATGGTGAAGTATTCGCGCTGCCAGTCGGGCGAGGTGCCAAGGCGGCGCATCTGGCCGGTGATGGTGTTGCCCGACTTTTCCTTCCACTCCCAGACCTTCTCGACGAAGGCTTCGCGGCCGAGGTCATGGCGCGAGATCTTCTGCGCGTCCAACTGGCGCTCGACCACGATCTGGGTCGCGATGCCCGCGTGGTCGGTGCCCGGCACCCAGGCGGTGTTATAGCCGCGCATGCGGTAGTAGCGCGTCAGGCCGTCCATGATGGTCTGGTTGAACGCGTGGCCCATGTGCAGGGTGCCGGTCACGTTCGGCGGCGGCAGCTGGATGCTGAAGGAGGGACGGTTGGTGTCGATGTGGGCGGTGTAGTAACCGCGCTTTTCCCACTCGGTGCGCCAGAACGCTTCTATGTCGGCGGGCTCGAAAGACTTGGCTAGTTCCATGGTCGGGGACTTGGGGGGAAGTGTATGTGATATCGGAATCGCACATTATAGATGACGGCACGCCTGTCCCCACGGGTGGGGGAGCTGACAACTTTGCGAAAGTTTTCGCGCAGGTTCCGTGCTAACTTGGGCCGTTGCCTGCCAATGGGGCCGGCTCACCAGGAGAGATATGCATGAAGTACCGGTTGATTCGCACGCTGCTGGCCTGCGTGGCCGCTGCCGCTTCGGCGGCGGCGCACGCCGACAAGGTGGACGACTATCTGCGCGCGCAGATGGCGCTCAACCACGTTCCCGGAGCGGCGGTGGCCATTGTCCGGGACGGGAAAGTGGTCAAGCTGCAGACCTACGGGCTGGCCAACCTGGAGTGGCAGCAGAAGGTGACGCCGGATACGCGCTTCCAGCTCGCGTCGTCGACCAAGCCGTTCACCGGCATGCTGCTGGCGCGGCTGGCCGAGGCGGGAAAGCTCAAGCTGGATGACAGCATCGCGCTCTATCTCAAGGACGCGCCGGAGGCCTGGAAGCCGGTCACGGTGCGCGAACTGGCCAACCATTCGTCCGGCATTCCGGACCAGGTCAAGACCAAGGATGGGGCCACGCTCGATGACTACGTGGCCGCGGCGGCGGCGCTGCCGTTGACGCATGCGCCGGGCGAATCGTCCGAATACGGGATCGGTGGCTACAATGTGTTGAGCAAGGTGATCGAAGTAGCCGCGGGGATGCCGTACACCGAGGCGCTAGTGAAATACGTGGTGGGGCCGCTCGGCCTGCGCGATACCGCCTTCGAGAACGCAACCGGGGAACCCAACAGGCGCAGCGTGGACGTGCTGCCACGCCGCGCCAGCGTGTACGACTGGAGCGATGGGCGACACGTGAACTTCAGCTTCTTCTTCGGGCCGATGAGCTATGACGCGGGCGGGCTGCTGACCTCCGCCGCCGACCTGGCCAAGGTCGCGGTGGCGCTGGACGGCACACGCTTCCTGCGGCAGGAGTCGAAGGATGCGATGTGGTGGCAGCAGCCGCTCGGCAAAGGAGGCGTCAACAATTTCGGTGCCGGCTGGGCGGTCCGCGAAATCAACGGCCACCGCACGGTCGGCCATTCGGGCGGTCCGGCACTCTCGGACATCCTGCATTTTCCGAAGGAGCGTGCGACCTTCATCGTGCTGACCAACGGGCAGTCGCTGTATCCGTACCTGGCGCAAGGCGTGTCCGAGCTGTACTTCCCGCCGCCGCCGATCGTCATGCCGACGGGGATTGCCGATACGCGTCCGGCGGTGACGGCGGAGCTGCGCGCGATGATCGCGGATGCACTGGCGGGCAAGGTGGACGAGTCCCGCTTCAGCGCGGGTGGGCGCAAGGACTTTGTGGGGCCGATGAAGACTTTCCTGCTGCCGTTCTTCCGGTCGCTCAAGGGTTTTGACGAGTTCGTGCTCGTGATCGACGAGCCGAAGGAGAGTGGCATCCATCGCCAGTACCGCGCGCGGCACGGGTCGAAGGCGGTGACCTGGGACTTTGGGCTGGACGCGGAGGGCAAGATCAACGGTTTCGGTCCAAAGTAAGGGCCGAACGAACAGGACGACTCGCAGCTAGGGAGGGGCGCATGATCGAATGCGACATGCTGATTGCGCAGGCCAAGGCCGCTCGCGCCGCGCGCGATTTGGCGCGGGCGGCGGTGCTGTATGGTGCTGCCGTGCAGTGCCTCCGGCACGCGGGCGAGGCGGACCAGCTGGCACACACGCTGCGCCATTTTGGCGACGTGCTGCTCGACGCTGGTGACGCTGCAGCCGCGCTGGCGCCGCTGGAGGAAGCCCTGCACCTGCGGCGCGCCGATGACGCAGTCGATCCGCTGGAACTGGCCAATACCCTGCGCCCGCTGGCGCTGGCCTACGGTGCTCTGCACCGCGACGCCGACTGCATCGCCACCTGGCGCGAAGCGCGGGATCTATACGCAGTGCGCGGCATCCGGCCCGGCATCGACGAAGCCAACCGCGCCCTGTCCCGCCTCGGCGCGGCCTGACTCATCTCGACGCGCCGCGCCGCCGGCCTTTGCGTTTTTCATAATCTGCGTATAATGCGCCCGTCGCCGCGAGGCGGCACAGCTAGGGGTCCTGCAATGCTCAGCGATGGGCGGCGCGGGTGAGAAACACCCTCTGAACCTGATCTGGATAATGCCAGCGAAGGGAAGCTTGTGAACCACCGCCGCCCGCGCCCTGCGTGCGCGCCTCGTTCGCGTCCTCCTTTGCTGGCTCCTCACGCAAAGGAGCCACATGACCTTCGATTCCGCCACCGCCACGGTGGACAGCGCCGCAGTCGCGCCATTCCCGCACTCCACCAAGACCTACGCCACCGGTCCCGGTACACGCGCCGATATCCGCGTGCCGATGCGCGCCATCGCGCAGCACGACACGCCGGACGCATTCGGCGGCGGGGCCAATCCGCCCATCTACGTCTACGACACCTCGGGCCCGTACACCGATCCCGAAGCCCGCATCGACATCCGCGCCGGCCTGCCCACACCGCGCGCGCCATGGATCGCGGAACGCGGGGACACGGAGCTGCTGGACGGCCCCACCTCCGCCTTCGGCCGCGCGCGGCTGGAGGACCCGGCGCTTGCTCAGCTGCGCTTCCAGCTCACGCGCCAGCCGCGCCGCGCGCGCGCCGGTGCCAACGTCACGCAGATGCACTACGCCCGCCGCGGCATCATCACGCCCGAGATGGAGTTCGTGGCCCTGCGCGAGAACCTGCAGCGCGAGGCCTACCTGGACTCGCTCGATGCGCGCGGCCGCGAACTGCTGCTGCGCCAGCACCGCGGCCAGGCGTTCGGCGCCGCGCTGCCGGCGCAGATCACGCCAGAATTCGTGCGCGCCGAAGTGGCGCGCGGCCGCGCGATCATCCCCGCCAACATCAACCACCCGGAAGTGGAGCCGATGGCCATCGGCCGCAATTTCCTGGTCAAGGTCAACGCCAACATCGGCAACTCCGCAGTGACCTCGTCCATCGGCGAGGAAGTGGAAAAGATGACCTGGGCCATCCGCTGGGGCGCGGACACGGTGATGGACCTCTCCACCGGCAAGCACATACACGAGACGCGCGAATGGATCGTGCGGAACAGCCCCGTCCCCATCGGCACCGTGCCGCTGTACCAGGCGCTGGAAAAAGTCGGGGGCAAGGCCGAGGACCTGAGCTGGGAAATCTACCGCGACACCCTGATCGAACAGGCGGAGCAGGGCGTCGATTACTTCACCATCCACGCGGGCGTGCTGCTGCGCCATGTGCCGCTGGCGGCCAAGCGCATGACCGGTATCGTTTCGCGCGGCGGCTCCATCATGGCCAAGTGGTGCCTGGCGCATCACCGCGAGTCCTTCCTCTACACGCACTTCGAGGACATCTGCGCGATCATGAAGGCCTACGATGTGTCGTTCAGCCTTGGCGACGGACTGCGTCCCGGCAGCGTGTACGACGCCAACGACGAGGCCCAGCTGGCGGAACTCAAGACCCTCGGCGAGCTCACCCAGGTCGCGTGGAAGCACGACGTGCAGACCATGATCGAAGGCCCCGGCCACGTGCCCATGCAGCTCATCAAGGAGAACATGGACCTGCAGCTGGACCAGTGCGACGAGGCGCCGTTCTACACCCTCGGCCCGCTCACGACCGATATCGCGCCCGGCTATGACCACATCACTTCCGGCATCGGCGCCGCGCAGATCGGCTGGTACGGCACGGCTATGCTGTGCTACGTGACGCCCAAGGAGCACCTCGGCCTGCCAAACAAGGACGACGTCAAGGAAGGCATCATTACCTACAAGATCGCGGCGCATGCGGCGGACCTGGCCAAGGGCCACCCGGGTGCGCAGATCCGCGATAACGCGCTGTCCAAGGCGCGCTTCGAATTCCGCTGGGAGGACCAGTTCAACCTGGGCCTGGACCCGGTCCGCGCGCGGGCCTATCACGACGAGACCCTGCCGAAGGAGGCCAGCAAGGTGGCGCAGTTCTGCTCAATGTGCGGGCCGCATTTCTGTTCGATGAAGATCTCGCAGGACGTGCGGGCATCGGAGTCCGCCAAGACGGTGGTGATGATGAAGGAGCACGCATGATCGACGTGGAGATCAACGGCGAGACGCGGCGCGTGCCCGCCGCACAGACGCTGGCAGAACTGGTGCATGAGCTGGGGCTGGCGGAGCAGGGCATCGCGCTGGCGGTCAACCGCAACGTGGTCCCGCGCCAGCAGTGGCATGCACATACGCTGGTCCATCGGGACCGGGTCGATATCGTCCGCGCCATCGGTGGCGGCTGAGGGGAATCAGGATGAATAACACGAACGACAAATTGACCATCGCCGGGCGCGCATATGACTCGCGGCTGCTGGTCGGCACCGGCAAGTACAAGGACTTCAACGAGACGCGCGATGCAGTGGAGGCGTCTGGTGCGCAAATCGTCACGGTGGCGATCCGGCGCGTGAACCTGGGGCAGCATCTGGGCCAGCCCAACCTGCTCGATGTGCTGCCGCCATCGCGCTACACCATCCTGCCCAATACGGCGGGCTGCTACAGCGCGGACGACGCGGTCTATACGCTGCAGATGGCGCGCGAGCTGCTGGGTGGGCACAAGCTCGTGAAGCTGGAGGTGCTGGGGGATGAGACCACGCTGTTCCCCAACATGCCGGAGACCTTGGCCGCGGCCGAGCGGCTGGTGCGCGATGGGTTCGACGTGATGGTCTATTGCAGCGACGATCCGATCCAGGCGCGCATGCTGGAGCAGATCGGGTGTGCCGCCATCATGCCGCTGGCGTCGCTGATCGGGTCCGGCATGGGGATTCTGAATCCGTGGAATCTGCGGCTGATCGTGGAGCAGGCGAGGGTGCCGGTGATCGTGGACGCCGGTGTGGGGACGACGTCGGATGCGGCGATCGCGATGGAGCTGGGCTGCGACGGGGTACTGATGAACACCGCCATCGCGGCGGCGCGCGAGCCGGTGCGGATGGCGCATGCGATGCGCTTGGGCGTGGCAGCCGGGCGTCAGGCCTTTCTCGCCGGCCGCATGCCGCGCCGCTTCGCCGCCAGTCCCTCGTCCCCGTTGGAGGGCCTCGCCACGTGAGCAGTGCCGCGACACTGCGCGGCGGCGCCTCGGCGGGTGGCGGCGAGTCGCGCCACAATGCCGGGATGGGCGCGCCCACAGGGCGGCAGTTCCCGCACCACGCGCGCCCGGCGGTGCTGGTGTTTGCGGGGCTCGATCCGTCGGGCGGCGCGGGCATCGCGGCGGATATCGAGGCTATTTCCGCCAACGGTGCGCATGCGCTGCCGATCGTGACGGCGCTGACGGTGCAGGACCAGAATCGCGTCCACGGGCTGCAGTGCGTGGACGCGGCGCTGATCGAACGGCAGGCGCGCGCGCTGGTCGATGGGGGCGTTGCGATCCACGCCGTGAAGCTGGGCGTTCCCGGTAATGCCGCGAACGCCCACGCCATCGCGCGTGTGATCACCCACCTGCGCAAGCGCGACCCGCAGCTGCCGGTGGTGCTGGACCCGGTGCTGGCCAGCGGCGCCGGCGACGCACTCTCGCAGGATGAATATGCAACCAAATGGTTGCATATTCTGCTCCCGCTGGCCACCATCGCCACGCCCAACGAGCCCGAGTCGCTGGCCGCCGATTACAGCGCCGTCCCGCACCTGCTCGTCACCGGCGGCCACTCCGACGGCCCCACAATTCTCAACCAGTGGCACGCCCGTTTGCACGCCTGCGACCACGCGCCCGCGCGGGCGCCTGCGCCAAGGCTGGGCAGCGTACCGGCATCGGTGCCTGCGTCGCCGGGCGCGCCGAAGCGCACCTGGAGCTGGCCGCGCCTGCCCGGGAGCTTTCACGGCAGCGGATGCACGCTCGCCGCCAGCATCGCCGCCGCCCTCGCGCGCGGACTGCCGCTGGAGGACGCTCTCATGCAGGCTCAAACCTACACGCATCGCACCCTGTCCAAGGCCTACGCCATCGGCGCCGGCCAGCTGATCCCACGCCGCGCCCTTCACACATGATGAAAGCTCATCCCATGCAAGGCCTCTACCTCGTCACCCCTGATTGGACCGACACCGCCCGCCTGCTCGCCGCCACCGCAGCCGCGTTGCAAAATGGCGCCGCCTTGGTCCAGTACCGCAACAAGACGGCTTCCGCGGATCTGCGGCTCGCACAAGCCACCGCCCTGCTGGCGCTGTGCCGCGGCTACCAGTGCCCCTTGATCATCAACGACCACATGGACCTCTGCCAGCGGCTCGACGCCGACGGCGTCCACGTCGGTGGCCGTGATGCCAGCGTCGCCGAGGCCCGCCAACAACTGGGACCGCACAAGATCGTCGGCGCGTCCAGCTACGGCGACCTGCAGCGTGCCCGCGACGCCCACGCGCAGGGCGCCAGCTACCTGGCTTTCGGGGGCTTCTATCCGTCCACCAAAAAGCACTACGACTTCCGCACCGACCCCGCCATCGTCAGCGCAGCGGCAAACAGCATCCCGCTCCCTCTGGTGGTCATCGGCGGCATGACCAGGGAGCGCGCCGCTCCGCTGATAGAGAGAGGCGCCCACATGGCCGCCGCCATCTCCGCCATCTACGACGCCGCCGACCCCGGCGCGGCCGCCGCGGAGATGGCCGCGCTGTTCCCCGTACCTACGCCGAACAACAACGGTGCCCTGTAGCCGATCGATCAACTGCCCCGTATAATCGGCGCCATGAACCAGCCCACCGCCGCCACCAAGCGCCAGGTCCTGATAGTCGATGACGATGAGCTGCTGCTCGCCTTCCTGGGCGAGGTGCTGCGTCATCATGGCTACGACACGGTCCAGGCCGAATCCGCCGAGGAAGCCCTGGAGCACGTCGCCGTGCGTGAGCCGGACATCGCCCTGCTCGACATTTCCATGCCCGGCATGTCCGGCCTGGAGCTGGCGCGCCACCTGCACAGCAAGACTTCCGTACCCTTCATGTTCCTGTCCGGGAGCGGCACCGCCGAGTCGAGCAAGCAGGCCGCGGCCCACGGTGCCGTGGGCTTCATCGTCAAGCCGGTGGATGCCGAGCGCCTGATGCCGGCCTTTGAAGCGGCCCTGGCGCGCGCGGACGAGATCCGCCAGCTGCGCCGCACCGAGATGAACCTCAACGCCGCGCTGGCTGCGGGCCGCGAGACCAGCCTCGCCGTCGGCCTCCTGATGAGCAAGTTCCACACCGACCGCAACACCGCCTTCGAAGTCCTGCGCGACCACGCCCGCTCTTCGCGCCGCAAGATCAATGAGGTGGCGGAGCAGCTGCTGACGGCGGAAGAGACCCTCAACGCCTTGCATTCCGCTTTCAACAATCGCCTGAAAACAACGAAGTAATCGGGCCGATTGTAAAATTCTATCCATAAAGCAACACATTGCGCGCAACGTTCAGGTACACTTCCTCCTGACGCCCGTTGCGCGTTTCGTGGCCTGACCTCTCGTACGTCGGGCCGCTCATCCTGCCGCCCTGTTCCCTGCGGCCGCCTTCTTTCCTCGGCCCCAAGCACCGCCGATTGACTTTCCAGCTTCACCCGCTGCGCCCATGCGCACACCGGCTGGACACGATATCGAGGAACACACCATGCCTGACCTGAATTCGTCGCGCTGCCGCCCGCAGCCAGCCGCGCCGGATGCTGCC
>NZ_SPVF01000268.1 GCF_004614185.1 Zemynaea arenosa | reverse complement strand
CCGCCGTACCCGCCGCCCCTCCGGGCTCCGCTGGCCCGCTCGCCGCGTCCAGGGCACCGTCCGCGGCGTCGACCGCAGCCACTGCATCCACCGGACCCGCCGCCGCTGATCCATCTGCCGCCTCGATCCCAGCGCCAGCCGCCAGCTCGGCCACGCGGGTTGCCAGCGCTGTATCTCGCGTTTCTTCTGCAGACAGCACATCGCCCGCGCACACGGCTGCCTCACGCCCGGATGAATCAGCCCCCGAGCGGAAGCCCGCGAAGCGCAAGCACGCCAAAGCCGACAAAAAAACCGCCAAGGGCCGCGCCGCATCCGCCCTGGCGTCTACTAGCAAGTCGGCAAAGTCCAAATCCTCCAAGCAGCTCTCCACCACCGCTACGAGGACCGCCACCAAATCTGGCGCGAGCCAACCTGCGAAACCCGCCGCCGCAGCCCAAGCCCTTGCCTCCACCGGCAAGCAAATGACTCCCCAGCAGCACGCCGAGAGTCTCTACCACCGCGCCACCGCCTCCCTGCAGGATGGTCACGTGAGCGAGGCCATGGCCCAGCTGCTGGAAGCATTGAAAGCCAACCCGCGCCACGACGCTGCCCGCCAAACCCTGGTCGGCCTTTTGGTGGAAGCGCGCCGCCCCGAAGAAGCCATGCAGCAGCTGCAAACCGGCCTGACCCTCGACCCGCGTCAACCGTCGATGGCGATGCTGCTCGCGCGCCTGCAAATGGAGCGCGGCGGCGACGGGATCGAGACGCTGCAGCGCACCTTGCCTTACGCCGCCGGGAATGGCGAATACCACGCCTTTCTGGCCGGAGCCTTGCAGCGCGCCCAACGCCACCGCGAAGCGATCGACCAGTTCCAGTCCGCGCTGAGGGCCGCGCCCTTGAATGGCGTCTGGTGGATGGGCCTCGGCATCTCCCTGCAAGCCGAGAAGCGCCTCCCCGAAGCCACCGACGCCTTCCGCCGCGCCAAATCCAGCGGCACTTTGTCCCCCGAGCTCCAAGCCCTGGTCGACCGCAAGCTCCAGCAACTCCCCCGCTAGACTGCTCCCCGCCATAAAACGCCCATTCCCCAAACACCAGGGACGTACCCCGCTCCCACACCGGGGACGTACCCCGGACTAACGCCGTCAGAATGCTCCGAATAGATAAGGTGCCGGCTGCGGCGACTTAATCGATTACTCAACGAAATCAACGCGTTGGCTCCGGCAGGATAATCAGTTGCTGGAAAAAAAACGGGGACGTACCCCGCTGCCAGAGCGGGGTACGTCCCCGGGGTTGAGGCGGGAAAAGGCGGTTATTTCATGGTGTAGGAGGACCACGCGGTGTCGACTGCGTAGTTCTTGCTGGTGTCCCAGTAGGTGAAGCTGTAGCGCACCACGTCGCCGGCCTTCAGGCCGCCGAGGTTGTAGGTGTTGGTGGTGCCGCTCAGCGTCATGCGGACGTTTTGCTGGCCGCCGCCATTGACCGTGTAATGCACGTCAGCCCAGCTGCCCGTGGTGGTCGCAAATTGCACCGTGGTGGCGTTGGTCTGCGTGATGGAGGTCGGGCCCGACGGCGGCGGGGGCGGCGGGGGAGTCGTGGTCCCCGAGTCCCACACGATGTCGTCGATCGCAAACTGGAACGTGGACCCCGGCAGCCGGTTTGCATCGCTCGAAATCATGAAGACGTCGAAGATCGATTGCAGCGCCACCTTCGGCCCGATCAGCGTCGATACCGGAATGCTCGCCTGCGCCCAGTCGCCATTGCGCACCAGCCCATAGGTCGTCGTATTCGCCGGGAAGTTGATCCAGTTCTGGTTGGTGTACGTGTCGCCGATGCCGATGTTGAAGGACACATTGGCCGGGATCTTGATCCGGAATTTCATCGTGCCGTTGCGGTAGTTGGTCAGGTCCCGCGCCTGGCGCGCCTGCACGCCGCCGCCGAACCACTGCCCCGGTGCGGTGTACGCCCACGCGATCGCGTTGCTGCCCTCATACGGCGGCGTGTTCCCGGCGCCGCTCGAGGCGCTGTTCCACAGGAAGATGTCGGACGTGGTCCCCGCCACCAGCTTGCTGTTGACGAGCGTGTTGTCCGTGAAGACGCCGAACTTGCCCGCCACCTCGGGCACCGTCTGGTTGCCCAGCTTGACCGTGCCCTTGCCATCGAGCTGGTACACGCGGATATAGTCGACGTACATGGTGGCCGGCAGCGGCGCCGTGACCTGGCTGGGGCTCGTGGCGTCAGTGAAGTTGCCGCCCACCGCGAGGTTCAGCAGCAGGTAGAAGGGCGCCTTCAGCGAATCGGAATTCACCGGTAGCGGTGCGTTGTACATGTTGTACTCGACGCCGTTGTCAACGGTCGTGAAGCGCATCTCGGTGTCGGTCCAGTACAGGCGGTACTTGACGAAGCGGTTGGTCAGGGGCGAACCGGAGATGTACCAGTTCTTGGTCTGCCAGGCCGTGGACGCGGCGCAGCTTTCGTTCCCCGGCACGCACGCAGCCTGCTGGTAGGTGATCACGTTGGAGCCGACGAAGTTGTTCGGTGGCGGCGAGCCGGCAGCCGCGCGCGCGGCGGAGCTCTGGCCCATCTCCATGATGTCGATCTCGCCGTTGCGCGGCCAGGTCTGCGGGCTGACGCCCAGCATCCACGCGGCGGGCCACAGGCCGGTGGCGACGTTCGGCGTGGCCATGCGGATCTCGATCATCCCGTACTGCACCTGCACCTTGTTCTTGCTGTCGACCTTCCCGGAGGTGAACTGGTTGCTGCCGATGACCTGGCGCATGGCCTTGATGGCCAGCGCGCGCGTGCCCGGCTCGAACGGCACATCGGCGATCGACAGGTTGTTGGGGCTGTAGTACTCCAGCTCCGCGTTTCCGTAGCCGCACAGGTTGATCTGGCAGCCATTCCCATCGGTGGCGGTCCAGCGGCTCGCGTCCAGGCCCGTGCCGTTGAATTCCTCGGACCAGATCAGCGCCCCGATGGTGGGATTGGTGACGCTGGCGGCGGCCGGAATGGCACAGGCCAGCACCAGTCCAGCCAATGCCGCGTGGAAAGGTTTCCAATTCAGGTGACGATCCTTCGTTTCGTGTATCACGTCGACTCCTCCGTTGTTTTCACTGTGGTGAGGGGCGCCGGACGGTGCCCCCCTGGGTGTGCCAACTTGGCAGTTGGTTCTGGAATGCGGCCCGATTATTCTAAGAATGGAAACGTTTCCAACAAATTAAGGAAAATATATACCTTTTCGGCCGGGCCGGTCAAACGTGTCGTGCAGGGTGCCGGGATGCAGCGTTGCAGGTGTCGCGCAAAAGCCGCGATGGGAAAGGGGGAGCAGTGAAACGGGCTTTTACAGCGCCGCCAGTTCGCCCCAGATGTGCTTCATCGAGAAGCGCAGGCCAGCCTGGTCTTCATGGAGGGCGGTGGCGATGGCGGCGCCGGCATCGAGAGTCGTGCGCACTTGCGCGGGCTGCAGCGGGGTGCCCCCGGGGGCGCGCAGGGCGTGGACCTGGGCACTGCCGCCGGAGTCCAGGCGCTTCGAGACCACGCCGGTTTCCCCGTTCGCCAGCCGCACCAGGGTCCCGGGCGGATGCATCCCGATCTGCTGCTGGATGGCGCGCGCCAGGTCTTCATCCAGCCTGGCCCCGTGGCCGGTGAGAAGCTGCTCCAGGGCTGCCGGCGGCAGCAACGAGCGGCGGTAGTTGCGCGCCGAGACGCAGGCGCAGTAGCGGTCCGCGAGGCCTATCATCTTGGCGTTCTGCGGGATCTCGGGCGCGCGCAGACCGATTGGGTAGCCGCTGCCATCGTCCATCTCATGATGCAGCAGCACGTAGTCGATCCACTGCTGGTCTTCCACGCCCGCGCTGCGCAGCAGGTCGGCGCCAAGCGCCGGATGGTGCGCGATGATTGCGCGCTCCTCGCTCGTGAGGTCCGCGCCCCGGTTCTGGAAGCGCTCGGCGTGCAGCACCATGCCGATGTTCATGGTCAGCGCGGCCGCCGTCATGGTCACGACTTCGCCCGGCGTCTTGCCCAGCGCGCGTGCCAGCACGATGGCGACGACGGCCGTCTCCACGCAGTGCCGCACCGCGTACAGGCCCGCGATCTGGTTCAGGTAAATGGAGGCCAGCGCCACATCCGGATTGCGTTCGACGGCTGCGATGACGTCATGGGCGAGGGTGCGCAGCTGGGTGTCGGGATTGGATTGCAGGCGCAGGTCCAGCAGCACGCGCTCCAGCCGCCGCGTGGAGGCGTTCAGCGCGCGCAGCACCGAATAGGGCTGCGCCGTGGCGGTATGCGCCGCGTGGGAAGACAGCGTGGTCATGGCCCCTCCCGGCCGGGCCCATGTGGCGGGCCCGCTGTATGTATCGGCTACTTAGATCCGCGCCAGCCGGTCCAGCGCCAGGCGCAGTGTCTCGTCCTTCTTGGCGAAGCAGAAGCGCACGATGCCCGACTCGCGCCCGCTGCTGTAGAAGGCCGAGACGGGAATGGCGGCCACCTTGATCTCGGTGGCGAGCCACGCCGCGAAGTCCGCTTCCAGTATAGAAGAGATACCGTCGTAACGGACACATTGGAAGTAGGTACCGTCGGCTGGAAGCAACGTAAAGCGCGTCCCGGCCAGGCCGTCCCGGAACAGGTCGCGCTTGCGCTGGTAGAAGGCGGGCAGCTGCACATACGGCTGCGGGTCGCCCATGAAGTGCGCGATCCCGTGCTGCATCGGCGTATTGACCGTGAAGACGTTGTACTGGTGGACCTTGCGGAACTCCGTCATCAAAGGCGCTGGTGCGGCCACGTAGCCGACCTTCCAGCCGGTGACGTGGTAAGTCTTGCCAAAGCTGGAGACCACAAAAGCGCGTTCGGCCAGCTCGGGGTGGCGGCACAGGGACTCGTGCAGCTGGCCGTCGAAGACCATGTGTTCGTACACTTCGTCCGACAGCAGCAGGATATCGGTGCCGCGCACGATGTCCGCCAGCGCGCGCAGGTCTGCCGCGCTCAGGATCGAGCCGGTCGGGTTGTGCGGCGAGTTGACGATGATGAGTCGCGTGCGCGGCGACACGGCGGCAGCGACCTTCGCCCATGGCACGACATAACCTTGCTCACCGACTTCCATCTCCACCGCCACCGGCACGCCGCCCGCCAGCGCGATCGCGGGCAGGTAGCAGTCGTACGCAGGTTCGATGACGATGACTTCGTCGCCCGGATGCACGCAGCACAGGATGGAGGTCATGATGGCCTGGCTGGCGCCCGCCGTGACAGTGATCTCGGCGTTGACGTCGTAGCGCGCGCCGTACAGCGCAGCGATCTTGTCGACGATGGCTTGGCGCAGCGCGGGCACGCCGCTCATCAGCGGGTACTGGTTGTGCCCTGCGCGCATGGCGGTATCGACCGCATCGATCAGCGCCGGGTCGCAGCCAAAGTCGGGAAAGCCCTGGCCCAGGTTGACGGCGCCATGTTCGGCCGCCAGTGCGGACATGCGGGTGAAAACGGTGGTGCCTACGGCGGGCAGTTTGGTGGTGAGAGTCGGAGTGGCCATCCGAATATTCTAGCCGACCGTGCCTGCCCGCGCTGCGAGCCACACCTCCGGCAGCAGGATGCGGAACAGGCCCGCGGCGGCGGTCTTGCGGGCCAGCTTGAGCAGGGCCTTGTCCTTGGTGATCAGGACATCGGCTTGCGCGTCGCGCGCGAGCTCCAGGAATTTCTGGTCGTCCTTGTCGGTGCAGACAGGGAGCCGGATCGGCCGCGCGGATGCGTCCACCACGCGCAGGGCGCGGTCGAAGCGTGCGGCGGCCGTCAAACGGCTGCTCTCATCGAGCGGCAGATGCGGATAGTTCAGGACATACAGGTACTCGGAACGGCAGTCGGCGCGCGTGATGGCCTCCACCGTCCCGGCCTCGATCTCGGCCAGCAGAGCAGCCCAGCGCGGATCCTGGAAGACGAACAGGTCGAGGCAGACGTTGGTATCGATCACAAGCCGGGGAACGGTTATGATGTCGGTCTTTGTGTCGCTCATCGTCTGATTCATTCGTTCACGTTTGTATGTTGATTGTCCTGTCGCCCGCCAAATCGCTCGACTTCGAAACCCCGCTCAAACTCAAGCACCGCACCACGCCCGACTTCCTGGAACGCTCGGCCCAGCTGATCCACCTCCTGCGCGATTATTCGCCGGACCGTCTCGCCTCGCTGATGGAGCTGTCCGATGCGCTGGCCTCCCTCAACGTCGGCCGCTATGCCTCGTGGACGGGCGACCCCGCGCAAGGACGGCAGGCGGCGATGGCTTTCGACGGCGACGTCTATGACGGCCTGCAAGCCAAAACCCTCAAGCCCAAACAGCTGGACTGGCTGCAGCAGCACGTACGCATCCTCTCCGGCCTGTATGGCGTCCTGCGCCCGTTCGATGCGATCGAGCCGCACCGGCTGGAGATGGGCACCCGGCTGCAGAACGAGCAGGGCAAGGATCTGTATGCGTTCTGGGGCGGCGAGGTGACGGACACGCTGAACCGGCAGGTCGCAGAAACTGGGGCGACCGCGCTGGTCAACCTGGCGTCGGAAGAATACTTCAAGTCCGTGCGGCCCAGGCAGCTCGCCGTCCCCGTGATCACGCCCGTGTTTGAGGACTGCAAGAACGGCCAGTACAAGATCATCTCGTTCTTCGCCAAACGCGCCCGCGGGCTGATGGCGCGCTACGCGGCCACCAAGGGCCTGACGGACCCGCTCAAGCTCAAATCCTTCAACGTGGACGGCTACAAGTTCGTGAAGAAGGAGTCGACGGACAGCACCTGGCTGTTCCGCCGTAATCTTGAAGCCTGAACCGGAAAGGGGCGCTTAGCCCCAGACCTTCCACCAGGGCTTGGCCTGTTCCGGCTTGAGGAAGCGGCTGTCGGGGTAGTTCTTCACGAAGACGCGCTGGGTGTCGTCGCGCAGCTCCAGCATGTTCATGCGGTCGTAGCACTGGATCATGATGAACAGCGCTTCCTCGGTCGCGGGGGCGGTCTGGTAGTCCTGCACGGCGCCCTGGGCGCGGTTCAGGGCGGCCAGATACGCGCCGCGGCGGAAGTAATAGCTGGCCACGTGCACTTCGTAGCTGGCCATCGCGTTGACCAGGTAGTTCATGCGCGCGAGCGAGTCGGGCGTGTACTTCGAATTCGGGAACTTGTCGACCAGCGCCTTGAAGGCGACGAAAGCCTCGCGCGTGGCTTTCGGATCGCGCTCGGTCGGGTCCTGCGAATACAGGGTCGACATCAGGCCGATGTTGTCGTTAAAGTTGATCAGGCCACGCAGGTAGTACATGTAGTCCACCTGCGGGTGATTCGGGTGCAGCTTGATGAAGCGCTCGACCCCGGCGAGAGCCTCGGCCTGGTCCTGGGCCTTGTAATGCGCATAGGCGATTTCCATCTGCGCCTGCGCGGCATAGGTGCCGAACGGGTAGCTCGATTCCAGTTTTTCGAACAGCTTGATGGCCGCTTCATAGTGGCCGCCATTCAGTTCGTCCATCGCCTCCGAGTATAATTTCTCAGCCGACCAGTTCTTGGTCTCATCGGCCTTTTCCGGCAGGAGCCCGCAGGCGGACACGCTGGCCAGCATCAGGGCCGCAGCGATGACTTTCAATTTCTTTTGCATACTCTGCATAAACTGTACGAGAAAACGCTTCAACCGGCTGATTATAGCCTACTAGGATTATTGTGAACTTAACTCCAACGCCGAAATCGGCGGACTTCGACCCGGAACTCGACGACGATCTCGAAGGCGACTTTCCCGTGGCTCCCGGCGGCGCCGATTTTTCTCCGATCACGCTCACGCTGACGCCGGACATGTGCGGCCAGCGCCTGGACAAGATGATCGCGGGCCTGATTCCGCAGTTCTCGCGCGCCCGCCTGGCGATGTGGATCGAGGATGGCCACGTGACGGTGGACGGCAAGAAGGCCCGTGGCAAGGACACGGTCTATGGCGACGAGACGGTGGTGGTCGTACCTCAGCCGGCGCCGGAAGACGCGGCCTACACCGCCGAGGACATCCCGCTCGACATCGTGTTCGAGGATGAGCACATCATCGTCGTCAACAAGCCCGCAGGGCTGGTGGTGCACCCGGGTTCCGGCAACTGGAACGGCACGCTGCTCAACGGCCTGCTGCACCACTGCCCGCAGCTGCTGACGGTCCCGCGCGCGGGCATCGTGCACCGGCTTGACAAGGACACCAGTGGCCTGATGGTGGTCGGGAAGACGCTGGCCGCGCAGACGGACCTGGTGCGCCAGCTGCAGGCGCGCACCGTCAAGCGCGAATACTATGCGCTGGTGTGGGGCACGCCGCACCTGTCGGGCACCATCAATGCGCCGATGGCGCGCAGCCAGAAGGACCGCGTGAAGATGGCGGTGTCCGCGAGCCTGACGGCCAAGCCGGCGATCACGCACTATGAGCGCATCGGCCAGGGCGAAATCGAGCGCCGTCCGGTGAGCCTGGTGCGCTGCCACCTGGAGACGGGGCGTACGCACCAGATCCGCGTGCACATGCAGCACCTGGGCTTTCCGCTGGTGGGCGATACGGTTTACGGCAAGCAGCACCTGGCGCAGTTCTTCCACCGCCAGGCCTTGCAGGCGCGCCGCCTGGGGCTCGTGCATCCGGCCACCGGTGAGCAGATGGAGTGGACCGTGGAACTGGCCGACGACCTGCTCGCGCTGCTGGAGCGCGCCGGTGTCGAGGAACCGCTCGACGAGGAGGAGGGCGGCGGTGCACGCCAGCGCATGGAATTCGACTATGGCGACATGGACGACGAGGACGACGACGACGATCACGACGTCACCCTGATCTATACCGACCGATGAGCAGCCCGTTTGCACTGGTGCCGCACTGGCCCGGCATGCCGCATGCCGTGGCCGCGCTGACGACCACGCGCTGCCATGGCGTGTCGCCCGCGCCGTATGACGACGGGCAAGGGGGCGGGGGCTTCAATCTGGGGCTGCACGTGGGGGACGACCCTGAAAACGTGCGGCGTAACCGCGCGCACCTGCGGCATGTGCTGCCGGCCGAGCCGGCGTGGATCTCGCAGGTCCATGGCATCGCGGTGGTGGATGCGGCGCAGGTGACGTCCGATGCGGCCGTGGTGGCCGATGCCAGCGTCACCGGTCAGCGCGGCGTGGTCTGCGCGATCCAGACGGCGGACTGCATTCCGGTGCTGTTGGCGGACAAGGACGGCAAGGTGGTAGGCGCGGCGCATGCGGGCTGGCGCAGCTTGGCCGGTGGTGTGCTGGCGGCGACCGTCGCGGCCATGCGCGCCAAGGGGGCGGGCGACATCACGGCCTGGATCGGCCCTTCGATCGGCCCGGACGAATTCGAGGTCGGCGACGATGTACTGCAGGCCTTCCTCGCCACCGCGTTGGCGGACGCCGGGCGTGTCCACGCCTGCTTCCGGCCCATCCCGGGCAAATCCGGCAAATATCTCGCCAACATGTGGGTGCTGGCCCGCCTGGCCCTGGCCCGCGGCGGCGTGACCGAGGTCGCCTTCAGCGAACATTGCACGGTCTCCGAACCCGAGACCTTCTACTCCTACCGCCGCGACGGCGTCACCGGCCGCATGGCCACCCTCATCTGGCTGCGCTGAGCTTCAATCCTGCCCTGGCTCGCGCGGCTGGCTGCGTGCGGGCCGCTTCTTTTTACGGCCAAACAGGTACCAGGCCAAGGACAAAGGGAACAAACAATAGCCGAAAAAAGTCATAATACCGGCTATTACCGACGGCTCGGTCAGCGCCATCAGGCCGACCACGTAGATCCACGCAACGGCAACGATCAACATAGGATGTCCAACATGAATATGCCCGATCCTCAAGCAATGGGCGCCGCCTGGCTGGCGCAGATTTCCGATCCCCAGGCATGGCAGGCGTGGTTCAAGATGCCCCAGATGGACGGCACTCCCGCCGCCCACCTGCTCAAGGACCTCGGGGCCGGCGTGGACCCGGTGGCGCTGGACGCCATCCGCCAGGACTACATGGCCAAGGCAGCGGCATTGTGGCAGGAATTCGCGATGGGGAAAATCCCCGAGCTGCATGACAAGCGCTTCTCCGGCACGGCGTGGACCGGCAACCCGGTGTCCGCCTTCAGCGCCGCCTCCTACCTGCTGAACGGCGAGTTCCTGCTGAAGATGGCCGACGCCGTCCAGGCCAAGCCGCGCGACAAGCAGAAGATCCGTTTCGCGGTGATGCAAATGGTGGACGCGATGTCGCCCGCGAACTTCCTGGCCACCAACCCCGAAGCCCAGAAGCACATGCTGGAAACGAATGGCGAAAGCCTGGCCAAGGGCCTCGCCAACATGCTGGCGGACATGCAGAAGGGCCGCATCTCGCAGACCGACGAATCGGCTTTCGAGGTCGGCACCAACGTCGCCACCTCCGAAGGCCAGGTGGTGTTCGAGAACGAGCTGTTCCAGCTGATCCAGTACGCGCCCACCACGCCGAACGTACACGCGCTGCCGCTGGTGATGATCCCGCCGTGCATCAACAAGTTCTACATCCTGGACCTGCAACCCGCCAATTCCGTGGTGCGCTACGCCGTGGAGCAGGGCAACACCGTGTTCATGGTCTCGTGGCGCAACCCCGATGCCTCCATGGGCCAGGTGACCTGGGACCAGTACGTGGAGCAGGGCGCCATCACTGCCATCAACGTGGCGCGCGAGATCGCCAAGACGGACAAGGTGCAGGCCTTCGGCTTCTGCGTCGGCGGCACCATCGTGGCGACCGCGCTGGCGGTGCTGGCGGCGCGCGGCGAGAAGCCGGCCGCCAGCCTGACCCTGCTGACCACCTTGCTCGACTTCTCCGACACCGGCGTGCTGGAAGTCTTCGTCGACGACACCCAGGTCGCCCTGCGCGAACAGCAGCTGGGCCGCGGCGGCATCATGCCGGGGCGCGACCTGGCAACCACTTTCTCCGCGCTGCGCCCGAACGACCTGGTGTGGAACTACGTCCAGCAGAACTATCTCAAGGGCAAGGAACCGCCTGCGTTCGACCTGCTGTACTGGAACGCGGACAGCACCAACCTGCCGGGCCCGATGTTCTGCTGGTACCTGCGCAATACCTACCTGGAGAACAGCCTGCAGGAGCCGGGCCGCCTGATCGTGTGCGGTGAGAAGGTCGATCTCGGCGCGATCGATATCCCGGTGTTCATCTACGGCTCGCGCGAAGACCACATCGTGCCGTGGCAGGCGGCCTACGCGTCCATGCACATCCTCAACCGTGCCCAGCCGTCCAACAACCGCTATGTGCTGGGCGCGTCCGGCCACATCGCGGGCGTGATCAACCCGGCCTCCAAGAACAAGCGCAGCTACTGGACCAATCCGCACCAGGGCGCGCCGCTGCCGGCCGAGGACTGGTTCGACGGCGCGACCGAGCACCCCGGCAGCTGGTGGACGGCCTGGGCCGCCTTCCTGGCCGAGAACGGCGGCAAGGACGTCAAGGCCCGTACCAAGCTCGGCAGCAAGACCCATGCGCCGATCGAGCCGGCACCGGGGCGCTACGTGAAGGTTCGGGCGGACTGAAGGGAAAACTGTCTCGGTGCGCTGCAATAAGTTTCCCCACAGCTCCGCGGACGTGGTATTTTCTGGTTTTTCGCCTCATAATGCGGAAAAAATGAGCATGTCGCGGGCCGGCCAACCGCTGCCCGTAGAACATTCCGACAGCAGCGCGCTGCAGCGCAAGATCAGGTGCGCTCCGCGCTCAGACACTGACGCGCGATCGCGCCCACACACAGAGACACGACAAGAGATGAGCAGTTCCAAGAAAAGTTCCGAACGCCTGATCAAGAAGTATCCGAACCGGCGGCTCTACGACACGCAGACCAGCTCGTATATCACGCTCACCGACGTGAAGCAGCTGGTCCTGGACAATGACGAGTTCACCGTCGTCGACGCCAAGACCAATGAGGACCTGACCCGCAGCATCCTGCTGCAGATCATCCTGGAGGAAGAGGCGCATGGCGCACCGATGTTCTCCAGCGAGGTGCTGGCCCAGATCATCCGCTACTACGGGCACGCCATGCAGGGCATGATGGGGTCCTACCTGGAAAAGAACGTCCAGGCCTTCACCGACATTCAGAAGAAGTTCACCATCGCCACGGACGGCAAGCCGTTCAGCCAGGAGATGTGGACCCAGTTCATGAACGTGCAGGGCCCGCTGATGCAGGGCATGATGAACAGCTACATCGACCAGAGCAAGAACCTGTTCGTGCAGATGCAGGAGCAGATGCAGAACCAGTCCAAGGCCATGTTCAGCGCCTTCCCGTTCGGGGCGCCCACCGGCACCGACAAGAAGTAACGCCCACCAGGCCGGTGGCAGCGGGCTCCGGCCCGCGATGTCTTCCAGCCTCACAGCTGGCGCACCTGCGCCAGTGTGAGCGCCGCCACCACCAGCAGCACGGCGCCGAGCACGCGCGCTGTCCACAGCCCGGCTTGCCGGTTGGCGCGGAACCAGCCCGAGGCGGACGCCGACGTGGCGGCCAGCGCGCCGTAGACGCCGAACTGCGTCCCCGTCGTGATCACCCCCAGCAGGCCCGCCTGCATCCACACCGGTCCATACGCCGGCTTCACGAACTGCGGGAACACCGCCAGCATGAACAAATAGGCCTTCGGATTCACGAGGCTGGTGACCAGCGCACGCCGGAAGGTGACGTGCGGGGCCAGCACCGGCACGTCGGCCGCGGGCAGCAGCATCTCGGCGCTGCGCAGGAAACCGACGCCCATGAAACCCACGTACAGCGCGCCGCCAATCAGCATGGCCACATACAGCGCGGGCCACAGCTTGAGGATGGCGGCCACGCCCAGCGCGCCCATGGTGATGTGGCAGACGCCGCCCGCCATGATCCCGGCCACCGCCGCCAGCCCGGAGCGGCGCCCACCCAGCAGCGAGCTGCCCATCACATAGGCCATGTCCATGCCCGGCAGCGCGATGATCCCGAACACGACCACGAAGTACAGCCACAGGTTGGCGGCCTGGCTCATGCCGCACGCGCCAGCTGGGTGACCGGACGCTGCCAGCGCAGGCGCGAGCGCACGCTCGGGTCCAGGATTACGGTCTCGGTCGGGCCGTCCAGCAGGCCGGTGCGGGCCAGGCCGTCGGCCACGATGTCCAGCGCGGGGCGGAAGCAGGCCAGCGCATCCTCGTCCTGCAAGGCGCCGAACCAGACCACGTAGGTGCCGTCCGTGCGCACCGGGTGCTGGGGGAAGTTGTTCGGCACATCCAGTGTGGCCAGCACGCCCAGTTCGATCAGGCCAGGCCCGCGGTAGCCCGCGAACCCGATCTCGGCGCGCTGCAGGAAGGAATCCAGCCGGTCGTCGCAGACCTTGAAGATCTGGGCCACCACGATCCCGCCCGCGCCCTCGGGTTCGGATACCGGATCGACCGCGCGCAGCAGCGGCAGGCCGTGGCCCGGGTCGATGGGGCGCAGCAGCAGCACGTCGTCGCTGTTCGCGATCAGGCTGTTCACGGCGCTCTTGTGCTCGGCCCACACGGGGCCGTAATAGAAGGCGCGGTTGACGGCCAGGCGGTGCTCCATGTCCTGGTAGCCGCGCAGCCAGGTGAAGCGGTCCGGCTGCTCGCGTTCGTAGAAGTGACCATAGGCGATCGCCCCCAGCTGCTGGAACGCCTCCGGAAAATAAGTCTCGAAGTAGCGGCCGAAGGTGGCGCGCCGGCCCGGCTGGATTGTGTAGCGGCGCAGTTCGATGACGTTGTATTCGGTATTCATTTTGTTTTCCTCCTTGCGCTACGACGTTTGAGCCACTGCTCAAGTGACAGTGCCAGGAGAATAATTTCTAAATAGGACAGATTTGGCCCTATTAGATGACTACAATGGCAACTTCCAAGCATCGGAGGTCGGCATGAACCTGTTTTCATCCTGGGTGGGATTCGCGCTGGGGTCGGCGTTTTTCGCCGCGCTGACGGCGCTCTTCGGCAAGCTGGGCGTGGTGGGGCTGAACTCGAACCTGGCGACTCTCATCCGCACCGTCGTCATCCTGGCGGTGACCGGGGGGCTGGTGTGGCAGCGCGGCGAATGGCAGAAACCGTCGACGATCCCGGCACACAGTTGGCTATTCCTGGTGCTGTCTGGCGTGGCGACCGGGCTGTCCTGGCTGTGCTACTACCGTGCGTTGCAGCTCGGGCCAGTGAGCAAGGTGGCGCCGGTCGACAAGCTGTCGGTTGCCATTGCTATCCTGCTCGGAGTCCTGTTCGTGGGCGAGCAGCTGACTTGGCCCATCGCGATTGGAGGCGCGCTGATCGTCGCCGGCTCCATTGTCATCATCGCGTTCTGACCATGTACCACCCGACCACCCGCGTACTCGCAGTCCTGGAACTGCTACAAACCCATGGCCGCATGAGCGGCGCCGAGATGTCCGCCCGTCTCGGCGTGGACACGCGTACGCTGCGGCGCTACATCGGCACGCTGGAGGAGATCGGCATCCCGATCACCACCGAGCGCGGGCGCTACGGCGGCTACGCCATCATGCCCGGCTTTAAGCTCCCGCCGATGATGTTCACGGACGACGAGGCGCTGGCGCTGTCGGTCGGCCTGCTGGCGGCCAAGAGCCTGGGCTTTGCGGAGGCGGCGCCCGCAGTGGCGAGCGCGCAGGCCAAGCTGGAACGCATCATGCCCGCGAACCTGAAGCGGCGGGTGCGGGCGGTGGACGAGACGGTGCGCCTGGACATGGTGCGCTCGGTGGCCCCGGCCGATAACGATGCGCTGGTGACGCTGAGCTCCGCGGCGCTGGCCCAGCAGCGCGTCTACATGCACTACCGGGCGCCGGACGGGCGGGATACGGAGCGGGACTTCGATGCGTACGGGCTGGCGTTTCGCATGGGGTGCTGGTACGTGATCGGCATGTGCCATCTGCGGCACAGCATGCGTTCGTTCCGTCTCGACCGCATCGTGCGGGTGGACTTGCGGCCCGCGTACTTTGCGCGCCCGGCGGGGTTCGATGCGCTGGCCCACCTGAAGCAGTCCTTGGCCACCATGCAGCGCACGCACCCGGTCACGGTGCTTTTGAAGACCGACCTCAAATCGGCGAGTGCCTACATGTTCGACGGCGTGGGCCTGTTCGAGCAGACCGATGACGGGGTGCTGATGCGCTGCCACACCGACCATATCGAATGGTTCGCGTCGCACCTGGCTTCGGTGCCGTGCGAGTTCGAGGTGCGCGAGCCGGTGGCGCTGCGCGAGGCTGTGGTGCGGGTGGCGCAGCGGCTTTTACGTCTGGCTGGAGCGGCCACCTAGGATTTGTCCGCGCGGGTGCGATGGCGCGTGCAAAGGCCGCTACAATGGCGGCCGTGTCCTGCTCTTCCTGCTCCTGAATGATCCGCTTGTCCCTGGCCAGCCTGGCGCTGGTCCTGGCCGCATCCACGCTTGCTGGTGCGGCTCTCGCCGGCGAATGCCCGGCCCATTACCTCGATGGGCGCACGCCCGAAATCCGCAACGCAAAGCTCGCGACCGCGACGCGGGAGCTGTGCTACGGTGTCTTTGGCGTCATGCACTCGGGGCTCACGCGCACGCCGCTGTGGTCGGCTGAGTACCTGAAGGCCGATGCCATCGCGTCGGCGCAGACCCTCTCGCGCGAGAACAGCTTCCATCCCGAGGAGCGGCTGCCGCGCAGCGAGCGCGCTGAGTTGAAGGACTACGCGCGCAGCGGGTTTGACCGCGGCCATATGTCGCCCAACGGGGACATGCCGGACCGGCGCTCGCAGTACGAGAGCTTCACGCTGGCGAACATGGTGCCGCAGGATGCGGACAACAACCGCCATGTGTGGGCGGGCATCGAAGGCGCGGTACGCAAGATGGCGAAGAAGGATGGTGCGCTGTATGTGCTGACCGGTCCTGCATTCGTTGGGGCGCAGTTGCAGAAGGTGGGCAATGTGCTGGTGCCGACCCACCTGTACAAGGCGGTCTGGAGTCCGCGGCAGCGCGCCGGGGCGGCGTGGTTCGTCGAGAACAGCGGATGGGGCGAGGTGCGGGTGATGCCGGTGGCGGAGCTGGAGCAGGTCATCGGAATCAACCTGCTGCCGTCCTTGAGCGAGCAGCAGAAGCGGCAAATGCTCAAGCTGCCGAAGGTGAAGAAGGCGTCGAAGTCGCGGAAAGGAGATGCGTGGTGAAGTCGTTCAAACCCTATGCCAACGAGGCGGATGTGCTGCAGATCGGCGGCCTGCAGGTCGAGAACCGGGTGGACCGCGTCACCATCAGCGGTGACATCGACCTGACCGCCGACCAGCAAGGCCTCGCCAACGCGCGCGCCCTGCACCTGCTCCTGGCGGACATCGTCGCCCACCTCGAGTCCAAGCAGCTCCCCGCCCAGCTCCCGCCCCCAAAGTCAAAGAAGGTCGACAACCCCTTCGCGTGACTGCGGTTTTGTTCCCTCCGCCGCGCTGATCCACCTCGCGACGGCGTTCCGTGCGGGAGGTACGCTACCGCGATCCTCTTACCGGTGCAGCCACATGGACTTCCCTCATGCCGCGATGTGGTTTCTCACGAATGTGGCGACACCGCTCCTGGCTCCAATTGCTTTGCTTCCTTTGGCCACTCTGCATAGCCGCTATCGGGGGAGGATCGGAGCGTTGGTATACCGCTCTGTCAAGGACGGCCAACTCTTCTGGACCGTCATCGCGATGTGTACAGCGGCCATGTATGAGGCTGGTAGGCACCTCAACGTATTGCTAGGCAAGGGTCTCGCGAGCACGAGTGACGCAACTATTGCGCTGACTTCGATAGGTTGGCATTCGGTGTTCATGCTCCTTTCGTCAGTTTTCGTGCTTTTGGGCGCCCTTGAGGCAGATGAGCATCAAAGGAACTCTGGAAGACGGCGAGTCAATTCACGTGACGAACACTTTGCCCGGCGCAACGTCTTCCTGATAACCTCGATCGGCGCGGCGGCAGTGACCGCTGTGACTTTCACCGCGACGCACTTCTGGGCGGAGTGAATGTGCTGCTATAGTGAGATCACTGATACGGAGGGCTGGCCATGTTTGATAAACTCCTACGGCACATCTTTGAACCCGAAGAGCGCGAACGAACCATGAGGGCCATCGGGATATTCATGGTCGTTGGGGGAACACTGGTGTCGGCGCTGTTGATTGGCGCGATCATCATGCGCTAAGCGTGCGAGAGCGCGGCGCCGGGGAAGGGCGCCGCGATGGTGGGCTTACTGCTTCACGCAGTCGACGAAGTAGCCGAGCTTGCCGTTGACCTCGCGCTTGACCAGGCCATGGACGTCCGTCTCGAAGCCCGGGAAGCGCTCGTTGAAGTCGCGCGCGAAGCGCAGGTAGTCGACGATGGTCTTGTTGAACCGCTCGCCTGGAATCAGGAGCGGAATCCCCGGCGGATAAGGCGTCAGCAGGATCGCCGTGATGCGGCCTTCCAGCTCGTCGATGGCCACCCGCTCGATCTCCCGGTGCGCCATCTTCGCAAACGCGTCCGACGGCTTCATCGCCGGCACCATGTCGGACAAATACATCTGCGTGGTCAGGCGCGCCACGTCGTAGGCCTTGTACGACTCGTGGATCATCTGGCACAGGTCGCGCAGGCCCATCGACTCGTACACCGGATTCGCACCCGCGAACTCCGGCATCACGCGCCAGATCGGCTGGTTCTTGTCGTAGTCATCCTTGAACTGCTGCAGCGCTGCTACCAGCGTGTTCCAGCGGCCCTTGGTGATCCCGATGGTGAACATGATGAAGAACGAGTACAGCCCGCACTTTTCGATGATCACGCCGTGCTCCGCCAGGTACTTGGTCACGATCGACGCCGGGATGCCCTTGTCCGCGAACTGGCCGTTGATGTCCAGGCCCGGCGTGACGATGGTCGACTTGATCGGGTCCAGCATGTTGAAGCCCGGCGCCAGGTTGCCGAAGCCGTGCCAGTTGTCCTCCGCGCGGATCATCCAGTCGTCGCGGTCGCCCACGCCTTCGTCCGCAAACTTGTCCGGACCCCAGACCTTGAACCACCACGACTCGGCACCCCATTCCTCATCCACCTTGCGCATCGCGCGGCGGAAGTCCAGGGCCTCGGCGATGGATTCCTCGACCAGCGCGGTGCCGCCCGGCGCCTCCATCATGGCCGCCGCCACGTCGCACGATGCGATGATCGAGTACTGCGGCGAAGTGGAGGTGTGCATCAGGTAAGCCTCATTGAAGGCATCCTGGTCCAGCTTCACGGTCTCGGACTCGCGCACCAGCACCTGCGAGGCCTGCGACAGGCCCGCCAGCAGCTTGTGGGTCGACTGGGTCGAGAAGATCATCGACTGCTTGGCGCGCGGCCGGTCCTTGCCGATGGCGTGCATGTTGCGATAGAAGTCGTGGAAGGCCGCATGCGGCAGCCACGCTTCGTCGAAGTGCAGGGTGTCGATCTTCCCATCCAACATTTCGCGCAGGGTCTCGACGTTGTACACCACGCCGTCGTAGGTCGACTGGGTGATGGTGAGGATGCGCGGCTTCTTGTTCTTGGCTTCGCGCGCAAACGGATTGGCCTCGATCTTGCGGGCGATCGATTCGGGCGTGAACTCTTCCAGCGGGATCGGGCCGATGATGCCGAGGTGATTCCGGGTCGGCATCAAGAACACGGGGATCGCGCCGCACATGATGATCGAGTGCAGGATCGACTTGTGGCAGTTGCGGTCCACCACCACGATGTCGCCCGGCGCCACGGTCGAATGCCACACCATCTTGTTGGACGTGGAGGTGCCGTTGGTGACGAAGTAGCAGTGGTCCGACCCGTAGATGCGAGCCGCGTTGCGCTCGGACTTGGCCACCGGGCCGGTGTGGTCCAGCAGCTGCCCCAGTTCCTCGACCGCGTTGCAGACGTCCGCGCGCAGCATGTTCTCGCCAAAGAACTGGTGGAACATCTGGCCGATCGGCGACTTCAGGAAGGCCACGCCGCCCGAGTGCCCCGGGCAGTGCCACGAATACGAACCGTCGTTGGCGTAGTTGACCAGCGCGCGGAAGAACGGCGGCGCCAGGCCATCCAGGTAGGACTTGGCTTCGCGGATGATGTGGCGGGCCACGAACTCCGGCGTGTCCTCGAACATGTGGATGAAGCCATGCAGCTCGCGCAGCACGTCGTTCGGGATGTGGCGCGAGGTGCGCGTCTCACCGTACATGTAGATGGGGATGTCCGCGTTCTTGTGGCGGATCTCCTGCACGAACTTGCGCAGCGCGGCCAGCGCGAAGTTGGTCTCTTCCTCGGAGCCTTCGCCGAACTCCTCGTCGTCGATGGACAGCACGAAGGCCGAGGCGCGCGACTGCTGCTGGGCGAACTGCGAGAGGTCGCCGTAGCTGGTCAGGCCCACGACTTCCATGCCTTCGTCCTCCATCGCCTTGGCGAGGGCACGGATGCCCAGGCCGGACGTGTTCTCGGAACGGAAGTCCTCGTCAATGATCACGATGGGGAAGCGGAATTTCATGGAAGTCTCCAAAGCAAAGCGCCATGAGGGTCCTCGCAGGGACGACGCTCACGGCACCAGAAAATCAAGTTGCGGATTGTCGCAGATATGGTTGAGCTGTGGGTGATTATTTTTGCCATGTTCGCCGGGGCCAGCGTAGCGGCAAGTGCGGGCGGTTGGCGCACTCTTGCCCGGCTCGCCGCGGTTCAGGTTTTTCGCGTGTACGTCACGAACGCGTAGTCGCAGGCGTTGGTCTCCGAGTAGTGCAGCTCGCGTGCCGTTTCCACCCATTTGTCCTTGTCGATGGCCGGGAAGAAGGTATCGCACTCGAAGGTCTTGTCGATCTCGGTGACGATCAGCTGGTCCACCATATCCATCGACTCCGCGAAGATCTGGGCGCCGCCGATGATGTAGGCGGGCGATCCGGCGGACAGGCGCAGGGCCGCGGTCAGCGAGTCGGCGGTCTGCACGCCTTCCGCCGCCCACTGCGCGTTGCGGGTGATGACGATGTTGCGCCGGTTGGGCAGCGGACGGCCGATCGAGTCATAGGTCTTGCGGCCCATGAGGATGGCGTGGCCGCTGGTGACGCGCTTGAAGTGCGCCAGGTCCTCCGGCAGCCGCCACGGCAGCTGGTTGTTCAGGCCGATGCCGCCGGCCTTGTCGATGGCCACCACAATCGAAAGTTGTGGCAGCGAAATGGTGTCTGTAGTCAAGGCTTGGTCGCTCTGAAAACGCGTGATCGAAACGCCAAATTATAAGGGACTTGGGTCGGGCTGACGCCTGTGTCGTCCCATTCTTACAGGGGCAGGAGCCGCGTACCGATTCCTCGACGGAAGCGGTCCCGACATAATTGATGCAATAACTCTAAGGTTTGCAATTGCACATGAACACCACCGCTTACGAAGACCTGGCCGAGCAGCAGACTGCGCTGTCCGCTAACGCGGGCTCGCGCGCCTTGTACTTTGCGCTGGCCGCCGACCCGCAGTCCGCCCGTCCCGCCGCCGAAGACTACCTGCGCCGCCAGCTCGCCGCCGCCGCCGAGCTGCCCGCCGACCTGCCGTCCGACCTGCACGCGCTGGAGGGCTGGATGGAGCAGCGCACGGACCATGTGGGCGAGCAGTACAAGGCCTATCTGGCCGCCCGCAAGGCGGGCGCGCCGCGCCGCTATTTTCCGAGCCGGTCCGCCGCGCTGGCCTTCCTGCGCGCCGTCGCGCCCACCAAGCTGGTGGACGGCTCCTGGCTCTACGGCCTGCTGCGCCAGTGGGACAACCCGGACTTCCACGCGCTGATCCGCACCTATCTCGAAGAGCTGGGCGACGGGGTGCCGGACAAGAACCACGTGGTCATCTACCGCAAGCTGCTGGCCACCCATGGCTGCGAGCAGTGGGAGACGCTCTCCGACCACCATTTCGTGCAGGGCGCGCTCCAGCTGGCGCTGGCCCACTGCGCCGACAGCTTCCTGCCCGAAGTGATAGGCTTTAACCTCGGTTACGAGCAGCTGCCGCTGCACCTGCTGATCACGTCCTATGAGCTCAACGAGCTGGGGATCGACCCCTACTACTTCACGCTGCACGTGACCGTCGATAACGCCGCCAACGGGCACGCGAAGAAGGCCGTGCAGGCGCTGCGCCAGCTGATGCCGCAGGTGGGCGACAGCGCGCGCTTCATGCAGCGCGTGCTGGATGGCTACCGCCTGAACGACCTGGGTGCCAGCACCACCTCGGTGATCGCCTCGTTCGACCTGGAGCACGAGCTGGTGGACATCATGAGCGCCAAGGCGGTGGTGGGCAAGAACATGCACTCGGACTACTGCCGCGTGGCGGGGCGTTCGGTCAACGACTGGCTCGCGCAGCCTGCGCAGATACCGGACTTCCTGCGCTCACTGGAGGCCTCCGGCTGGATCAAGCGCGGCGAGCCGGTGGAGAATTCGCGCTTCTGGAAGCTGGTGCAGGGCGAGCGCGCCCAGATGTTTGGCGTCTTCAACGCCTACGAACAGCAGGTGCTGCGCGACTGGATCTGCAGCACGCCGGGCGAAGGCCCCGCGCGCACCCACCGCGCCATGCAGCGCAGCCTGGAATCGCTGGCGCCGCACCGCCAGCGCCAGGACAGCGGCATCCCGCGCGGCCTGATTCGCCATCACGCGACCGAGCCGGCCGCGCGCAACGAGCTGCACGAGCTGGAAGAGCAGGTGGCTTCGCTGGGCAGCAAGGACGAAGTCATGGCCCTGCTGGCGTCGCTGATGTCGCCGACCACGCACCACACGGCCGTCGGCCTGATGGCCACCCGGATGTTTTCGCGCCTGCTGGACGCCTGACCGCACTCAATGGAATCTCAATCAACTGCAGCAACTGACCGGGCCTCGCACGGCCACCTCGTGATCGTGGGTGGCGGTGAGGACCGGGAAGAGGACAAGCAGATCCTCAGCCGTTTCGTGGAACTCTCCGGCGGACCCGGGGCCAATATCGTCGTCATCACGGGCGCGAGCCAAATCCCGCAGGAGATGTGGGAGGTCTATGACCGCGCCTTCACGGACCTGGGCGTGACCGAACACACGCCGATCCACATCTCGTCCCGCGCACAGGCCAATGACCGCGAGCTGGCCGAACGCGTGGCCAACGCGGACGGCATCTTCATGACCGGGGGCGACCAGCGCCGCCTGCTCGCCACGATCGGCGGCACGGAACTGGATGCAGCCATGCACCGCGCGCTCAAGGTGCGCGGTGCTTGTATCGGCGGCACCAGCGCCGGGGCATCGGCCATGTCCGGCCACATGCTGGCGGACGGGCACGTGGAGCTGCAGCCCGAACTGGGCTCTGTCCACCTGGCCGCAGGGCTGGGCTTTTTGCAGCGCGTGGTCATCGACCAGCACTTCTCCGAGCGCCACCGCCTCGCGCGCCTGCTCACCGTCGTGGCGCAGAATCCGTATTTGCAGGGCATCGGCATCGACGAGGACACGGCGCTGGTGGTGGAGCGGGGCGGCGGCATCGAGGTGATCGGCCGCGGCGCCGTGACCATCCTTGATGGGCGCCACATGATCTCCAACGTCGCCGACACGGCGCACCGGGCCTGCCCGCAGCTGATCGACGTGCGCCTGCATCTGCTGCCGACCGGGTCCCGTTTCGAATTGTCCGAAGACGCGGCCGCGCCGGAAGGCGTGCCCAAACCGTTGCTGGATTTTCTCCGTAACCTCATCAAGCGGAACCCCATGTCATGAACGGCACCATCACAATCCAGGAAACGCGTTTCCTGCGTGGCCCCAACCTGTATGCCTCCACGCCCTGCGTGATGGCGCTGCTGGAGATCGATATGGAGCCTGCACGCGCCGTGGAAGCGGCGTGCCTGGTCCAGCGCACTGTGCGCGAGCTGCAGGAGATGGCGGGCGTACCGGCGCCGTATGGCTGCGTAAAGCGGCTGATGGACGATGCGCGGTCGTTCCGCGTGGTGTGCGGCTTTGAGGTCGAAGAGGTGGCCGAGCGCGCGCTGCTTCTCGCCGTGGACTTTGTCGAAGCCCAGATGCGCGGGTCGCTGTTCAGCGTGGCCGACCGGCTGGTCGAGCTGCATGCGGCTGCGGTGCGGCAGGTGTCGGCCAGTGCGAGCATCCTCATGGACGAGGCCAAGCGGCGCGACATCCCCGTGCTGGAACTGGACGACCACGTGATTCAATTCGGCTGGGGTGCGCAACAGACCCGCATCAGCTCCTCGGCCACGCATGGAGCGCTGCCGGAAGGCGATGGGCGCATTCCGGTCATCGCCATCACGGGCACCAACGGCAAGACCACGACCACCCTGCTGGTGGCGCATACCGTGCGCCTGGCCGGGCACACGACCGGCTACACCACCACCGAGGGAGTCTTCATCGACGGCTGTCCGGTGGCGCGGGGTGATTGCACGGGCTATTGGTCCGCGCGCGATATCCTGACGGCGCCGAACGTCGAATTCGCGGTGCTGGAAACGGCGCGCGGCGGCATCCTGAAACGCGGTCTTGCGTATGACAAGTGCGACGTCAGCGTCGTGCTCAACGTGTCGGCCGACCATCTGGGCCTGGAAGGCGTGGAGACGGTCGAAGACCTGGCGCGTGTGAAGGGCGTGGTCGGGTGCTCGGCGGGCAAGGCCGCCGTGCTCAATGCCGAGGACCGGCACTGCGTCGCCATGGCGGCGCAGCTGCAGCCCGGCGTGGAAGTCATTTACTTTTCCATGGATGCGGAAAATCCGGTCCTGCTGCGGCACCTGGAGCAGGGCGGGCGCGCGGTCTACCTGCACGACCAGTCGATGGTGATCGCGGACGGGCAGCGGCACGAAGAATTGCTGCGGGTGGAGCACATGCCGGTGACCATGAATGGGCGGGCGCGCTACAACGTCGCCAACTGCCTGGCCGCGACGGCTGCGCTGATGGCGGCCGGGATCGCGCGCACGGACATTGCGCACGGGCTCACCAGCTTTGTCTCGGATGGCCGCAGCAACCCGTTGCGCGGCAATGTGTTCGACGTGCGCGGCGTGACCGTGATCGTCGATTACGCGCACAACGCCGCGGCCTACGCGGCACTGGCCGGGATGGCGCGTGCCATGACGCGCGGGAAGCTGGTCGGCATCGTCACCGCACCGGGCGACCGGCGCGACTCGGACCTGGAGGAGATCGGCGCGACCTGCGCCGAGCGCTTCGACGACATCGTGGTGTACGAATCGCAGAGCCGCGGGCGCACCATGGGCGGTACGGTGGAGATCATAGTGCGCGGTGCGCATGCGGCCCCGCGGCTGCTGGCCCGCGTGCACGAGGAATGGGTCGACATCGACGCCATCCGCCGCGGCCTGGACCTGTGCGAGCCGGGCGACGTCCTCGTCTTCGCCTGCGGCACTTCGCTGGCGACCCTGGTCGAGGCCCTGCGCGTCCCCGACCCCATCGCCGCGGCCCGCATCGAAGCCGAAATCGGTTGATAAAGTCAAGCATTCACTCATGCGGCATAATGGCCGCATGACTGAACTCACCGTGCTCATTGTCATCGACATGCAGAAGGGGATGCAGGACGCGAACCGCCTGGCGAACCGCCTGCCACCCCGGAACAATCCTCACGCTGAAGACCATATTGCGCGCCTGCTCACGGCATGGCGCGCGGCGGGCCAGCCGGTGGTTGTTGTGCGCCATATCAGCCGTTCGCCCACGTCGGTCTTCGCGCCGGGGCAGAGCGGGGCGGAGTTCCAGGAGCGCTTCGTGCCGCTGGCCCACGAACACGTGGTCGAGAAAAACGTACCGGATGCGTTCATCAACACGGGCCTCGAACGCTGGCTGCACGTGCGGGGCATCCGCAAGCTGGTGCTCGCAGGCGTGAGCACCAACAATTCCGTGGAGTCGACGGCGCGCAGCGCGGGGAACCTCGGCTTTGCCGCCGCCGTGGTGGCCGATGCCACTTTTGCTTATGCCATGACCGATTTCGGCGGCACGCCGCGCAGCGCGGAAGACGTGCACCTGATGGCACTCGCGAACCTGCATGGCGAGTACGCCACCGTGCTCACCACGGACGACGTCCTGCGCCAGCTGGACCGCGGTCTCAGTGCGTCTGCCGCGGCACGCTGACCGGGCGTGACGGCGCCGGGCGGCGGTCTTCCTTGGGCGTAGGCTGCTGCTCGATGGCGATGGTCTGGGACGGAGCGGAGATCGACACGCCCAGGGCATCGAATTCCTTCATCACGCCCAGCATCACCGCCTGCTGCACATCCATGAAGCGCGCGTAGCTCGGGTTCAGCACGTAGTACACCATCTCGAACTCGATGAAGTTCTGGTCCAGGTACTTGAGGTGGGCGCGGTCGAAACGCACGCCTTCCTGGGCTTCGACGATCTTGCGCAGCGTTGGCGGCACCTTCGCGGCCGCGTCCTGCGGCGTGGCCGGGTTGACCTTGAGCGTGACGGGCACACGGCGCTCCTGCATGCGCTTGTAGTTGCGTACCGTGTTCTTGAGCAGCTGCGAATTGCCCATCACGATCTGCTCGCCGCTGTCGGCGCGGATGCGAGTGGTCTTCAACCCCACGTGTTCGACCGTGCCGGAATTGCCGTCCACGAGAATCGCATCGCCCACTTCGAAGGGTTTGTCGACGGCGATCGACAGCGATGCAAACAGGTCGCCGAGAATATTCTGCACCGCCAGCGCCACCGCCACGCCGCCGATCCCCAGGCTGGCCACGAAGGTGGTGACGTTGATGCCCAGGTTGGACAGCAGCGCCAGAATGAACATCACCCACAGCGCCGTCTTCAAAGCCCACACGGTCAGCGTATGCGCCACCGTCAGTGGTGAATCAGCGGAGGTGGATTTTTCATGCTTGCGGAAATAGCGCTGCGACGCCACTGCCACCGCGCGGTCCAGGTACAGCGCCAGCTGCAGCCCGAGCGCGATGAACCACAGGTGCCGCACCCGTTCGTCCCAGGGCACGGGCAGCTCCAGCACCGAGAGCCCCAGCAGCAGCGAGATCGCCACGACCATGACATTGCTGGTGCGCGCCAGCGTGGCCTTGAGCAGCTGGGCCATCGGCCGGTCATGGTGCTTCTCTTCCAGTTTGCACAGGTGGCGCCGGAACAGGGCCAGGGCCGTATGGATCACGACAAAGCTGACCACAGCAACCGTCAGCGCGAAGATGGCATTGCCCAGCGAGATATCCAGGCTGTTTACAAAGGCTCGATAATCCAAAACGGCTCCTTTCCCGCCTCGCTGGGCGGTTTACGTGGTCTCCACGGTCAGGCGTTCGGCCACCTCGGGCGACTGCGGGCGCACGGCCTCGATCAGCTCCGACAGCGACGAACCGCAGCCAAACACCAGTACATCGCCCGGCGCGCACATGGACAGGCCGTGGCGGATCGCCTCATGGACGTCAAGCCGGCAGTGCAGCTGCTCGTGGTTGATGAGGCTCTGGCGCGCCCCCTGCATGATGAGATCTGCCACCACACCATCGGCACGTCCGCGGTTCTCGGTTTCGTAGACGATCATCTGGTCGAAGCACGCCGCGCAGGCCTTGCCAATGGTGACGATGTCCTGGTCGCGCCGGTCGCCCGGCACGGCCACGATGCCCACCAGCTGCCCCGCCGTCATGGCGCGCGCCGTCTCCGCCAGCGCCGCGTAGGCGGCCAGGTTGTGCGCGTAGTCGACGATCACGGTGACGCCGTTCACGTCGAACACGTTGGAGCGCAGCGGGTTGCTCTTGCCGTCCGAGACGAAGGAGCGCAGCCCGGCCACGATCTGGGCGGCGTCGAAGCCGGTGGCGAACATGGCGCAGGTCGCCGCCAGCGCGTTGGCGGTGTTGTAGCGCGCCAGCCCGTTGAGCGAGACCGGCATCGTGCGTACGTCCAGCAGCGCGTGATGGCGCCCGCCGTCCGCAAAGACCAGGAAGCTGTCCTGCAGGTAGGCGGCGCGGCCGCCGCGCTCCAGGTGGCGCAGCAGGACCGGGTTGTCCGGATCGAGCGAGAAGAACAGCACCTCCACGCCTTCGCGCACTTCCTTCTCGACCATCGCCACGCAGCGGTCATCCTCGGCATTCAGCACCACGGCTTTGGACGCCGCATGAGCGACAACGCCCTTCACGCGCGCCAGGTCCTCGATGCTGTCGATGCCGTCCATGCCCAGATGGTCGTCCGTCACATTCAGCACGATGCTCACGTCGCAGCGGTCGAACGCCAGCCCGCGCTTGATGATGCCGCCGCGCGCCGTCTCCAGCACCGCGATGTCCACTTCGGGAGAAGTCAGCAGCGAGCGCGCCGACTTGTAGCCGGTGCAGTCGCCTTCCATGGTCATCTTGCCGTTGATGTAGACGCCCGAGGTGGTGGCCACGCCCGTGTTCAGCCCCGTGCCGCGCGCGATGTGCGCCGCCAGCAGGGTGGTGGTGGTCTTGCCGTTGGTCCCGGTGACGGCAATGACCGGAATGCGCCCGTTGTCCTGACCGAACAGGGACTCGACGATGGCGCCGCCCGCATCGCGCGGCTTGCCGCGGCTCGGGTACTGGTGCATGCGGATGCCAGGCGCGGCATTGACTTCGATGATGCCGCCGCCCTGCGCGACCAGTGGCTGTGCGATGTCCTGGCAGATGATGTCGATGCCCGCCACGTCCAGCCCAATGGTCCGGGCGGCGCGGATACAGATCTCGCGCGTTTCCTCTGGCAGCAGGTCGGTCACGTCTTCCGCGGTGCCACCGGTAGAGAGGTTGGCGTTGCCGCGCAGGTCCACGCCCACGCCAGCGGCGGGTACATCGTCAAAGCCCGCGTAACCCTGCTTCTTCACCACGTCTTCCGCGATCTGGTCGAGCGGGATCTTGGTGAGGATGTTGGTGTGGCCCGCGCCGCGCGCCGGATTCTGGTTCTCGATCTCGACCAGCTCGCGGATGCTGCGGGTGCCATCGCCCACCACATTGGGCGGGCGGCGCCACGAGGCTGCGGCGATCCTGTTGCCGGTGACGAGCACGCGGTAATCGCGCCCGCTCAGGTAGCGCTCCACGATCACGTGCTTGCTGAAGCGGCGCGCGTTCTCGTAGGCGGTGGTGACTTCCTCCGGCGTGCTGCACACGGTGGTTACGCCCTTGCCCTGATTCGCATCCAGCGGCTTGACGGTGACGGCAACGCGCAAGCGGCGTGCGATGCGCAGCGCTTCCTCCACCGAGTCCACGCACTCGCCCTGCGGCACCGGCACGCCGGCCTGCTCCAGCAGCGCCTTGGTCAGCTGCTTGTCGCTGGCGATGTTCACGGCGATGAAGTTAGTGGCCCCGGTGGTGGTGGCCTGGATGCGCTTCTGCTTGCGCCCCCAGCCCAGCTGGAACAGGTTGGCGTCTTCTGTGATGCGGTAGTAGGGGATGCCGCGCTTGCGGGCTGCGTCCAGCACCGCGCCGGTGCTGGTACCGATGGAGGTGCGCTCCGCCAGCTTTTTCAGCTGCGCCATGGGTGTCGCCAGGTCGAATGGCTGGCCGGCCGCCAGGGCCTCCACCAGCTGCCTGGCCAGGTCGAAGGCGGCGGCGACCACCTTCTCGGACTTGTAGGCCACCACCACGCGGTAGTGGCGCGGCACGCCGCGCACCGCGCGCGCACGGCCAAAACCGACTTCATTCCCCACCAGGACCTGCAGTTCCAGCGTCACATGTTCCAGGATGTGGGCGATGTAGGTGCCGTCGCGCAGGCGCTGCACGAAGCCGCCCTCGTGGCCGTAGGAGCAGCGGTGCTCCCACAGCGACGGGATCAGCGCAAGCAGCTGGTCGGTGAAGCCGGGGATGTCCTTGGACGAGACGTCGTCCAGCTCCTGCAGGTCCACGATCGAGAACAGGACAGGCTTGTTCGCATACAGGTTCGGTCCGCGCAGGTAGCGCTGTTCGGTGATCTTCATGATACGGGGTTCCGTTTGGTCACATTTTTCAAAAAATCGATCAGGGGAGCGGGGAGGGCGGTGTTGTCCTCGTCGTTCTCCTGCAAGGCGTAGCGGGTGCCGGAGGGCAGGAGGTGCAGGCGCACGTCGATCAGCTCGGGGGTGTCGCGGTCGGCGACGTCGCACACGTTGGAAATCATGGTGCGGCCATCGACGATGGTGACCGCACCCTGGCCCAGCACTTCGATGCCGACACCGCGCTCGATGACGAGCGCCGTGTCCTCGTCGATGCCGACGCCCTGCAAATACGGGTTCTGTGCCACCACCGCCAGCAGGCGGGCCAGCCGGTGGCGCTCGGAGAAGTGCTGGTCGATCACCACGCGTGGGATGAAGCCGAAGCCCGCGCCCAGGTTGACCGCATTCTTCTCCGGCTGCAGCACGTTCGAGCCTTCCGCCAGCATGTGGCCGGACATGGCCGAGGCACCCGCGCTGGTGCCGCCGACGCAGGCGCCGCGTTCCTTGAACGCGGTGTGCATCGCGGTGTCCACCTCTGTGCCGCCGAGGATGGCCAGCAGGCGTTTCTGGTCGCCGCCGGTCATGAAAATCCCGCTGGCTTCTTCCACCTTGCGGGCCAGCTCGGGGTTATTGGCATCCTCGCGCGACTCGAGGTGCACGTGTTCGCGCCTGATCACGCCCAAGTCCGCAAAGGCCTTGTCATACACCTCCCACATCTCGGTGGCGATCTTACTGGCGGCGGTGATCACGACGATGGTCTTGTCGATGCCGCCCGCCAGTTCCACGAAGCGGGACAGGATGGTCTTGTCATGCTTGCGGTCCTCATGGCCGCCGATAACGACGAGATGGCCGCGGTTCATGCTGCCTCCCGGATGGCCTGGGGCATGGTCCGGTTGGATGCCGACCCGGCTTCGGTTTTGCTGACGGCGATGATGCCGAAGTCGATATTCTCGGGGAACTCGGCGACCGCCTTCGGCAGCGCTTCTTTCAATGGCATCCCGCTTTCGATCCACTGGTAGGTGCGGAAGGCGGTGATGCGGCGGATGATTTCCTCGCCGATGCCGGTGCAGGCCACCGCGCCCGCCGGGCCGGCGTAGAATCCGCTGCCCATGGTGCAGGTGTCGCCCACGCGGCCCAGCAGGGTGGGCGAGGAGCCGCCGGTGGACCCGGCCACGGCAAAGCGGCCTTGCGCATCGCGCACCACGGCGCCCACCGTGTCGCAGCCGTTCTCGCGCGCGAACTGTACGGGGACGATGAAGTTCCAGTACTTTTCGTAGTCCTTCCAGTCCTGGTTGTGCTCATGCACGCCCTTGCGGACCTTCCCGATCATCTCGCCGTGGGTCTCGCGCGCCTGCCTGGTCGGCGCGTAGTAGAACTTGTGGCCCATGATGCGGGCGAACTGGGTCGCCCCCTCGCAGGCCAGCGCCACATGCGGCGTCTTCGAGACGTCGCGCGCCACCAGCACCGGGTTCTTGACGAACTTGATGCTCGAGACGGCGCCCAGCACGCCGCACGAGTCCATCACGCTCGCATCCAGGTTGATGGTCTCGCCATCGAGGGCGAGCACGGCCCCGGTGCCGGCATTGAACCGGCCATCGTTTTCCAGCGACACAACGGCCGCCACGGCGGCATCGACCGCCTGATTTCCGCGGGTGAGTTCCAAAACAGCCGCGTCCGCAGCCGCTTTGCAACCATCCTCGTAGTGCTGCGGCTCGCCAGCGCCGCCATGAACTACCACCGCGTACCCTTTTTCTGTTGCCATAAGGCTCTCTCCATGCGCGGTTTTGACTTTTCCGAGGATTATGCGAACAACAACGGAGAACACATATCGGTTCTGCTGCCGTGCTGGTGTAAGAGGGGGCTTACAGGAGATGTCAGTCAATGGATGACATAGCAACTTCCGGTGAGCGGAAGACGTGGGGTGGGTCGGTTAGAATAGTGTCCTTTTTCGCCATCCCGGGGCACACCACATGAAGCAGTATCTGGACCTTGTAAAGACCGTTATCGAGAGCGGCAGCTGGCAGGACAACCGCACCGGCGTCCGGACCTTGCGCATCCCGGGCGCGATGATGCGGATGGACCTGCAGAAGGACGGCTTCCCGGCGGTGACGACCAAGAAGCTGGCGTTCAAGTCCGTCATTGGCGAGCTTGTTGGTTTCCTGCGCGGGAGCCGGAATGCGGCCGAATTCCGGGCGCTGGGTTGCAAGGTGTGGGACCAGAACGCCAATGAGAACGCCCAGTGGCTGGCCAATCCGTACCGGATGGGCGAGGACGACCTCGGGCCTGTGTACGGGGTGCAATGGCGGGCATGGCCGGGGTACAAGCTGCTGGAGGCCACGCAATCGGCGCAGATCGAGGATGCGCTGCGGCAGGGCTGGCGCCAGGTGGCGGCGCTGCAGGACGAGGGGGTCGGCAAGGTGCTGATGTACAAGGCCATCGACCAGCTGCGCGAGTGCCTGGATGCCGTCGTGCACAACCCGAACAGCCGCCGCATCCTGTTCCATGGCTGGAATTGCGCGGATCTGGACTCGATGGCGCTGCCGCCGTGCCATCTGCTGTACCACTTCCTCCCGGATGTGGCGTCGAAGGAGATTTCTTTGTGCCTGTACGTGCGCTCGAATGACCTGGGCCTGGGCACGCCGTTCAACCTGGCCGAATGCGCGGCGCTGCTGCACCTGGTGGCGCGCCTCACAGGGTACACGCCGCGCTGGTTCACCTACTTTATCGGCGACGCGCACATCTACGAAACCCACATGGACATGCTGCGCGAGCAGCTGACGCGCGAGCCGCTGCCCGCCCCGCGGCTGGTGATCAGCGAGCGCGTGCCCGCATTCGCAGCGACCGGCAAGTACGAGCCCGAGTGGCTGGAACAAATCGAGCCCTCCGACTTCGCGCTGGAAGGCTACCAGCACCATCCCCCGCTGACCGCCCCGATGGCGGTATAACCCGACCGTAGGGCCGCTGCTAAGCGCATTCCGACCCCTCTTATCCGGGGACGTACCCCTTTCCCAGAGCAGGGTACGTCCCCGATTTTCCGTAAATCGCCCGATTATCGCTCGCGTCGCAATACGTTGATTTAGCACGAGATTTCATTATCTCGGCCACGGAACATTTGTAACAAAGCAGAGCTTTCCTACATGTTTAAGGCGGGGTACGTCCCTGGTGTGGGAGCGGGGTACGTCCCTGGTGGGGTGGGGTAATTCAGGCGGGGCGAGCCCGGTTATGTGTTCAGGGCGGTGGTAAACAGGTCGAGGGCGCGGCGCACCGCTGCATCGTCGGCGGACAGCAGGTTGTCGCCGACGTAGATTTCGACGTAGCTGGTGTCGGGCAGGGCGGCGTGCTGGGCCCGGCCGAAGAGCCAGATGCCGTGCTCGCGCGCGAGCTGGTCGCGGATGTCGAGGACGCGCTCGCGCGATACGGGCAAGTGGAGGTGCAGCATGTTGGCTTGCGGCGCCGAAGGATTGACCTTCAGCTGCGGATAGTCGCGCAGCAGGTCGTAGAGCCAAACGGTGCGCGCGAAGTACGCGGGCATGGCTTGCAGGCGTTCGTCGAACTGCATCGCGGCGGCCACCACGTACGGCGTCCGGTGAATCACGTTGCCGCCTTCGCGCCGGAACCACTCGGCCGCCCGCGCCACGAACTCGCGCGATCCGGCCAGCACGGCGCCACCCAGGCCACCAATCCCCTTGTACATCGACACGTACACGGAGTCGAAGCCCGCCGCGATCTCTGGCAGCGGTTTGCCATACGCCGCCGCGCATTCCCACAGCCGCGCGCCATCCATGTGCAGATGCACGTTGCGCAGGCGGCAGTGCTCCTTGATGGCCTTGAGCTCATCCCACGCCGGATTCTGTCCGCCGATCTCGCGCATCGGCATCTCCATACTGACGGCGCCCAGGCGATCCGGTACCGCGGCCAGGTCGGCGACGGTCCATGGCCGGTGGCGGTCCCCGACCTGCAACGCCTGGAAGTGGCCCAGCAACTGGTAGTTGGAGCGTTCGTGCACGATGATGTGCGAGGTGGGGTGCAGCGCCACCAGCGGCGAACCTTTATCGTCGCAGCCGAGGCGCAGCGCGGTGACTTGCGTCATGGTGCCGGTGACGCAGAAGACCGCCGCTTCAAACCCCAGCAGCCGCGCGATCTTGTCCTCGAAGGCCTGGATCGTGGCGCCGCTGCCGTACACGTCGTGTTCGACGCCGTGCTGTTCGCACCAGACGGACATCGCGGCGAACATCTGCGCGGGTGTGCGCGCCCGGTGGCCGGGGAAGACGGTGTGGCAGCTGCGCTGGAGTTCCGCGTCCGTCATTTCACGGCCTCCTGCGGCGTGTGGTGCACGGGCTGGAACTGCAGCGCGGCCAGGTTGGCGTAGATGCCGCCCAGCGCCACCAGGGACGCGTGCGTTCCGGTTTCCACGATCTGCCCATCCTCCATCACGATGATGCGGTCGGCCCGCTGCACAGTCGCCAGGCGGTGCGCGATGATGACGGTGGTGCGGCCCTGCATGGCCGTTTCCAGCGCACCCTGCACCAGGCGCTCGGATTCGGCATCCAGCGCACTGGTGGCTTCGTCCAGCAGCAGCAGGGGTGGATTCTTGAGCAGGGCGCGTGCGATGGCGATCCGTTGCCGCTGGCCGCCGGACAGGCGCACCCCGCGCTCGCCGAGGAAGGACCTGTAGCCCTCCGGCAGGCGCTCGATGAATTCGTGGGCCGCGGCCATGCGCGCCGCGCGAATCACTTCCTCATCGGTGGCATCGGCGCGGCCGTAGCGGATGTTCTCCATCGCATTGGCGGAGAAGATCACCGTGTCCTGCGGGACGATGCCGATCGCATCGCGCAGGGTGTGCAGGTCCAAGTGGCGGATATCCACGCCATCGAGCTGGATCGCTCCCGCTTGCGGGTCGTAGAAGCGCAGGAACAGCTGGAACAGGGTGGTCTTGCCGGCGCCGGACGGGCCGACCACGGCGATGGTCTCGCCGGCGCGGATGTCCAGCGTCAGATGCGACAGCGCCGCCGTCTCGGGGCGCGACGGGTAGAAGAAGGTCACGTCCTGCAGCCTGAGCGCCGCGCCGTTGGCCGCGCGCGGCGGCAGCGCCACGGCCTGCGCCGGATTCTGGATGTTGGAGCGGACCGAGAGCAGCTCGAGCAGCCGCTCGGTGGCTCCGGCGGCGCGTTGTGCCTCGCCCATCACTTCGGACAACGCGCCGAGCGAACCGGAAACGATGGTGGCGTACAGGATGAACTGGCCCAGCTCTCCGCCGGTCATGGTCCCTTCGATCACCGCGTGCGCGCCCAGCCACAGCACGAACACGATGGCGCCAAACACCAGCAGGATGGCCAGCATGGTGAGCCAGGCACGCGCGCCGATGCGGCGCATGGCGGTACTGAAGGCGCCTTCGACCGAAGAACCAAAGCGCTCCGCCTCGATGCGTTCATGCGTGAAGGCCTGCACGGTCGGCATGGCATTCAGGATCTCGCCCGCCATGGCCGAGGCATCGGCGATGCGGTCCTGCGAATCGCGCGAGAGCTTGCGCACGCGCCGTCCGAACAGCACGATCGGCACCACGACCAGCACCAGCAGGCCGATGATGATGGCCGTGAGCTTGGCACTGGTCACGAACAGCATCACCAGCCCGCCCACGAACAGCAGCACATTGCGCAGCGCGACCGAGACGCTGGTGCCCACCACGGCCTGGATCAGGGTGGTGTCGGTGGTCAGGCGGGACAGCACTTCGCCCGTCTGCGTGGTTTCAAAGAACTCGGGGCTCTGCATGACCACGTGGCGGTACACGGCCGCGCGGATGTCCGCCGTCACCCGCTCGCCCAGCCAGGACACGGTATAGAAGCGTGCCGCCGTGGCCACCGCCAGCAGTGCGGCCAGCGCGAACAGGGCCAGGAAAGCCGCGTTCACATGCTCGATGCCTGCGGCTCCGGCTCCCTGGCCGAAGCCGAGGTCGATCATCTTCTTGAATGCAGCGGGAATCGCCAGCGTGGACCCGGCCGCGAACAGCAGGGCCACCGCAGCCAGCATGAACTGCTTCTTGTAAGGCTTGAGGAAAGGCGCGAGGCCGAACAGGGCGGAGAGGCTGCCTTTGCCGGAGGATTTGTCTTGCGTGGGGCTGCTGGTCATCGAATCGTTCGGTTTGTAGTTTGTTCTTGCTTGTGGGGCTTTACATCAACATTCACATCTTCATCGCGGCGACGTAGCCCGTCAGTTCCAGGTAGCCGTGGCCCGCCGGTTTGCCATCGCGTTCCAGCGTGACGGCGCCTTCCCAGTAGACCGCGCCGGTGGAACGGCGCGAGTCGAGTTCCTGGTCCGGCTGCAGGGGCACGATGCGCCAGCGCGTGGATCCGGTGGCCAGGACGCCCGCCACAGGATACTCGGCCTGGGTGCGCGGGGAGCGCCAGCGTGTGGTGGCGGTGTAGCTCACGTCCGCGCCGTCAAACTGCGTGACCCGGCCGGACGCATCGCGCAGCGTCGCGTGGGCCCATAGTTTATCACCCCGCTTGCTGCGCATCTGGAAGGCCATGAGGGCAGAACCGTCATCGAGGTTGGCGCCGAGCCAATCCCACCCGGCAGCGTCTGGATCAAGGTATTGGCTCGACCATTCGTGGTCCAGCCACGCGCTGCCCATGACGGGAGCTACCGCTCCGCCGCGCGTGACCGTGCCGCTGGCCCGCAGTTGCGGCAGGCTATAGTAATAGCTGGCGTCCAGCGCGGCGGCGCCCTTGCGGGAAAAGCCGTTTTCGCCCTGCAGCAGCGGGGGCTGGGACGGGGCCAGGCGCAGGTTGAGGGTGAAATCGCGGGCGCGCACCACGGCGTCGTAGCTGCCGTCCGGCCGACGCTTCATGGACCAGTCATTGAGCTTCACGTCCGTGTCGCCCTCGCGCGCGTAGGCCAAGCCCAGCCCTGCGCGGGCGCTGCGCTGGTCGTGCAGCAGGCGGCCGACCGCCGGGTCGGACAGCGCCGCGTGGGCGATCACGATCTGGGTCGGCGCAAAGGCGCTCGGATTGGCGCGGTCATGCTGGGTCGCGCTGCGGAAGAAGGTGACCTGGAAGCCGAGCGGCTTGCCGTCCGGCTGCTTGAGCCATCCGGTGACGTACCACCACTCGGTATGAAAGTCGGGGTGGGCGCCGAAGTCGCGTGGGAACTGCATCTGGTACCCGGGTGTGACGGGCGTGTACGCAACCGGGGCTGCCAGGGCGGCACCCGCAAGCAGGACGAGCAGCAGGAGCAGGCGTTTCAGCATCTACCAGTCCTCCCGCACGGCGCGGATCGGGCCACCGGACAAGGCATACCGTCCTGAGACCAGTGCCGTCACTGCGGATGCGGCCAGCAGCGCGGCCGCCACCGCCACCAGCAAACGCCAGGGCATGTGCAGCTGCATGGTCCAGTGGAAGGATTGCGGGTTCACCACGAACACCAGAACAAGACTGATGACGAAGCCCAGCGCAAAACCGCACACGATGCCGATGGCCGTGAGCGCGCTGCCTTCGATGGCCAGCAGCGCGAGCACCTGTCCGCGCGTGACGCCCACGTGGCGCAGCATGCCGAATTCCTTGGCGCGCGCCAGGGTCTGAGCGGAGAAGGTCGCAGCCACGCCGGACATGCCGATGGCGATCGCAATTGCTTCCAGCAAGTAGGTGACCGCGAAGCTGCGGTCGAAGATGGCCAGGCTCACCGCGCGGATTTCGCCCGGCTCGCTGAACTCCAGCGCCCGTCCGAACGGCAGCTGCGCGATGCGCGCTCGTACCTGCGCGGCCGTGGCGCCGCGCGCGACCCATATCGCGGCATCGCTGACATCCATGTCTCCGCTCAGGCGGCGGTAGTCGTCCAGGTTGATGTTCACGGCGCCGCTTTGGCGCGCATAGTCGCGCCACACGCCCGCCACCGTGAAAGCGTGCAGTTTGCCGCCGACCGGCAGTTCGATGTGCTCTCCCACGCGGGCGCCGTACAGGTCCACCATCGCCTCCGACACCCACGCTGGCATCGCACCCGGCGGCACCTCGATGGTCTTGCCGACCATCGGCATCGAATGGCCGGGCGCCTGCGGATCGACGCTGCGCGCGAGCAGGGCGACCGGTGGCCGCGCGGGATCGAGCTGGATCGGCCGGATGCGCAGGAAATGCACGCGCGCGACTCCCGGTGTGGCTGCGATAGCGCGCTGGCCTTCCGGATCGATGGCGGCGGTATTGCCGCTGGCGGCGCTCCGCGCGTACAGGTCCGCGGGCAGTACCTGGGCCAGCCAGTCGTCCACCGACACACGGAAGCTGGCGACCATGATCGCCATCGCCACCATCAGCGCAAAGCTGGACAGCACACCACCCAACGCGATGGCGGCTTGCCCGCTGGCGTTGGCGAGGCGCGCGAGAACGAGGGCGAGCGCGGGCGGCATGTGCGCGTGGGCGAATGGCGCGCCCACGCGCTGCAAGGCCTTGAACGTGACCGCCGCAAAACGCGGCATCAGGGCGATACCGCCGATGAGCATCAATGCGATCGCCAGATAGCCGAAGATCGGCAGCCCGGCCACCGGCGGCGCGGCGGTCAGCGCGGCACCGAGGCCGAGGCAGGCCAGCGCCGGCCAGGCACGGGCCAGCTTTTCCAGCGCCGCATCCGTGCTGCCCGACTTGAGCGCGACTGCCGGCGCCGCGCGCGCCGCCTCAAACGCAGGCGCCAGGCAGCCCAGCAGCGCCACGCCGAAGCCCAGCACAAAGTAGATGATGGCGCCGGCCACGTCGAACTGCACCTCCGGCCGCACACCGGGAAAGTAGCCGCCGCCCAGGTCTCCGCCAAAAAAGCGGAGTACCAGCGCCGCCAGTCCATAGCCGCCGGCGATGCCGAGCGCCGCCCCGGCCAGGCCGAGCACCGCGCCTTCCACCACGACCTGCCGCACCAGCTGCAGGGGCTCCAGCCCGAGCACCCGCAGCAGCGCAAACTGGCTGCGGCGGCGGACCACCGACAGCGCCTGTGTCGAAAACACGAGAAAGGCGCCGGTGAACAGCGCCACCAGCGCAAGCACGGTGAGGTTGACTCGGTAGGCCCGGCTCATGGTGTTGGTGCGCGACTCTGCGTTCGGATCGTTCGGTTCCGCCACGTGGAAGGCGCCGGGCGAGGCGCGGTCCAGGTCTCGCTGCAGCTGATCCCGAAAGACGGTGCGGTTCACGCCCGGGCTCAGTTTCAGGTCGATGCGCGTGAGCTGCCCGAGGCCATGGAAGCGCCATTGCGCCGCGCCGATGTCCATGATGCCCAGGCGCTGGCCTGGCCGCGTGCCCTGCACGGAGCCGGCCACGCGCAGGCGCAGCTCTTCCAGCCCGGCGCGCAAAGTCAGCGTGCCGCTGGTGCGCGTGCGCAGCCATTCGCTGGCAGCGGGCGAGAGGAAAATGGTGTCGTCGGCCAGCGTGTCCTCAAGATGACCTTCGCGGGGCACGCCCACCAGATCAGGCGACACGTCGATGGCGCGCAGCGTGTCCACGCCCAGCACCAGCAGGGATTGCGCGGCGCCTGGCACCACCGCCTGCACCTGCAGCACCGGGCTGGCCGCCGCCACGCCGGGCCGCTGGGCCAACGACGGGTAGAGCTTTTCGTCGAACGACGACTCGCTCCCAGTGACCTGCAAGTCCGCCTGCCCGGCGATACTCTTCACCGCTGCCGAGAACTCGTTGAAAGCCGCCGCATTGATCAAGTGGATGGCAAAGCCCATCGCCACGCCGACCGCGATCGCCACGACGGCCAGGAAGGCGCGCATCGGGTGCGCGCGCCATTCGCCGGCCAGCAGCCAGCGGGTGAGAGTGTTCAGGCCACGCATCCGGGCGGCAGGATCTTACCGGGGTTCATGATGCCCAGCGGGTCGAGCGCCTGTTTGATAGCCTGCATCATGCGCACTTCCACCGCGCTCTTGTAGCGCGCCATGTCACTGCGCTTCAAGGCGCCCACGCCATGTTCAGCGGAGAAGGAGCCACCGAAGCGGTCCACGCTGTCATGCACGATATGGTTGACGGCATCCTGGTGGCCGAGGAAGTCGTCGTGCGCCACGCCATCCGGCGGCGCGACGTTGTAATGCAGGTTGCCGTCTCCGAGGTGGCCGAAGGTGACCAGCTGGCAGCCGGGGAAGGCGCGCAGCAGCAGCGCGTCCGTCGCTTCCAGGAAGGCAGGGATGCTGGAGACGGGCAGGGAGATATCGTGCTTGATATTCTTGCCCGCCGCGGCCTGCGCCAGCGGGATGTGCTCGCGGATCTGCCACAGCCCGCGCGACTGCGCCACCGACGAGGCCACGGCCGCATCGGCCGCGATGCCCGCTTCCAGCGCCGCACCGATGGCGCCTTCCAGAAGTCCAACCGCATGCTCCTCGGATTCGCTGCTCGCCACTTCCAGCAGCGCGTACTGCGGATGGCGATGGCGGAACGGGTGCGGCAGGTCCGGGTAGTGCTTGGCCACGAGGTCCATGCACACTTGCGACATCAGTTCGAAGGCGGTGAGCGCCGGCCCGCAGTGATCCTGCACCATCGTGAGCAGCGCGAGCGCCTGGGCTGGAGAAGACACCGCGACCAGCGCCGTGATGGAGGCACGCGGCATAGGGTACAGCTTCATGACCGCGCCCGTGATCACCCCCAGCGTGCCCTCGGCGCCAATGAACAGGTCGCGCAGCGAGTAGCCGGTATTGTCCTTGCGCAGCCCGCGCAGGCTGCTCCAGATCTCGCCCTGCGCGGTGACGACTTCCAGTCCGAGACACAAATCACGCGTGTTCCCGTAGCGGAGCACCGCGGTGCCGCCTGCATTGGTCGAGAGGTTGCCGCCGATGGTGCAGCTGCCTTCCGCCGCCAGCGACAGTGGGAACAGGCAGCCCTCGGCGGCTGCGGCGTCCTGCACCTGTTGCAGGATGCAGCCTGCGTCCAGGGTGATCGTGCGGTTGGCGGCATCCACCTCGCGCACGCGATTCATGCGCGTCAGCGACAACACGACGGCCTCGCCCGACACATCCGGCACGCTCCCGAGCACGAGGCCCGTGCGTCCGCCTTGCGGCACGACCGGCACGTGCAGCTCCGCGCACAGCCGCACCAGGCGGGCCACCTGCTCCGTGGTCCCCGGCCGCAGCACCGCCCGCGCGCGGCCGGTGAAGCGGCCGCGCCAGTCGGTGAGGTAGGGCGCCATGCCATCGGCATCGGTGATGACCAGCTGGTTGTCGACCAGGATAGCGCGGCAGCGCGCGAGGAAGTCGGTCATGAGGGAGCGAAGCGGCTACTTGTTGACGGTGTTGACCCGCTCCAGCAGTTCCTTGGCGATCTTCTTGGCGGCCAGCTTGTACGGCCGCAGGAACAGGACGGTGCACACAAAATAGATGGCGACCAGGAAGGCCTCGCCGCCCGCCATCATGCGGGACAGCGGCGCCGTGTCGCTGTAGACCCGTACCGCGCCTTCGGCAAAGTACAGCAGGATCACCATCGAGGACCACTGCAGGGTGTAGATGTCGCGCTTGAGGGCTCCGAGCAGAGGCACCAGCAGCGGCACGGCCTTGAGCGCGAGCAGCCAGGCGCCCGGCCGGATCGGCGCAAGCCAGGCCTCCCACGCGACCAGCCACAGGATCAGGAAGACCAGGCTGACCACGGCCCCGACATGGAAGACACGCGAGGTCTTCACCGTGCCACCCCGTGCAAACGTGCGACCGTTTCCGCCAGGCGGCGGCCCAGTGCCACCGCGAGCCGCTTTTCGTCATCCGTGATCGGCTTGTTGTTGTCGATGCCCGACCAGTGGGTGGCGCCGTACGGGCTGCCGCCGCTGCTGGTGGTCATGAGTTCCGGCTGGGTGTAGGGCAGGCCGAGCACCATCATCCCGTGGTGCAGGAGCGGGATCATCATCGACAGCAGGGTCGATTCCTGCCCGCCGTGCAGGCTGCCGGTGGATGTAAACACGGCCGCAGGCTTGCCTGCCAGCGTGCCGCCCAGCCATTCCGCCGCCGTCCCGTCCAGGAAGTACTTGACGCTCGCGGCCATGTTGCCGAAGCGCGTGGGCGACCCCAGCGCGAGGCCGGCGCATTCGGCCAGGTCCTCGCGTTCCACATAGGGGGCACCAGAGTCCGGCACGCTCGGCGCCACCGCTTCCGTCACGGTGGACACCGCAGGCACGGTGCGCAGACGCGCATCGATGCCCGGCACGCTTTCGATGCCCTGGGCGATCAGTTCGGCCAATTTGCGGGTCGCTCCATGGCGGGAATAATACAAAACAAGAATTATCGGATTGGTCACGTTCATCGTTGGTATTATAGGGCGCTTTGTCACATTCCACGGCCCTGAATGGCCGTGCAATCGAACGCCTGAATGCTCTCCAAAACCGTCACTTCGATCTCCCGGTCCACCAGCGAAATGATCAACGTGAGCGTGGACATCGTGCGCGGGCTGACGCTGGCGGAAGTGCGCGACCTGCTGCGCTTCGCGCGGCGCCGCTTGACCGACGAAAAGCTGCCGCAAGTGGCGGGCAGCCTGACCTTCACCACCGTGCTGGCCCTGGTGCCGCTGCTGACCATCGTATTCGCGGTGTTCACCAACTTCACGATGTTTACCACCTTCCGCTCGGCGCTGGAAGCGTATTTCGTGCAGTCGGTGATGCCCAAGGCGATCGCCAACACCATCGTCTCCAATCTCACGCTGTTCTCGACCAAGGCCAAGAGCCTGTCGGCGGTGGGCGGTATCGCGCTGCTGCTCACCTCCACGGCGATGATGGGCATGATCGAGCGCGCCTTCAACCAGATCTGGCGCGTGCGCCGCCCACGGCCGCTGTCGCAGCGGGTGCTGATCTACTGGGCGCTGGTGACATTGGGGCCGCTGCTCATCGGCCTGTCGCTGACCATGACGTCGCAGCTGTTCAGCGCCACCAGCGGGTTGCTCGGCCCCCTGGCGTGGATCGGCGCCGTGTTTTATACGATGGCTTCGGTCGGCCTGACCACGGCGGCCTTCACCTTCTTGTACATGACGGTGCCGAACCGCTACGTGGACTGGCGCGACGCCGTCTGGGGCGGCATCGTGGCGGCGCTGGCATTCGAAATCGCCAAGCGGCTGTTCGCGGTCTTCATCAAGCAGTTCCCGAACTACACCATCATCTATGGAGCGCTGGCGGCGGTGCCGCTGTTCCTGCTGTGGGTGTACGTGTCCTGGCTGATTACGCTGGTCGGCGCGCTGCTCACGGCCGCGCTGCCGATTGTGAAGTACGAGCGCTGGTGGTACGAGCCCGCGCCCGGCGGCGAGTTCGTGGACGCAATGGCGATCCTGAAGGTGCTGCACGCGCATGGACAGGTGAGCGACACGGCCATGGTGCCGTCGCCGCTGATCCGCTTCCACACCCGAATCGGCTACGACGAGATGACCATGCTGCTGGACCAGATGGTGGCCATGGGCTGGGTCGGGCGCATCCAGGCGGAGCGCCGCCGCACCAAGTGGGGCCGCCGCTTGCGCGACGATGCGGACCAGTGGGTGCTGCTGATGAACCTGGAGCGCCTGAAGGTGGCGGACGTGTACCGCCTGTTCGTGTTCGGCGCGGCGCAGGAGGCGGCGGTGCCGGATAACGTGGAACCGCGCTCGCCTTTGCGGCTGGATGGCGCGGCGCTGGCGCGGCAGGTGGAGGCGGCGGTCGAACAGGGGCTGGAGCAGAGCGTGGCGGACTACTTTGCGTACGGGCCGCGCGCTGCGGCAGGCGCACCGGCGCCTGCGTCCACCACGGCCCCTACCAGCTAAGCTTCCCCGTCAACATCTGCCAGTACATCACCCAGTCGGCCCGGAACGAGAACCACGGCTGGTCGAAGGTCGCGGGCTTGTTGTGTTCGAACAGGTAGTGGCCGACCCACGCGCCGCCGTAGCCTGAAATCAGTGCGATCAACAGCCATGCCGGGTCCTGGCTCACGGCCATCTGCACCACCGCCGCCAGCGCGGACGTGGAACCGATGAAGTGGCAGCGGCGGCACAGGCGGTTGTCGTGCTGCGCGAGGTAGTAGGGGTAGAACTCGGCGAAGTTCGTGTAGTGCGCGGTTTCCGGCATCTCAGGCTCCTTTCGCCTCGACGGCGCCGCGGGCAAAGCCGAACAAGGCATCCAGCACCGCGTCCGGCCGCTCGGCCATCATCTGGTGGCCGGCGTCCACCTGCACCACCTTGCCCTGCGCGAGCGCGGTCGTGAGCAGCTTGGTCGAGCGTGGTGGCGTCATGACATCCTTGGTCCCGAACAGGAACAGCACCGGGCAGCGGACCTGCGTAGCTGCGGCTTCGCCGTTGGCGTAGGCATTGCAGGCGCTGAAGTCGGTGTGGAACAGCTGGTCCGGGTTGAGGGCGGACATCCGCTGCATCAGCCGCCGCGCGCCCCCCAGCACCGAGAAGCCCGGGCCCGGCGACGATGGCTTGTGCGCGATGGACGAGTGGGACCAGATGTTGACCATGTCGATGGCGGTCTGCTCGTCGGTGCGGGCGGTTTTCAGCAGCGCGTCCGCGACCTTCATTGGGTAGGTGCTGCCGACCATGGCGAGGCCGATGACGACGCCCGGCGCGCGGGCCGCGGCTTCCAGCGCGATCAAGCTGCCCATGCTATGGCCGATCAGGATGGCGCGCTCCACGCGGGCCTCGGTCAGCACGGCGATCAGCCATGCCGCCATGTCTTCCACGGTCCGCAGCGCGGGTCCCGCCGTACGGCCATGCCCGGGCAGGTCCACCGCCAGCACGTTAAAGCCGTGGTGGGCGAAGTAGCGGGATTGCAGGCCCCACACGCTGTGGTCATTCTGCGCGCCGTGTATGAAGACGGCCGTGGGCAGACCGGCGTCGAAGGCCCGTACGCCGGTGTAGCAATAAGCGCCGCTGGCAAGCTTCATCACGCGCCTCCTTTCTGCGCTGCCTTGAGGGCGCGGGCCAGGTCTTCCAGCAGGTCGTCCGGCGACTCCAGGCCGACCGACAGGCGCATCGTGCCTTCCGCGATGCCACTGGCCTGCAGCTGGTCGGCCGGGACACGGAAGTGGGTGGTGGAGGCGGGGTGGATGACGAGGGATTTCGCGTCGCCCACATTGGCCAGGTGCGAAAACACCTTGAGACTGTCCACGAAGCGCTTGCCCGCCGCGCGGTCGCCCTTCAGGTTGAAGGAGAACACCGCGCCGCAGCCGTTGGGCATCAGGCGCTGGGCCAGCGCGTGGTCCGGGTGAGTCTCCAGCTCCGGGTAGGCCACCGATTCGACGGCGGGGCTGCGCAGCAGGAAGTCCACCACCTTGCGCGTATTCTCGACGTGGCGCTGCATGCGCAGGGACAGCGTCTCCACGCCCTGCAGGATGGCGAAGGCGTTGAGCGGGCTCATGGCGGCGCCGAAGTCGCGCAGTCCTTCGCGGCGCGCGCGCAGGGCGAAGGCGCCAACGGTCGATTCCTCGGTGAAGACCATGCCATGGAAACCGTCGTACGGCTCGCACAGTTCCGCGAAGTGGCCAGTCTTCTCGTAGGCCCGCTGCCAGTCAAAGGTGCCGCCGTCCACCAGCAGCCCGCCGATGGCGGTGCCGTGCCCGCACAGGAACTTGGTGGCGCTGTGGAGAACGAGATCCGCGCCGTGGTCGAGAGGCTTGATGAGATACGGCGTGGTGAAGGTGCTGTCCACCAGCAGCGGCAGGTGGCGCTCATGGGCGATGGCGGCCACGCCGGGAATGTCCAGCACATCGAGTCCGGGATTGCCGAGCGTTTCGCCGAACAGCAGCTTGGTGTTGGGGCGGATGGCGGCGCGCCAGGCGTCCAGGTCGCGCGGATCGACAAAGGTGGTCTCGATGCCGAAGCGGGGCAGGGTGTACGCCAGCAGGTTATGCGAACCGCCGTACAGCGCGCGCGAAGCTACGATGTGGCTACCGGCTCCCGCGATGGTCGCAAGCCCCAGGTGCAGCGCGGCCTGGCCGGACGCGGTGGCGATGCCCGCCACCCCGCCTTCCAGCGCGGCGATGCGTTCTTCCAGCACCGCAGTCGTGGGGTTGGAGATACGCGAGTACACGTGACCGGCGCGTTCCATGTTGAACAGGGCGGCGGCGTGGTCCGAGTCCTGGAAGGCGAACGAGGACGTGAAATAGATCGGTGTGGCGCGTGCGCCGGTGGCCGGGTCGGCTTGGGCGCCTGCGTGCAGGGACAGGGTATCGAAACCGGGGTAGCGGGGTCCGCTCATGGTCACCTTTCTCTCAGCGGTGGCTTGGAATGGGCGCATCGTAGCACCGAACGCACAGAGTGCCGATGGCTCCGGTGGACAATTCGCAAAACTGGATTTTTTGCCAAGCTTAGGCTACAGTCGATTCACGATTCCGTGTTGACAAGGTGGCGACCATGAAAGTGTCTGAAATTCTGCAGGTCAAGGGCAATATCCTCTATACGGCCACGCCCGATATGCCGCTGCTGGATGCCGTCAACATCATGGCGGAGAAGGACATCGGCTCGCTGGTGGTGATGGAGTACGGGGATCTGGTGGGCATGCTGACCTTCCGCGAGGTGATCAAGGTGCTGCACGCGAATGCCGGGTCGGTGGGCGCGGGTACGGTGCGCAAGCACATGGACGACGCGCCGATCACCGTCACGCCGGACACGGAGGTCAACGAAGTGCGGCGCATGATGCTCGAAAAGCACGCGCGCTATTTGCCGGTGATGAACGCCAAGACGCTGCTGGGCGTGATCTCGTTCTACGACGTGGCGCGCGCGGTGCTGGAGGCGCAGAGCTTCGAGAACCGCATGCTCAAGGCCTACATCCGCGACTGGCCGGCCGAGGCGAATGCCGAGGACTGAGCGGCCCGCTTCCCCCCTCCAAGTGCCGGCCGGTCCGGCACTTTTTATTTGTGCTTGACTTCGAGTGCGCTCGAACTTCTACGATGGCCGTGCCATGAATGAATTCCTGACGATTTCGGAGCTGGCCGCGGCCACCGGGCTCACGGCGCACACGCTGCGGTATTACGAGCGGGCTGGCCTGGTGCGGGCGGTGGGGCGGGCGGGTAGCGGGCACCGGCGCTATTCGGCGGCGGACCGGGCGTGGATCGAGTTCCTGCAGCGCTTGCGCACCACCGGCATGGGCATCGCGGCGATGCGGCACTTTGCGGACCTGCGCTACCAGGGCGAGTCCAGCGTGCCGCAGCGGCGCGTGCTGCTGGAGGAGCACCTGGAGCAGGTGCGGGCGCAGATGCAGTCGCTGGCCGAATGCGAGCGGGGGCTGGTCGAAAAGCTGCGCCACTACCGCAAGCTGGAACGCAATCTGGGAACCATCATGGCCCCTCAACCACACAAGGACAGGACAGGCCATGAACGAACGTTACGAACGCGGACTCGCCAAACTGATTGAAATCGATGGAGAAAAGGGCCGGCAGGTGGTAGACAGCCTGCGCGATATCGCCCCGGACTTTGGCCGGATGATCGTCGAATTCCCGTTCGGGGACATCTACTCGCGGCCGGGGCTTGACCTGCGCACGCGGGAGCTGGCCACGGTGGCGGCGCTGACCGCGCTGGGCAACGCGGCGCCGCAGCTGAAGGTGCACATCTACGCGGCGCAGAACGTGGGCTGCACGCGCGAGGAGATCGTGGAGACGATCATGCAGATGGCCGTGTACGCAGGGTTCCCGGCGGCGCTCAACGGTTTGTTCGCGGCGCGCGAGGTGCTCGGCCCGACGGCAGACAGCCCTGCTTGAAGCGAAGTATGCGCCGCCAGGCTGGTTCAGGCGGCGTGGGCGTTGTGCGTGGCCAACCATTCGGCCAACTGCTGGGGCGTGATCGGGCGAGAGAACAGGTAGCCCTGCGCATACGGACAGCCCAGCGCTTCCAGCACCTGCGCCTGGCGCTCGTCCTCCACGCCTTCCGCCACGATGGACAGGCCCAGGTTGCGGCCCAGCTGCACCACCATCTCGGCGATGCTGCTGCCACGCGCGGACTCGGTGATCTCGCTGACGAAGGCACGGTCGATCTTCAGGCAGTCCACCTGCAGGCGCTGAAGGTAGGACAGCGACGAGAAGCCGGTGCCGAAATCGTCGATGGCGATCGACACGCCGGTTTCCTTGATCTGCGCCAGCATGCGGATCAGCGTGTCCGGCTCCTCCATGGCCACCGACTCCGTGATCTCCAGGTGCAGGTACTCGGGCGGCGCCTGCGTGCGGGCGAGGGCGCCGCGCAGCATGTCGACGAAATAGGGATGGCGGAACTGGACCTGCGACACGTTGACCGACATCGTGAATGCGCGATGCCCCAGCGCGCGCAGCCGCACCAGCTCCGCGCACGCGGTCTCGATCACCCACTGGCCGATCTCGATGATCAGGCCTGAATACTCTGCAATCGGGATGAAACGGTCCGGTGGCACGAAGGAGCCGTCCGGCCGCTGCCAGCGCAGCAAAGCCTCGGCGCCCATCGGCTGGCGCGTGGCCAGGTTGACTTGCGGCTGGTAGGCCAGCGTCAGCTCCTTGTTCGCGAAGGCCGCGCGCAGCGCATGCATCATGCGCACCCGCTCGCGCATCTCGGCACCCATCGCGCGCGAGAAGGTGAAATGGCCGCCGCGCTGGTGCGCCTTGGCGCGCTTGAGGGCGAGGTCGGCGTCTTTCAACGCATCGGCGGCGCTGCCGTCATGTTCCGCGAGGCGCACCAGGCCTAGAGTCGCGGAGACCTGCATGTCCTGCCCTTCGATGCGGAAGGGCTCGCGGAACACCTGCAGGATGCGGTCCGGGTTGACGAAGCTGGCGTCCCCCAGCACGCCGAAAATGTCCGCGCCCATGCGCGCAATGGTCAGTTGCGCGCCGAGGCGCGTCTGCAGGCGGCTGGCGACGGCGATCAGCAGCATGTCGCCGAATTCGTGGCCCAGCGCGTCGTTGGTTTCGGCGAAGTGATCGAGGTCCACCAGCGCGAGCGCCGCATGTGCGCGCGTGGGCGTGCCAAGGGCACCGTGCAGCACCTCCAGCAACCGGGTGCGGTTGGGCAGGCGTGAGAGCTGGTCGTAGAACGCGGCGTCGTGGAGGTTGGTCACCAGCTCCACGTTGTCCAGCCCCACGGCCACCTGGCGCGAGAACACCTCCAGCAGGCGGCACTCGATGTCGGTGAGCGGGCGCGGAATGGGCAGCCAGGCCACGCACTCGCGCGCCGACTTGCCGCCGAAGTAGAGTGCCACCGCGTCCGTGCAGATCACGTTGCGGCGCTGGTTGAGGGCGTCCCACATGCCGGAGCGGATGGCCGCGTCGCGCGGGCGGAGCAGGTCGCCTGCGGGCCGCTCATGGGCACCGGCGGAAGCCAGCACGCTCAGGTCCGGCGCCAGCGCGTCGCCGTTGTGGCGTCCGCATAGCACGCCGTCGGGCGGGAGTCCAAGCAGACCGGTGGCCTGCGCCAGCACTCCGGCGCCGAAATCGTGCATGCCGTGTAGTGCCATCAGCTCCGTGCCCGCGCGGATGATGCGGTCCAGGCCCTGGCGTCCCGCGTCCAGCGCGCGGATCTGCTCATATGAGCGGATCGCCGCGGTCACGGTCGTGAACAGCTTGATGCGGGTGAGTTCGGACTTGGTCTTGTAGTCGTTGATGTCGAAGTCGCGCACCGCGTCCAGTTCCGGCGCGTAGCCCGGCTGGCCGGTGCGCAGGATGATGCGCACGTCGGCGCGGCCCAGAGTCTCGCGGATGTAACGGACCAGCGTGAGGCCGGCGTCGTCCTGCTCCATCACCACGTCCAGCAGAACCACGGCGATGTCGTCTTCGCGCGCCAATAGTTCACGGGCTTCCCGCGCCGAGCAGGCGTGGATGAATTCCAGGGTGCGCCCGAGGGTTTCCAGGTTCGCCAGCGCAAATGCGGTCGTCGTGTGCACTTCCTGGTCGTCGTCGATGATCATGACCTTCCACGTGGCGCGGGTGCGCGGCGTGGAAGTCGTGGCCTGCTCGTCGAGGAAAACGAGGTCGTCGTGCGCGTCGCTTGGGCTGCCTTCCGGGGTCAGCGGTGGGCTGGGGCTGCGCATATTGTACTTATGGTTCTGTTCGTTATTCGCCGATTCAGTATATAGCGATTTCTCAAACATTCATGACAAAAAGATGCCTTTAGGCACTAAAACGAGACAGATTCGGACACCTCGCCGGAAGCCTGCGGGCCGGGAATGATAAAATCAGCTACTTTTTCCTTCACTTCCGCGGTCCTTATCATGTCCGGCAACTCCTTCGGCACGCTGTTTTCCGTCACCACTTTCGGGGAGTCGCACGGCCCGGCCATCGGCTGCGTGATCGACGGCTGCCCGCCGGGGATGGAGCTGTCCGAGGCCGACATCCAGCCCGACCTGGACCGCCGCAAGCCCGGCACCTCGCGCCACGTGACGCAGCGGCAGGAGGCGGACACGGTCAAGATCCTGTCCGGCGTGTACGAAGGCCGCACCACCGGCACGCCGATCGCGCTGCTGATCCAGAACGAAGACCAGCGCAGCAAGGACTACGGCAACATCGCCGAGACCTTCCGGCCCGGCCACGCGGACTACACCTACTGGCACAAATACGGCATCCGCGATCCGCGCGGCGGCGGGCGGTCGTCGGCGCGGCTGACTGCACCCGTGGTCGGGGCAGGCGCGGTGGCCAAGAAGTGGCTGAAGCAGCAGTACGGGACCGAAGTCCACGGCTTCATGAGCCAACTCGGCGACATTGTGGTCCCGTTCCAGTCCTTCGAGCACGTGCACGCCAACCCGTTCTTCGCGGCGACAGCGGACGCGGACCTGCTGTCCCGTATGGAAGAGGCGATGGATGAACTGCGCCGCGCGGGCGACTCGATCGGCGCGCGCATCGAGGTGGTGGCCAGCAAGGTGCCGGTGGGCCTGGGCCAGCCGATCTACGACAAGCTCGATGCCGACATCGCCTACGCCATGATGGGTATTAACGCGGTCAAGGGCGTGGAGATCGGCGCCGGCTTCGCGTCGGTGGCGCAGCGCGGCTCCGAGCATGGGGACGAGCTGACCCCGCACGGCTTCCTGTCGAATCATGCAGGGGGTGTGCTGGGCGGGATCTCGACGGGGCAGGATGTCACCGTCTCCATTGCCATCAAGCCGACGTCCTCGATCCGTACGCCGCGCCGCTCGATCGACAAGCAGGGCAATCCGCAGATGGTCGAGACCTTCGGCCGCCACGACCCGTGCGTGGGCATCCGCGCGACGCCGATCGCCGAGGCGATGCTGGCCTTGGTGCTGATCGACCACGCGCTGATGCACCGCGCCCAGTGCGGCGACGTGCGCGTTGATACGCCCCGCATTGCATAACCTGCCTTTTCATTCGTAAAATATATCACCGGCCGCGGCGGCAAAACGCCGCGTCATCGATGCCGCCGCAGCCGTCCTCGCGCTTCGCGCAATTCCTCTTCAGCTACTACGCCCACGCCGGGACGTTCGCCACCTATGCGAGCCTGTTCTTCGCCGCGCGCGGCATGACCGCGGCCGAGGTGGCGGTGCTGATGTCCCTGATCCAGGTGATGCGCATTGTCGGCCCTAACCTGTGGGGCTGGGTGGCCGATCACACGCAGCAGCGGGTGCGCGTGCTGCGCCTGACTGGCTGCGGCGCGCTGCTCGCGTTCACGGGCTTCTTCTTCGCCGACGGCTTCGCCCAGCTGTTCGCCTGCATGCTGCTGCTGAACCTTTTCACCAGCGCCCAGAGCCCATTGTGCGAGGCGCTGGCGCTGACGTGGATGAAGGGCGACATCTCGCAGTACGGACGCATCCGCCTGTGGGGCTCGGCGGGCTTCATTGTCGCGGTGACGATCGCCGGCTACGGGCTCCAAAGATGGGGCGTCGACAGCCTGCTGTGGATCGCGGGCGGACTGCTGGTGCCGGTGCTGCTGTCCGCGCTGCGCATCCGCGATGTGCCGCATGTGCCGCATCCGCATGATGCGCCGGCCGCACCGCTCGGGCAGGTGCTGCGGCGGCGCGAGGTGATCGCCTTCTTCGCCTCCACCGCGCTGATGATCGGCGCCCACACCTCGCTGTACACCTACTACTCGCTGTACCTGGAGCGCATCGGCTACGGCAAGCCGGTGATCGGTGCCATGTGGTCGCTCGGTGTCCTCGCGGAGATCGTGTGCTTCTGGTACCAGGCGCCGCTCTTCAAGCACTTTGGCGCGCGCACGCTGATGAATGTGGCCTTCGCGGTGGCGCTGGTGCGCTTTGCCATGATCGGCGGCGGGGCGGCCTGGCTGGCGGTGCTGGTGCTGGCCCAGGTGCTGCACGCGGTGACGTTCGCCGTGCACCACTCGTCCTGCATCATCACCATGCAGCGCTGGTTCGCGGGGCCGCTGCAGGCGCGCGGACAGGCGCTCTACATGAGCATTGCGTACGGGATCGGCGGCACGGCGGGAGGGCTGTTCATGTCCCTGTTCTGGGACCATATCGGGCCGCAGGCCGTCTACTTTGCGGCCTGCGCCCTGGCGCTGGCGGGATGGATGGCGGCGCGGCTGTCGTTCCGCTGGCAGGCGGCGGACGCGCCGCGCGTCTGACCGAAGTCAGGCAGCGCGGGTCGACACCGCGGCGGCGTCGCTCTGCTGGCGGCGCTCCACGGCCCGCACCACCAGCGCGCGGATGTCGTTCAGCAGCGAGAACTCAGTCTGCGACAGCGCGATCGACGGGAAGCTCTCGTCCCAGTCCCCGTAGATGAAGCCCACCGGCTGCCCGCCGCTGCACAGCGGCAGGATCACGAAGCTGCGCGAATCGGACAGCGACTTCTTCCACCATGCCGGCAGCTTGGCGGCGAACTTGGGATCCTTGGCGTTCTCGATGAAGATCACGCGGTCGCTGTTGAGGGCCGCATGGAACACGTTTGGTTCGTAGATGTCCTCGAAGGTGAGTTCGGCCAGCAGCTCCTTGCTGCCTTCGCCGAAGCCCATCTTGGCCGAGTACACGCGCTCCTTGCGGTTGCGCAGGAAGGCAAAGGCGCGCGAGAACGACAGGCCCTGGAACACTGTCTCCAGCGCCATCGTCATCATCTGGCCCGGCGACGCGGACGGCAGGCTGTCGCGCATGTCGGAGACCCCGGACATCAGGATCCGGTTGCCTTCCGCACGCATGCGCACCGTTTGCGCGGCTTTGGCGCGCTTCTCGGCCGGCTTGGCCAGCGGCGCAATCGTCAGGTCCACGGCGGCGATGGCGCGCGCCTTGTCGATGGCGCCGAGGATGGTGTTCTCCTCAATGCCCAGCAGGCCCGAATAGCGCCTGGTGATGTCCAGCACGCGCGCGGCGCCGGCTTCGTCATCCGCCCACAGCGCGCCCGCACAGGTCGAGGACATGGTGGAGATGGCGGCCAGCCAGTCGCCCGCGGCCAGCGGCGCGGGGCTGTCGTCCGCCGGTTCGATCACGCGCATCCCGGCCAGCACATTGCCGGGCAGGTGCCAGTGCTCGGCGGTGGCGCGGCCCAGTTCTTCCATGGTCAGGCCCAGCACCTCGGGGGCGGCAGCGTCTTCGCTGCCCACGCCGCCGTGCTTCTGCAGCATGGCCCAGCGGTCCGGCATGTAGAAAGTGACCATCATGCGGCCCAGCCCATGCAGCATCGAGCAGACGACGGCTTCTTCCGGCTCCCGCACGCGCGCCTCCACCGCCACCTGCTGCGCCACGATCCCGGCCAGCACCGCCTTTTCCATCTCCACGTGGGCGATGGTGGAGTCGGGCGACAGGTTGGTCAGCTCCTCGATCAGGCGCAGGCCCAGGGCCAGGTGGCCGATCGCCTCGGTGCCCAGCACCAGTACCGCCTTCGAGACTGTGTTGATGCGCTGCCCGAACGCGGAATACATGCCGCTGTTGGCCAGCTTGAGGACTTTGTTGGTGAGGACGGGGTCCGACAGGACCGTACGGGTCATGTTGAATTCATGCTCGTCCTCGCCGCGCATCGCACCCAGGATGGCGCTGATGGCTTTTGCGAAGCCGGGCATGTCGCCGCGCTGGCGCACCCGTTCCCACAGCAGGGAGAGGGTGGCTTGCGCGTGTTTGCTGTAATGAGTGCTTGCCATTAGATGATCCCCGCCCGGCGCTCGACCGGCATCACCTGCGCGTACAGGTCTTCCTTGAGTGCGGCCACGGCGACGTGGGCCGGCATCGGTTTGCCGGTCAGGTAGCCCTGGATGTATTGGCAGCCTCGCTGCTCCAGGTAATCCAGCTGCAGTTCGGTCTCGACGCCTTCCGCCACGACGGACAGGTCGAGGTGCTTGGCCAGGTCCAGTACCGCGTTGACGATGGCGGCATCCTTGGCCGAATCGGGCAGGTCCTTGATGAAGGCGCGGTCCACCTTGAGCACCGAGATCGGAAAGCGCTTCAGGTAGGCCAGCGACGAGTAGCCGGTGCCGAAATCGTCGATCGCGATGCGCGCGCGGCGCTCGGTCATCTTGGCCAGGATCGCTTCGGCGTGGGCCGGGTCGATCATCAGGGTGCCTTCGGTGATTTCCAGGACCAGTTTATTGCCCGGCAGGCCGGAGAAATTCAGCGCATCGTCCAGCACATCGAGGAATTTGTCGTTGCGGAACTGGCGCGGGCTGATGTTCACGGAGATGTACAGCTCCCGTCCGGCGGCTTCCTCGAACTGCGGCAGCTGCACGCAGGCCGCCTTCAGCGCCCAGGCGCCGAGCAGGTTGATGAGGCCATTGGTTTCTGCGATCGGGATGAAACGCGCGGGCGGCACCATGCCGAGGGTAGGGTGCTTCCAGCGCATCAGGGTTTCGAAGCCCTGGATCTGGCGCGAGCGGGCGTCCACGATGGGCTGGAAGTAGAGCTGGAACTCGCCTTCGCGCACCGCGTTGAACATGGCCGCTTCCAGCGAGATGTCGTGCTCCGGCGGGCCGCTCTGGCGGGCGCTGTAGGTCACGCAGCGCGACTTGCCGGTCTCCTTGGCGCGCGACATGGCGGCATCGGCCAGCGCCACCAGCCGCACTTCGTCTTCCGCATGCTGCGGGTAGATCGAGACGCCGACCGAGGCGCCCACGTAGATCGTGTGGTTGTCGATCTCGAAGGGCGACTGCAGGGCAGCCAGCAGGCGGTTGGTCACCAGCTTGATCTGGCCTTCGCTGAAGGTGCCCGGCAGGACGGCCACGAATTCGTCGCCGCCGACGCGGGCCAGGGTGTCCGAGTCGCGCAGGGTCTTGCGCAGGCGGGCGGCGGCCATGCGCAGCACCGCGTCGCCGATCGGGTGGCCCAAGCCATCATTGACCTTCTTGAAGCCGTCCAGGCCCAGCGTGGCGACCGAGAAGCCCTGACCCGAGCGGCGCGCCTGGGCGATCACCATGCGGATGCGGTCCGACAGCAGCAGGCGGTTGGGCAGCTCGGTCAGCGCGTCGTGCGTGGCCATGTGGCGCAGCCGCTCTTCGGTGGCGTGCTGCAAAGTCATGTCGCGCCCGACGACCAGCACCTCGGCGCGCGCTTCGCGGTTCATGTACGGGGACAGGCGCAGCTCGAACCAGATCTCGCGGTCCGGCGACTTGAGGCGCGCTTCGATGCGAACCGGCCGGGCCGGATCGGTGGCATCGGCGATCGCATTGCGCAGCACCGCCTGGTCAGGCTCCGCGGCGAGGGCGGTCAAAGCGAGGCCGGACAAATCCGGCGTGCGGGCGATGAGCGCCGTGGCGCGGTGGCTGGCTGCCACGATTGCGCCCTCCGGCGTGAGCCGGAACACGACATCGCCGGCCGACTCCAGGAGATTGTCCATCTCTTGGCGGAGTACGGCGTCCGGCGCGGTGGGGGAACTGGAGCGCATCGTCACGTATTTTTCTTACTTGAGGCCAAAGCCGTGTGTATCTCAGGCAATCTTACCAAACACTCCCGAATGTAGCATCTAAACATTCCAGATTGCATTAAATTCGTAGGTTTAAGCTATTGATTTCCCTGATTTTGACGTGCGACAGCGACGCTTCTTGTGGTCAAACAGAGCAGGTTGCCTGATTTAAGGAAATGACAAGTACCAAGCAATTGCTTGCTAGGCCTATGCCATTCCGCTAGGCTGGACAAAAAATCACATCTTGCCGGAGACACCATGGACACGTTCATTACGCACGCCGTCTTCAACCAGGTCGCGCCTTTCGAAGACATCAACCTGTACAGCTGCGACATCGCCCTGCAGGAAGCGCTCAAGCGCGAGGGCGGCGGCGCGGCAGCGGATGCGCTGCGCGAGCTGGGGACGCAGCTGGGGCGCGCGGAGGTGCTGGACCTGGCGCGCATTGCGAACGCCCATCCGCCGCGCCTCGTGTCGTATGACCGCCAGGGGCGGCGCGTGGATGAAGTCGAATTCCACCCTGCCTGGCACCAGCTGATGGAGCTGATGATCGGCGCGGGAGCCCATGCTTCGCCCTGGGACAGCACCCAGCCGGGCCGCCAGGTGGCGCGCGCGGCGCAGTACCTGCTGTTCGGGCAGGTGGAGAACGGGGCCCAGTGCCCGGTCACCATGACCTATGCGAGCGTGCCCGCGCTGCGCCAGGCGCCCGCGTGGATCGTGGACCAATGGCTGCCGAAGATCCTCTCGCGCCAATACGACCCGCGCTCCCTGCCCGTGACGCAGAAGAGCGGGGCGCTGGTCGGCATGGGCATGACGGAGAAGCAGGGCGGGACGGACGTGCGGGCCAACACCACGCAGGCCACGCCGATTCCGCCGTCGGAACTGCGCGAGCGTTTCGGCGCGCAGGCCGCCACGGATGCCTGGCGCATCGTTGGCCACAAATGGTTCTTCTCCGCGCCGCAGTCGGACGCGCACCTGGTGCTGGCGCAGACGGAGGAGGAGGGCAGCGCAGGCCTGACCTGCTTCTTCCTGCCGCGCTATCTGCCGGACGGCACCCGCAACGCCATCCGCGTTCAGCGCCTGAAGGACAAGCTGGGGAACAAGTCGAATGCGTCGTCCGAAGTCGAGTTCACCGGCGCGATCGGCTGGCCGGTCGGGAAGATCGGGCGCGGCATTCCCTCGATCCTGGAGATGGGCAGCCACACGCGGCTCGATTGCGTGGTGGGCACCGCGGGCATCATGCGCGCGGCGCTCACGCATGCGCTGCACCACGCGCGCGGGCGTGCCGCCTTTGGCCGCAAGCTCGCCGAGCAGCCGCTGATGCAGAACGTGCTGGCCGACCTGGCGCTGGAATCGGAAGCGGCGACCGCTTTCGCCCTGCGCCTGGCGCGCTGCTTCGACCAGCAGGACGACCCGCAGCAGGCCATGCTGGGCCGCGTGCTCACCCCGGCGGGCAAGTACTGGATGTGCAAGCGCGGGCCGGGCTTCGGCGCGGAGGCGATGGAAGTCCTGGGCGGGAACGGCTATGTGGAGGACGGGCCGCTGGCGCGCCTGTACCGCGAATTCCCGGTCAATTCGATCTGGGAAGGCTCGGGCAACGTGATGTGCCTCGATGTGCTGCGCGCCTTCGGCAAATCGCCTGCCGCAGCGGAGGCGCTGGCGGCGGAACTGGCGCCGGCCCGCGGGAACCCGCACTTCGACGCGTATGCGGACCAGCTACTGGCGCAGCTCACGTCCGGCCAGCTCGACGAATTCGGTGCGCGGGTGCTGGCGGAACGCATCGTGATCGCGGTGCAGGCCGCGCTGCTCCTGCAGCACGCGCCGTCCTATGTGGCGGATGCTTTCGTGGCCTCGCGCGTGGCGCGCGACGTGGGCGGGGCGTACGGCCGCCTGCCCGCAGGCGTGGACTGCGTGGCCATCATGGCGCGGGCGCTGGTGGAAGCATGAACGTGGTGTATCTCAGCGACGCGGATGCGCGCAACCGCCGCGCGGAGCTGGTGCGGGCGTCGGCCCGCCTGTTCCGCGAGCGCGGGTTCGATGCCACCACCATCCGCGATATCGCGCAGGCGTGCGGCATGCGTTCGGGCAGTCCGTTCTATCACTTCAAGTCCAAGCAGGAGATCCTGGTGGCGGTGATGGAGGAGGGGCTGGTCGCGGGCCTGGTCACCATCGAAGGCATCGCCGCGCAGCCGCTGGCGCCGCGCGCCAAGTTCCGGGCGCTGGTGCGCACCCAGCTCGAATTCATGCTGGGCGAGGGCCACGACTTCATCCCGGTGCTCTTGTATGAATGGCGGGCGCTGGACGAGGCGCTGCAGCCGCGCGTGCTGGCGCTGAAGGAGCGCTACGATGCGCTGTGGCATGCGATGGTGGTGGAGCTGAAGGACGCGGGCCTGATCCAGGCCGACCCCACGGTCGCGCGCCTGTTCATCCTGGGCAGCCTGACCTCGGCGGTGCAGTGGTTCCGGCCGGAGGGCAGCATCAGCCTGGACCAGCTGGCCGACGATGCTGTCGCCATGTTTTTGCACAGCCGATAAGCAGCGTGGGATAATGCGGGCATACAAAGCGACCGGCCCGTGACGCCGCGCTCTCACCTGACACCACACATGAAACAAGACCCACGCTTCCCCAACCTGTTCATCCTCGACCACCCGCTCATCCAGCACAAGCTGTCGCATATGCGCGAGAGCGACACCTCGACGCGCACCTTCCGCGAGCTGCTGCGCGAGATCACCCTGCTGATGGGCTACGAGATCACGCGCGACCTGCCGCTGACCACGCGCACCATCGAGACGCCGCTGCAGAAGATGGAAGCGCCCGTCATCGCGGGCAAGAAACTGGCGATCGTGCCGATCCTGCGCGCGGGCGTGGGCATGAGCGACGGCCTGCTGGAGCTGGTGCCGTCGGCGCGGGTCGGCCACATTGGCGTCTTCCGCGATCCTGAGACGCACCAGCCGGTGGAATACCTGGTCCGCCTGCCGGACCTGGCTGAGCGTACTTTCATTCTCTGTGATCCGATGGTCGCCACCGGCAATTCGGCGGTGTACGCGGTGGACGTGCTGAAAAAGCGCGGCGTGTCGGACGCGCAGATCGTGTTTCTCGCGCTGGTCGCGGCGCCGGAAGGCGTGGAGGTATTCCGCAATGCGCACCCGAACGTCAAGATGTACGTGGCGTCGCTCGATTCGCACCTGAACGATCATGCCTATATCGTGCCGGGGCTGGGCGATGCGGGCGACCGGATATTCGGTACCAAATAACTTCCTGGGGTTTTTCCATGCCGACGCCGCTCGACGCCGATTTCGCCGCACGCCTGCAAGCGCTGAACGACAAGTTCGCGGCCAGCCTGCCGGGGACGCTGGACAAACTGGCGGCCGCGCGGGCGCGCTTCGATGCCGCGGCGCCTGACCAGACGGTGGCAGCGGAGCTGCACGGCTTGCTGCATTCGATCGCCGGGTCGGCGGGCACGTTCGGCTTTCCGCTGCTGGGCCAGTACGCCCGGATCGTGGAACAGAACGTGCGGCGCCTGCTGTCGGGCACCGAACCGCCACTGGACTGGGCAGCGTGGGCGGATCAGTTCGATGGTTTTCTTGCGTGGGCGAAGGCTGATCCGCAGGCGCCCTACACCGTCTGAGACGGCGGGCTCTAGCTAAAAACAAGAAAACGTCACGCGAACCTTTGATTTTGCGCAAACTTGGGCCCAGCCTTTGTCTTATATTCACTTCCACGAACTTGGTCAAATCCTGGTGCACGGGGTGTTCAAAAATGAAACACGTGTTCCGGATAGGACCGGTTATAATGCGGGATCGTTGGATGCGAGTTAAGTAGTGCAGGTTGTCCTCATTCCTTCTTGTTTCTTACACGATCTAAACTTAATTCTGAAATATATAGGAAATAGCAATGGCAACTGGCATCGTTAAATGGTTCAATGACGCTAAAGGTTTCGGCTTCATCACCCCGGACGAAGGCGGCGAAGATCTGTTCGCTCACTTCTCGGCTATCCAATCGCAGGGCTTCAAGTCCCTGCAGGAAAACCAGCGCGTTTCGTTCGACGTGACCTCGGGCCCGAAAGGCAAGCAGGCTTCGAACATCCAGCCGCTGTAATTCGCGGTTCGCCCAAAAAATCCTCGGCATGCCGAGGATTTTTTTCGTCCGTACGCGCCGCATGTGCCGGTCAGGCACCCCAGTACCCTGGCTGGCCGTAGGTCCGGCGCAGGAAGTCGACGAAGGCGCGAATGCGCAAGGGCAGGTGGCGGCGCTGCCCGAACACGGCGTAGATGTCGTTGCCCGGCGCCGCGTACGGATCGAGCACGGTGCGCAGACGCCCGGCCTTGATGTCTCCGGCGACCTCCCACATCGAACGCCAGGCCAGCCCCTTGCCCGCCAGCGCCCACGCGTGCAGCACGGCCCCGTCATTGCAAACCATGTTCCCGGCCACCTTGAGCGTCACGTTCTTGCCGTTGTCGCGGAAGGTCCAGCCACGCTGGCTGCCTTCGCTGGAAATCGGCAGGCAGTTATGTTTGTCGAGATCGGCCAGCGTTTTCGGCACGCCGTGGCGTTTGAGATAGGTGGGCGTGGCCACGACCACGCGGCGATTGTCCGCCAGCTTGACGCCCACTAGACTCGAATCTTCGAGCGACGCAATGCGGATGGCGACGTCGATGCCTTCGCCTACCACATCCACTACGCGGTCGTTGAGATTGAGATTGACACTGACCTCGCGATGCTCGGCCAGGAAGGAGGGCAGCAGCGGTGCAACGTGCTGGCGGCCGAAGCCCGCGGGCGCTGAAATCAGCAGGTGGCCGGTGGCGCGGGCACTGCGTTCCGCGACCGCATTCTCGGCTTCCTCAAGATCGGCCAGGATGCGCTGGCAGTCTTCCAGGAAAGCGGCGCCTTCATCGGTGAGCGCGAGTTTGCGCGTGGTCCGTTGCAGCAGTTTGACGCCGAGGCGCTGTTCAAGCGCATCCAGCCGCCGCCCGATCATGGCCGGTGCAATGCCCTCGGCCCGGGCCGCCGCGGACAGACTGCCGCGCGCCACCACCTCGACGAATGTGGAAATCTGCCTGAATTGTCCCATCCTGCATCCCCTGTCCTGGATCTCCATCTATGACTAAAACGCACAGATGAATTCATTTATTGTTTCGTTTCCGTACTAAATAGTGAATATACTGGAAAACGATACCGAATTCTCAACAAACAGGAGTAAGAGCATGACTTTCGCCACCCCCGCCGGCATGGAGATCACGGGCGACATCAAGCCTGGTTACGAACAGATCCTTACGCCCGAAGCCCTCGCGCTGGTCGCCAAGCTGTCGCGCGAGTTCGAGCCGCGCCGCCAGCAGCTGCTGGCCGCCCGCGTGGAGCGCGCCAAGCGCCTCGATGCCGGTGAGCGCCCGGACTTCCTCGCCGAGACCGCGCACATCCGCGCCGGCGACTGGACCATCGCGCCGATCCCGCAGGCGCTGCAGTGCCGCCGCGTGGAGATCACCGGTCCGGTGGAGCGCAAGATGGTCATCAACGCGCTGAACTCCGGCGCGGACAGCTACATGACCGACTTCGAGGATTCCAACACGCCGAACTGGGACAACCAGATCTCCGGCCAGATCAACATGCGCGACGCGGTGCGCCGCACGATCGCGCTGGAAGCCAACGGCAAGAGCTACAAGCTGAATGACAAGGTGGCGACCCTGGTGGTGCGTCCGCGCGGCTGGCACCTGGACGAGAAGCACGTGCTGGTGGACGGCAAGCGCGTCTCGGGCGGCATCTTCGACTTCGCGCTCTTCATGTTCCACAATGCGAAGGAGCAGCTGGCGCGCGGCGCCGGTCCGTACTTCTACCTGCCGAAGATGGAATCGCACCTGGAAGCGCGCCTGTGGAACGATATCTTCGTGATGACCCAGAACGAGCTCGGGCTCCCGCAAGGCACGATCAAGGCCACGGTGCTGATCGAGACCATCCTCGCCGCCTTCGAAATGGACGAAATCCTGTACGAGCTGCGTGAGCACAGCGCGGGCTTGAACGCGGGCCGCTGGGACTACATCTTCAGCTGCATCAAGAAGTTCAAGCTGGATAAGGAATTCTGCCTGGCCGACCGTGCCAAGGTCACCATGACCGCCCCCTTCATGCGCGCCTACGCGCTGCTGCTGCTGAAGACCTGCCACAAGCGCAAGGCTCCAGCCATCGGCGGCATGTCCGCGCTCATCCCGATCAAGAACGATCCGGAGAAGAACGACATCGCCATGGGCGGCGTACGCAACGACAAGGCGCGCGATGCGACCGACGGCTACGACGGTGGCTGGGTGGCGCACCCTGGTCTGGTGGACCTGGCCATGGCGGAATTCACCAAGGTCCTCGGCGACAAGCCGAACCAGATCGACAAGCAGCGCCCGGACATCGAGGTCACCGCGGCCCAGCTGCTGGACTTCCAGCCCGAGACCCCGATCACGGAAGCGGGCCTGCGCTACAACATCAACGTCGGCATCCACTACCTGGGCGCCTGGCTGGCCGGGAATGGCTGCGTCCCGATCCACAACCTGATGGAAGATGCGGCGACCGCCGAGATCTCGCGCTCGCAGGTGTGGCAGTGGATCCGCACGCCGAAGGGCAAGCTGGAAGATGGCCGCAAGGTCACCGCCGACATGGTGCGCGCGATGATCCCCGAGGAGCTGGCCAAGGTGCAGCAGGTCGCCAAGGATGGCACGCCGCAGCACTACGAGCGCGCGGCGCAGATCTTCGAGCAGATGTCGACCTCCGAGAACTTTGCCGAGTTCCTGACCCTGCCGCTGTACGAAGAGATCTAACCCCTCACGCAGCAAAGCAAACAGCCCGCACGCAGCGGGCTGTTTTGTTTGTGCAGGCGGAAAAGCTTAAGCCCGCAGCAGCGCCGCCGCGGCGGCGGCCTGGTTGGCCACCAGCGCCGCGAACTCCTCGGCCGGTACCGCAGGGCTCATGTAGAACCCCTGGAACAGGTCGCAGTTTTGCTCGCGCAGGAACTCCAGCTGGGCCTCGGTTTCCACGCCTTCGGCCACGACTTCGAGCCGCAGCGAGTGCGCCAGCGCGATGATGGCGGTGACCAGCGCCGCGTCGTCCGCATCGCCCGGCGTGTCGCGCACGAAGGAGCGGTCCACCTTGATGATGTCGACCGGGAAGCGCTTCAGATAGGACAGCGACGAATAGCCGGTGCCGAAATCGTCGATCGCCAGGCGCACGCCCAACCCGCGCAGGCGGTGCAGCACCTCCAGCGTGTCCTGCGCATGCTCCATCAGCGTGCTCTCGGTGAGCTCCAGCTCCAGCAGCTCCGGCGGCAGCGCGGTCTCGGCGAGGATGCCTTCCACCGTCTCCACGAATTCCTTCTGCAACAGCTGCTTGACCGAGACGTTGACCGCCACGCGCAGCGGCGGCAGGCCATCGGCCATCCACTGCTTCAGCTGGCGGCAGGCCACGCGCAGTACCCATTCGCCGAGCGGCTTGATGAGGCCCGTCTCCTCGGCCAGCGGGATGAACTCGGCGGGCGAGATGAAGCCGCGCGCGGGATGGCGCCAGCGCACCAGCGCTTCCATGCCCAGGATCTCCTGAGTGGCCAGGTCGGCCTGCGGCTGGTAGAACACTTCGAGGTCGAAGTTGTCCAGCGCACGGCGCAGGTCCGTCTCCAGGCGCACGTGCTCGGAGATGGTCTGCTCCATCGACGCCTCGTAGAACTGGAAGCCGGTGTTGGTCTTCTTGGCGCGGTACATGGCGTTATCCGCATGCTTGACCAGGGTCGGCACGTCGTCGCCGTCGTTCGGGTACATGGCGATACCCACCGAGCTGGTGACGAAGATATCGTGCCCGTCGATCTGGAACGGTGCGGCCAGCACGCGGTTGATGTTCTGCGCGGCCGTCGCGACCGGCGCCGGATCGTCGATTTCGTTCAAGACCACGGTGAATTCGTCGCCGCCCAGGCGTGCGACCACGTCGACCGAACGCACCGCGCGGCGTACGCGCTGCGCCACCGCCACCAGCAGGCGGTCGCCCACGTCGTGGCCCAGGTTGTCGTTGACGTACTTGAAGCGGTCCAGGTCCATGAACAGCACCGCCAGCGCCTTGCCATTCGAGCGCGCCTGTTCCACCGACTGCCCGAGCAGGTCGAAGAACAGGGTGCGGTTCGGCAGCCCGGTGAGCAGGTCGTTGTAGGCCAGGTGGCGGATGCGCTTCTCGGCGCGGTTGGCCTCGATGATGCGGCGCACGCGCTGCGACAGCACGGCATAGTGGATCGGCTTCGGAATATAGTCCGAGGCGCCGGCGGCAAAGGCGCGTTCGACCGAGGTCTTGTCCTCCAGCGCGGTGATCATCAGCACCGGGATATGCGAGGCGCCCGGCAGTTCGCGCATCTTCTCGCAGGCGGTGAAGCCGTCCATCACCGGCATCACGGCGTCCATCAGCACCACGTCCGGGTGGTAGCGCTTGAGCATCTGCAGCGCCTGGGCGCCATGCTCCGCTTCCTCGACGCGGAAGCCATCGCGCTGCAGCGTGTAGCGCAGGGTGCTGCGGGTGGAGCGGTCGTCGTCCACGATCAGCACGTGCGCCAGTTCGTCGCCCGCGGGCTGGCCGCCGATATTCTCGTCCTTGATCTCGACTGCCAGCGCGGCCGAGACCTCGCTGAAGGCGATGCGCAGCTTGGGCAGCAGCGGCGCGATCTGCGCCAGCTCGCCGGCGATGGCCAGTTCCTCGGCCTCCTTGGCCAGCTGCGCCAGTTGCAGCGCGCCCAGGTTGCCGGACGAGCCCTTGACCGCATGCGCCTTGGCGCGCGCGATCTGCTGGTCGCCGTTGTTGACGGCGCTCTCCAGGTCCAGCAGGTACTGCGGCGTGTCTTCCAGGAAGGGGCTGACCGCTTCCTGCAGCGAGGCGCCGAGGATGTCGCGCAGCTTCATGAAGATGGCCGGGTCGATCGGGCTGGCGTCTTCGCGCTCGCGTTCACGCATGGTCTCTTCCGCTGCCAGTTCGCCCGCGCGCGGCAGCCACTTATCGAGCTTGCGGCGCAGTTCGACCAGCGTGATCGGCTTGGCCAGGTAGTCGTCCATGCCCGCATCCAGGCATTTGTCGGCGTCGCCCAGCTGGGTGTTGGCGGTCATCGCCACAATCGGGGTGTGGCGGTCGTGCGCCGCTTCCCAGGCGCGGATATGGCCGGTGGCTTCGTAGCCGTCCATCTCCGGCATCGAGCAATCCATCAGGATCAGGTCATAGGCGCGGGTGCGCGCCGCTTCCAGCGCTTCGCGGCCGTTGGACGCGAATTCGCAGGTGCAGCCGTTCATGTTGAGCATGCCCGCCGCGACCATCTGGTTGGTGCGGTTGTCTTCTGCGACCAGGATGCGGTATTGGGTGCGGTCCGGGGCCGGGACGACCACCGGCAGCGCGGGTGCGCCCGCGGCTTGCGCGGAGGCCGCGGCCGGAGCTTGCAGCGCCGGGGCCAGGCGCGCGGTGGTGCTGTCCAGCACTTCCTTCATCGCCGCCAGCAGGCGCTCTTCGCGCAGTGGCTTGCCGAGGGTGGCGTAGCCGTCCACCAGTTCGCCCACGGTCGGCGGGCCGTAGCGGTCCAGGATCAGGATCGGAGTGCCCGGCACTTCGCGTTCGATCTCGCGCGCCAGGTCGTTGCCATCGTCGTCCACCGCGCCGATGTCCATCACGACCATGCCATAGGGCTGGCCCTCCGCGTTGGCGCGCTTGAGCTGCGTGAGGGCGTCGCCGCCCCAGCGCGTGACCAGCACTTCCAGCCCGCGGCGGCCCAGCGCCTGCTGCAGGAAGGCGCGCACGGCGCCGCTGGCGTCCACCGCGACCACGCGCAGGCCCGCCAGCGGATGCGCGGCGGGAGCCGGCAGTTCTTCCAGCGCCGGGCGGCACTGCACGGTGAAGCTGAAGGTGGTGCCTTCTTCCAGCTTGCTCTCGACCCAGATGCGGCCACCCAGCAGGCCCACAAGCTGGCGGCAGATCGCCAGGCCCAGGCCCGTGCCGCCGTACTTGCGGGTGGTCGAGGGGTCGGCCTGCACGAAGGACTGGAACAGGTTGTCCTGCTGCTCGCGCGTCATGCCGATGCCGGTGTCCTGCACCTCGATGCGCAGGCCGAACGGCGCCGACTGCATGGCCTCCGCGCGCGCGATGCGCACGGTGACGTCGCCGTTCTCGGTGAACTTGACGGCGTTGCTCACCAGGTTGATGAGGATCTGGCGCAGGCGCAGCGAGTCGCCGTTGACACGGTCCGGCACGTCGGCATCGAGCACATAGCCGAGCTCCACGTTGCGCTGCTGCGCCTGTTTGGCGACCAGGTCGATGACTTCCTCGACCAGCTGGCGCAGGTCGAAATCGACCTCTTCCAGGGTCAGCTTGCCGGCTTCCATCTTGGAGAAGTCGAGGATGTTGTTGATCAGCTCAATCAGGGTGCGCGAGGAGTTCCAGGCCACGTCCACGCACTCCGCCTGGCGCTTGTTGAGGTTCATTTCCTTCAACATGTCCAGCATGCCGACCACGCCGTTCAGCGGCGTGCGCACCTCGTGGCTGACGGTGGCGGCGAACTGCGCCTTCATCTGCGCCATGGTCACGGCGGCATCGCGCGAGTCCTTCAGTTCGGCCTCGCGCTGCTCCAGCACGTTCATCATCTTGTTGAAGGCGCCCGCCATCTCGATCAGGTCGCGCGGGCCGTGCGGCTCGGCGCGCATGCCGGATTCGCCATGTTCCGCACGCTGCATCAGCTTGGACAGGGCGTTGAGCGGGTCGATCAGATGACGGGTCAGCAGCCGCATCACGAACAGCAGGCCGGCCGCAAAGGAGAGGGTGATGGCCAGGTTCCCGACCAGCAGCGACCAGGTCAGGCGCTGCAGGGTGTCCTTGCCGATTTCTACGTGTACGTAGCCGAGCAGCTGCGGGTGGTGTTCCTGCAGCTCGAAGGGCGAGGCTTCGGACGAGCCGCCGTACACCGGGGCCGAGAAGTGCCAGGCGTCGCTGGACTCGCCCAGCATGCCCGCGTGCGCGGTCGGCGCCTTCAGGTTGGGCACCGGGGTGGCGCCCGGCTGCAGGCGCGACAGCAGCACCTGCTGTTTGACGTCGGTGATCTGGACGCCGCGCACGTCCGGGAAGGTGAGGGTGGTCGCCACCACGTCGTTGGCATTCTCGGCCGAGTGGTAGAGCAGTGCCAGCGTGCTCTGGCGTGCCAGGTTCTCGGCGATGCGCTGGCCCTGCTCGACGAAATAGTCGCGCATGCGGCTGCTGGCCTCCCACGAGTTGACCAGGGACGAGAACAGGGCGAGGCCGAGGATCGCCGCTGACACGATCACGGTCAGCTGGCGTCGGAAGCCGGTGCGGCGGAGGAAAGCTCGGATCAAATCACGGCTCCGGGAAAATGAAATCGAAGGTGCGTTGCTGCTGCTGGCCGATCGCCAGCCCCATGTGGCTGGCGGTGCGCAGGTTCAGCGCCGCGTGCAGTTCGCGCAGGGGCTGGACGCCGCGCTTGCGCGGCTCGCCATTCATGAGGCCCAAGGCCGAGCTGGCCAGCGTGCGGCCCAGCTCCAGGTTGTTGGGGGACATGGCAAACAGCGCCCCTTTGCGCGCATGCAGGATGTTAGACGAGAACAATGGTACTCCGCTGTTCCACGAACCGCGCAGGATCAGCGGCATCAGGGTGCCTTCTTCGACCGTGGTCGAGTCGTGCGGCAGCCACAGCGCGTCATGCTGCTTGTCCGCCGAGGCGAACAGCTGATTGTAAGCCTTGGCGGCCTGGCCGAGGTCGCGCGCTTCGACCGTGGCCAGTTCCAGCCCCTGGGCGTGGGCGGCGTCGCGGGCGATGCGGATCAGCCACTCGGACTTGCGCGGGTCATGCACCACCAGTACCCGTTTCACCTCCGGCAGCAGGCTTTTCAGGCGCGCGAACAAAATGGCCGGATCGGGCGTGAGGCTGATGCCGCTGACGTTCTCGCTGTCCGACAGCAGGGCGCCACCGGCGAGCACGGTGATGTCCCGGTCCAGTCCGGACGCCGTAGTGATGCCCTGGCGGCCCAGCGCGATCACCACCTTGGTGCCGTTGCGCTTGAGCTGGGCGTTCAGGTCGTACACGTCCAGCCGGGCGTCGATGGCATAGCTGCGCACATGGACCTTGGTGCGGTCCTCGATGCCCTGGATCATGGCCACGAAGGCGGCGCGATAGGGTTCTTCCACATTGGGGTAGAGGACCGCGATGGTGCCGTTGCCGAGGGACGCCTGGGTTTCCGGGCGGCGCAGCTGGGTTTCCAGCTGGGCCAGGGTCATCTGCCCCATGGCGAGCTGGACGTCATTACGCGCCCAGCGTTCGGCCAGGTCCGGGCCCAGCGGCACGGCAGGCGCGCGCGAGGCGAACGTGGGCCCGGAGACGCCGCCACCGTGCGACAAGCCGGGCAGGAGCGCCAGTACGAGACTGGTTCCGGCAACGAACAGCCTGCCGGGAGCTGGGGAGTGTGTCTTCATCGATCGCGCAGGGAGAAGGCGACCGTCAGTATAAGCTACGGAATAGCTTGGAGGAAATATTTTATGGTTCGGAGTACACCACATCGAAGCTGCGTTGCAGCTTTGGTCCTACGTTGAGCCCGATGTGATTGGCGGTCCGCAGATTCAGGGCACTGTGGACTTCGCGCAACGGCAGCACGCCGCGGCGGAGTTCGCCGTTCATGGCGGCCAGCGCCAGGGCCGACAGACTGCGGCCGAGCTGGGTGTTGTCGGGGTACAAAGCGAATAACAGGCCGCGCTTCACGTGGGCCAGGTTGCTGGAAAAGACGGGCAGGTTGCGGCTCCAGGCAGCGCCCAGCGCCAGCGGCAGGATGGTGGCGTCATCGACCGTGGTCGGGTCCTGCGGCAGCCACACGGCGTCGCGGCGCGGGTCGGCATTGGACAGCAGGCTTTCGTATTGACGGGCGGCGGTGGCCAGGTCGCGCGCCTCGTAGGCGACCAGCTCCAGGTTCTGGCTGCGGGCGGCGTCCCGTGCCAGCTTGATGAGCCAGTCGTTGTTGGCCGGGTTGTAGACCACGAACACGCGGCGCACGCCGGGGGACAGGGTCTTCAGTTGGCTGAATAGCAGGGCCGGGTCCGGCGACAGCAGGATGCCGGAGGCGCGGTCGGCGTCCGGCACGGAGGAGACGGCGCCGGCCACCACCGGGTAGTCGAGGCCGGCGCCCGCCTTCAGGCCCTGGCGGCCGAGCGCGATCACCACGCGGGTGCCGTTGCGCTTCAGCGCGGCGGCGAGGTCGGCCGGGTCCTGGCCGGGGCCGATGGGGTAGCTGTGCACGGGCAGGCGGCTGTGGTCTTCGATGCCGTCCACGATCTCGGCGAAGATGCGGCGGAAGGGTTCGCCGATGTCCGGAAACAGCACGGCGATCGGTTCGCCGCTGGTGGTGTGGCGGCGGGCATCGGCCTGGGCCAGCTGGATGGTCTCGGAGCGGCGCACCACCACGCTCGGAGCGGGGTCCTGCTGCTGCACCGGGGCCGCCTGCGCCGACGCCAGCGCGAGCAGGCAGCCGAACGCCGCCAGCGCCCGCCGGATCGCCTGACCGGCTGCGGCCCGCGGGGACGTACCCCCACCGGTTGCAGAGACGCCTACCTTACTCATGCGCCAGCGCGCCCCTGGGTGAAGGCATGCCAATCGCGCAACGAATGTTTCCCATGGGAACATTCTAGCGTACGGGCCTGGGATGCGGGGGAGGGGAAGCTCATCGGGGTATCGTCAGCAGCAGATACAGCGTATAGCGGAACTCGTATAGCCGAAACAGTCAAGTTGCTGTTCCGGAAAAACCGACGATTGTAACGTTTGCGCGCGTGCAACGGTAAAAAAGTTGTTAATGCCGAGGAATTAGTTGCCGAGGGGAGACGTGAAGATAGCGGTCTAGAAGGTGTTTTTCCAGTCGCGCAGGGCGGCGAAGGCCTGGACCGGATCGGCGTCGGCCGGAATGCGGTGCGCCGCCGCGAGCGTGTGAACGATGGCCGGTTCGCGGTAGCGCAGGAAAGGATTGGTGGCCTTCTCCAGCCCGATCGTCGACGGCACCGTGGGCGCGCCGCGCGCGCGGGCCGCGGCCGCGTCCTGCATGCGCTGCTGCAGCGCGGTATTGTCCGGCTCCATCGCCACGGCGAAGCGCAGGTTGGACAGCGTGTATTCGTGTGCGCAGAATACTTTGGTGTCCTCGGGCAGGGCCGCCAGCTTGCCGAGCGACTGCGCCATCTGCGCCGGCGTACCCTCAAACAGGCGGCCGCAGCCGCCCGCGAACAGGGTGTCGCCGCAAAACACCCAATGCTCCGGCGCACCGTGCCGTACGTACGCGATGTGGCCCAGCGTATGCCCCGGCACGTCCAGCACGTGGAATTGCAGATCCAGGCCGGGCACTTTTACGCGGTCTCCCTCGTCCAAGGGCTGAGTGACCGTCGCAATCCCGTCATCCCGCGGGCCGAACACAGGCACGTTCGCATGCTTGAGCAGGTCCGGCACGCCCCCGACATGGTCAGCATGGTGATGGGTGAGTAGAATGGCAGTGAGAGTCAGGCCGTGCTCCGCCAGCGCGGCCAGGATCGGCCCGGCATCGCCCGGGTCCACCACGGCGGCATTGCGGCCATCGTGGATCAGCCACAGGTAGTTGTCCTTGAAAGCGGGGACGGTGAGAACGGTGGGGGCATGCGTCATGACGAGAAGGCGGGAACGGAACTGACTACAGCGAGAAGGACGGGCATGGATAGCGCCGCATCCGAAAAGTCCATTATAGCGCTCGACCATTGGCTGCAAACGCCGGTGGGCGCGTACGTGCGCTCCTGGGAGCAGTCCTGCCTGGACGAGCTGACGGCGGATATTTTCGGCTACAACGCCGTGCAGATCGGCCTGCCGCAGATCGACCTGCTGGCCGCCAGCCGCATGCCGAACAAGTGGCAGGCGGCCACGCGCACCTCCAGCGCCAGTGAGCTGGAGCTGTCGGTGACCGGCAAGCAGATCGCGGTCGCGCTCGACTTTGCCGAGCTGCCGTTCGCGTCCAGCAGCCTGGACCTGGTGGTGCTGCCGCACGTGCTGGAGTTCGCCGCCGAGCCGCACCAGGTGCTGCGCGAGGTCGAGCGGGTCCTGATTCCGGAAGGGCAGCTGATCATCGCCGGCTTCAACCCGGCCAGCCTGTGGGGCGCGCGCCAGCTGGTGGGGGCGGCGCTGCACAGCCACTACCTGCCGGTGGCGGGCGAGTTCATTTCCATGCCGCGCATGAAGGACTGGCTCAAGCTGTTGAACCTGGGCGTCTCGCGCAGCCACTTCGGCTGCTACGCGCCGGCCTTCCGCAGCACCAAATGGCTGGGGCGGTTCGCCTTCATGGAGCGCACGGGGCAGAAGTACTGGCCGTACCTTGGGGCCGTGTATGTCGTGCATGCGATCAAGCGCGTGAAGGGCATGCGCATCATCGGCCCGGCCTGGACCAAGACCAAGGCCAAGGCGCCGGCCACCGTGCCGGCCGCCAATTCAACTCAAAAGAACCATCACCGATAAGAAGCAATGACCAAAGTAGAGATTTACACCGACGGCGCCTGCAAGGGGAACCCGGGCACGGGCGGCTGGGGCGCACTGCTCGTCGCGGACGGGCACGAGAAAGAGATCTTCGGCGGCGAGCCGAACACCACCAACAACCGCATGGAGCTGAAGGCCGTGATCGAAGCGCTCACCGCGCTCAAGCGGCCATGCGAGGTGGTGCTGCACACCGACAGCCAGTACGTACAAAAAGGGATCAGCGAATGGATCCACGGCTGGAAGGCGCGCGGCTGGAAGACGGCGGCCAAGGAGCCGGTCAAGAATGCGGACTTGTGGATGGAACTGGATGCCGCGCGCCAGGCGCATCAGGTGGAGTGGAAATGGGTGCGCGGCCATAACGGCCACCCCGGCAATGAGCGCGCCGACCAGCTGGCCAACCGCGGGGTAGACAGTATCCGGCGCTGACGGTCAAGGCCAGCCCAGCAACCAATGGCGCGGCGTGCTTTGCTACAATGCGCCGCCTGTAGCTCATCAGTTCCACTCGTCTCTTCCCATGCGCCAGATCGTCCTCGATACCGAAACCACCGGCCTCAATCCCCGCACGGGTGACCGCATCATCGAAGTCGGTTGCGTTGAAATCCGCGACCGTAAACTCACCGGCAACAACTTCCATCGCTATATCAATCCCGAGCGCGACTCGCATGAAGAGGCGCTGGCGGTGCACGGCCTGACCACAGAGTTCCTGCGTGATAAGCCGAAGTTCTGCGATGTCGTGCACGAGCTGCGCGCCTATATCGATGGCGCCGAGGTAATCATCCACAATGCGCCGTTCGACCTGGGCTTTCTCGATCACGAGTTCAAGCTGCTGGGGCTGCCGACGTTCACCTCGCACTGCAGCGGGGTGATCGACACGCTGGTCAACGCCAAGGAACTCCATCCGGGCAAGCGCAACTCGCTGGACTCGCTGTGCGAGCGCTACGGGATCTCGAATGCGCACCGCAAGCTGCACGGCGCGCTGCTGGACGCGGAGCTGCTGGCCGATGTCTATTTGGCGATGACACGCGGTCAGAATTCGCTGACCATGGACATGGCCGTGGAGGCCGCGGTTGAGGGCGGTCTGCTGGAAGCGGTGGCGCTGGCCGACGTGCTGGTGCTGTGCGCGAGCGCGGAGGAAGAGGCGGCGCACCAGGAGCTGCTGAATGGCCTGGACAAGCAGATCAAGGGGACCAGTGTCTGGCGTTCCTACGCAGTGTCAGAAGAAATTTCAAATGGGACGTGACAGAACGAAAGAGGGCGGCTATAATACTCCTCGTTTTGGGCGGTTAGCTCAGGGGTAGAGCACCACATTCACACTGTGGGGGTCGCAAGTTCGAAACTTGCACCGCCCACCAAGACACCAAAGGCCAGCTTTCATAGCTGGCCTTTTCGTTAGTCTCGTGACTAACAAGACGCCGGGGCCAGCTGTCATAGCTGGCCTTTTCGTTTTTCAGCGTTCCGCTGCGATTTGATCCTGGTCATTCGCAGAGCGAGGCGATCTGGCTACTCTGGCTCCATCATTGAGGGAGCACAAAGCATGGGCCAGCACATCGTCATCATCCAGGGGCATCCGGACGGCTCCGCGCCGCACTTCTGCCATGCGCTGGCCGACGCCTACGCTCAAGGCGCGGAAGAGGCCGGTCATACGGTGGAGCGCGTGGACGTGGCCCACATCGACTTTCCTCTGCTGCGCAGCCAGCAGGACTGGGAACACGGCGTGCTCCCCGAAGCGCTGCTGCCCGCCCAGCGCGCCATCGGCCGCGCCCAGCACATCGTCGTGATCTTCCCGCTGTGGCTCGGTGACATGCCCGCGCTGCTCAAAGGCTTCCTCGAACAGGTTGCCCGTCCCGGATTCGCCTTCGCCGGCGAGGGCGCCAATCCGTTCGCGCACAAGGCGCTGGCCGGCCGCAGCGCCCGTATCGTGGTGACCATGGGCATGCCCGCCGCGCTGTACCGCTTCTACTTCCAGGCCCACAGCGTGCGCTCGCTCGAACGCAATATCCTCGGTTTCGTCGGTGTCGCGCCCGTGCGCCACACCCTGATCGGCATGGCCGGTGCCATGGCCAATGCCGACACTGTCAAATGGCTGGACCGCATGCACCGCCTCGGCGCTCGCGGCGCCTGAGCGGGCAGTACCAAAGAAAACGCCGGAACGAGTCCGGCGAAAGTCCATCTGAGAAGGGGTTCCGCCGCAGCGCAGAATTCAGAACGCGGGCCCGAGCCGCGCGGTGGCGCCATCGACGAACACGGCGGAGAACACGCGCCGCTCGGGCGCCCGTTCCAGCTGGCGGGCCAGGCCGACCAGCATGTCTGCGGCCGCGACCGCCATGCTCTGCACCGGCTGGCGCAAGGTGGTGAGGTTGTAGCAGAGCCAGCTCGATTGGGCGATGCCGTCGAAGCCGGTGATCGACATCTGGTGCGGCACGCTGATCTTGAATTCATGGCGTGCCGTGTCCAGGCAGCCGATCGCCATCATGTCGTTGCCGCACATGACCGCGTCCGGCGGCATGCCGCAGCGCTCGATCACTTCGCGCATACCGCGCGCGCCGCTAGTGTAGTCCAGGCCGCCGCTGACGACGACCGGAGCAGGCAAGCCCAGCTCGGCCAACCGTTCGGAGATGCCGCGGCGCCGGTCCTGGGCGATGGTCGAATCGGCCGGGCCGTCGATGATGGCAAAGCGCTTGTGCCCGGCCGCAGCCAGGCGCGAGGCCATGGTGCGCGCCGCTTCCACCTGGTCGCACACGATCGCATTGACCGACTGGTCGCGCAGGTGGCGGTTGAACAGGACGAAGGGCACGCCGCGGCGCTCGAATTCCGCGATCTGCGAGGGCAGCATGCGCGCGGACACCACGGCGCCGTCTATCTGGTGCTGCCAGACGTCGGCCAGGGTGCTGTCCAGCTGGCTTTCATGCACGAAGGTGAACAGGACGATGCGCATGCCGCGCTCGGCGAACTGGCGCGTAAGCTCGTTGAGCACGTCCGGATAGAAGCTGACCGCCGACTCGGACACCAGCACCGCCACCAGGTTCGAGCGCCGGGTGATCAGGCTGCGGGCGGCCGCGTTCGGAGTGTAGTCGAGCTCCTGCGCCGCCTTCATCACGCGGGCGTAAGTGGCCTTGGACACCGATGCGCCCGGCTTGAAACAGCGCGACACCGCCGACTGCGACACGCCCGCCAGGCTGGCGACGTCGTAGGAAGTCACGCGGCGCGATTCGCGGCGGATCAGGGCCTTGATATCGGCGATGGAATTGCTGACGGGAATAGCGGTGCTGGTCATTCGATCATCTTAGCCTGAAGTATTTTCTCAAGGCAACTAATTTCCACAAGGAAATCAGACTTTACAACAGTCGGCGCACTTATAGAGTAGCGACGGGGTTCCCGACCCGTACCATGGTCCAGGCGGACAGCTTGCGGGTGCGGGCCGTGGCCGTCACCAGGTGGGCGTCCGTCTCGCCGATGGACCCTAAGCGCGCGGTCGCGGTGCCGAAGCTGTCAGTCACGCCCGTCAGCACCTGGACGGCGCCACGATCGGCGCCAAATTGCACGCGCACGCCCGGCACCGGGTGGCCCTCGGCATCGCGGACCTGCGCGGTCAGCTCCACATCCGCGCTGGTGCCCGGTGTGACTGCGGTGCTGCTGGCGCCGAGCACCAGGCTGACGGGAGAAGGCGCATCCGGCGCGGTACTGCTGACGCAGGCGCACAGCCCGGCGGCGGCAAGCAGGGCGGTGACGCGGAGTGCGGACGGCGACAGGCGGGTGCGCATGATTCATTCCTCCTGGCAATAAGAAAGGTCCCAGCCTACCCCCGCCCGCCCCGTCGGTATTGACCGTCCGCAACGATAACGCCCACTTATATGCATGCAGAATTGTCACCGCCGCGCCCGAGATCGCATTACAATGCGGGCGTTCTTTGGCCCCGCTTTCCATGACCCGTCGCGTTTTCGTCCGTGTCCTGCTGTCGCTGCTGCTGGTGCTGTCCCAGCAGATGGCGTTCACGCACGCGCTGTCGCACTGGAACACGGAGCATGCGGCTGAGACCGCCGGCAGCAAGGCCGGCAAGCAGCGCGCGGCGGACCAGCTGTGCGAGCAGTGCGCGGCGTTTGCGCAGCTCGCGGGCGTGGTCGGCAGCGACACCCGCACCTTTGCGGCCACCGATCCGGGGTCGTCTCTCATCACCAGCGCTGAACCGGGCGACGCCTGCCGCCGTACGGTCTGCGTGTTCGACTCGCGCGCGCCACCCAGCCTTTCCTGAGTGTCTCTGATTCCGTTCGCCAGTCCTGCTTTGCCGCGGGCTGGTGCGAGCCGTCATTTCTATTCAGGAGTTTTTTCGATGAAACCGCAAGTTGCTTGCGCGGCGCTGGCCGCCGCATTGGCATTGCCGCTGTCCGCCCACGCGGCGGACGACCAGGACCTGTCTGCCATCCGCGCCGAGATCGCCAAGATGAAGCAGGACTACGAAGCGCGCCTCGCGGCGCTGGAGCAGCGCCTGCAGGACACCCAGGCCGCGCTGGCCCAAGCCCGGAACGCCAACCCTCCCGCCGCCCCAGTGGCTCCCGTGCTGGCCGCCACAGCGCCCGCCGCTTCCGGTATGCCGGCCACCCAGCTGGCTCCGCCGCTGGCCGATGCGGGGA
>NZ_SPVF01000153.1 GCF_004614185.1 Zemynaea arenosa | reverse complement strand
GGTAGGCTGGTGCGCCCGCTGCCGGTGCCGGTGCGGCCGCTGCGCCGCTGGCCGCCACCGCCCCCGCCGCGAGGGCCAGCGTCTGCGCCAATGCACCACGCCTGGATGCGGAATGTTCGCTCATGATGCCTCCTGTCCGTAAAAAGCCCCATTGTAGTGCGTCGTCTCGCGCAGCGGTGCCATCCGCCGGGATGGCCTGCTTCTTGCAGACGTCTCAGCACATGAGCGACTGCACTCCGCCCGCCCGGCCCCTGCGCATCATCCTGGTCCAGCCGGACGGGGATGAGGGCGCGCGCGTGCAGGCTTTGCGTGCCGCACTGGCGCTACCGGACTACGAGATCGTGGCGGTGCTCGCGGCCGACATGTTCCTGCCCGCGCAGGTGGCGCGGCTGCAGCCGGACCTCATCGTGGCCGATGCCGAATCGGACGCGCGCGATGTGCTCGAACACATCGTGATCGCCACCCGTGACGCCCCGCGCCCCGTGGTGATGTTCACCGACGACGAAACCCCTGCTACGCTGGACGCGGCCATGGAGGCTGGCATCACCGCCTATGTGGTGGACGGCCTGCGCGCGGAGCGGGTGCGGCCCGTGATCAATGTGGCGCTGGCGCGCTTTCGCCAGCAGGTGCGCTTGCTGGAAGAGCTGACCGGCACGCGCGCCCGGCTGGCCGAGCGCAAGGTCATCGAACGGGCCAAGGGCGTGCTGATGGCGCGCTACCGCATCACGGAAGACGAGGCCTATGCGCGCCTGCGCAGCATGGCCATGAACAAGAACATCAAGCTGGCGGAGCTCGCGCGCCGGCTGCTGGACATCGAGGATCTGCTGGGATGACACGCGTCCATGGTACGGCGCCCGAGCGCACGGAAGTCAGGGTCGGCTTCATGCCGCTCACCGATTGTGCGCCCGTGGTGATGGCGTCCGTGCTCGGGTTCGACGAGCAGCAGGGCATCCGCATCGTGCTGTCGAAGGAGGCTTCGTGGTCCTCGGTGCGGGATCGTCTGGTGCGGGGCCAGCTGGATGCGGCGCATGTCTTGTATGGACTGATGGTGGGGGTCCAGCTGGGCATCGGTGCCGCGCCGCATCCGCTGGCCATCCTCATGGGCCTCAGCCGCAACGGGCAGGCCATCACACTGTCGCGCCGCCTCGCGGAACGGGGCGCGGTGGATGGATCGTCGCTGGCGCAGCTGATCCGCGCCGAGCCGCGTGGCTACAGCTTCGGCCACACCTTCCCGACCGGGAACCATGCGCTGTGGCTCTATTACTGGCTGGCCGCGGCGGGCATCGACCCGTTCCGGCATGCGTACAGCGTCACCGTGCCGCCCCCGCAGATGGCCGCCAACCTCGCGGCCGGACATATGGACGGCTACTGCGCGGGCGAACCATGGGGCGCGCGGGCCGTGCGCGATGGCTCGGGATTCACTGTCGCGACCAGCCAGGAGATCTGGCCGGACCACCCGGGCAAGGTGCTGGGCACCTCGTCCGCCTTTGCCGACGCCTGCCCCAATACCTGCCGCGCCCTGGTCGCAGCGGTGCTGCAGGCGGCGCGCTGGATGGATGCCTCGGGCGCCAACCGGTCCGCCGCCGCCGAGGTGTTGTCCTCCCCCGCGTACGTAGGCGCCGCGCGGGAAGACATCGCACCGCGCCTGCTGGGCCGTTATGAGGACGGTCTGGGGAACAGCTGGGACGACGCGAACCCTGTGCGCTTCCACGACGGCGGCGCCGTGAACCATCCGTGGCTGTCGGACGCCACCTGGTTCATGACCCAGCAGGTGCGCTGGGGCCTGTTGAAGAAGGAGCCGGACTACGAGGCCGTCGCCGCTGCGCTCAACCGCATGCGGCTGTACCGCGAGGCGGCGGAGCTGGCCGAGGTGCCCACCTTCTCGGCCCTGCATCGCTCCTCGCGCCTGATCGACGATGTGGTGTGGGACGGCAGCGACCCGCACGGCTATCTCGCATCGTGCACGATCCGGCGCTGAAGTCTGCATCATGAGCGGGCGCTCGCGCACCGCGATGGCGCAAAAGGGGGCTCGCACGGCGCCTGATTCACCCGGTTCATCGCGTGGCACGGCTCTTGCAAGAAGGTGAGCGTGGGATCAACGGCGATCCCCCTTGAACAAACAGCCGGTCCAATGGCGGACCGGCGCTCCGGACAACGGCGTCCGCCTGGCTGGTGTGCTGCATGCGCACCGGCAGGGCGGGCGCTTTTTTGTTTGACCAATGGGATAGGAACTGGATCATGGCCAAAGCCGACCGCATCGACATAGCATCGCTGCACACCCCGCAGATGCGCGCATTTCACCTGACCTGGGCGGCATTCTTCGTCTGCTTCTTTGCGTGGTTCGCCTGCGCGCCGCTGATGCCGGTGCTGAAGGGCGAGTTCCACCTCACGGCGGCGCAGATCGCGAATATCAACATCGCAGCCGTCGCCATCACGATCGTGGTGCGGTTGCTGGTCGGGCCCTTGTGCGACCGTTTCGGCCCGCGCAAGACCTACACCGGCCTGCTGGCCCTGGGCGCACTGCCGGTGCTGGGCATCTCGTTTGCGCAGAGCTACGAGAGCTTCCTTCTGTTCCGGCTCGGGATCGGGGCTGTGGGCGCCAGCTTTGTCATCACCCAGTACCACACCTCCGTGATGTTCGCGCCTCGGGTCGTCGGCACGGCGAATGCGGCGGCGGCCGGATGGGGCAATGCCGGCGGCGGCGCGGCGCAGGCGGCCATGCCGCTCCTGCTGGCGGCTCTGCTGATGCTGGGCGTGGACCAGTCGCTGGGCTGGCGGATCGCGATGATCGTGCCCGGCGCGGCCATGCTGCTGATGGCGGTCCTCTACTGGAAGTACACACAGGACTGCCCGGAAGGGAATTTTGACGAATTGCGCGCGGCGGGCCGCGTGCCGGAGACCGGCGGCAAGGGCGGCTGGGGGAGCTTCCGTGCGGCGGCGGCCAACTACCGGGTGTGGATGCTGTTTGTGACCTATGGCGCCTGTTTCGGGATCGAGATCTTCATCCACAACATCGCGGCCCAGTACTACGTCGACAAGTTCGGGCTCTCGCTGGGAGCAGCAGGGCTGGCGGCGGGCAGCTTCGGCCTGCTCGCACTGTTTGCGCGTGCCCTCGGCGGCTGGCTGTCGGACAAGGCCGCGCACCGCGGGGACCTCGCGCCCCGCGTGCTGCTGCTGTTCGTGCTGATGGTCGGCGAAGGCCTCGGCCTCTACCTGTTCTCGCACGCCGGGGCCGCGGTGTTCGCGGTGGCGTCCATGCTGGCCTTCGGCCTGTTCACCCACATGGCTTGCGGCGCCACCTATGCGCTGGTGCCGTTCATCGACCGCAAAGCGCTCGGTGGCGTGGCAGGCATCGTTGGCGCGGGTGGCAACGTGGGCGCGGTGGTGGCCGGGTTCGTGCTCAAGGGCGTGGGCGACGTGCAGCAGACGCTCACGATCCTGAGCGTGGCCGTGATGGTGGCCGCGCTGTGCGCGATCGCGGTGCGGGTCGGTATCGGCTCGCTCGATGGCGCGGCGGCGCCGGCGGGAGCGTGACCATGAAGATCGTCGTTGTGGGTCATGGCATGGTGGGGCACCGCTTCCTGGAACAGCTGGAAGGCGTGGCGGGGCTGGAGGTGACGGTGCTGTGCGCCGAGCCACACCCAGCCTATGACCGGGTGCATCTCTCTGAATTCTTCAGCGGCCGCACGGCGGACGAGCTGTCGCTGGTGGCGCCGGACTTCTTCGCGCGTACGGGCTTCAGGCTCCGGCTGAATACGCGTGCGGCCAGCATCGACCGCGCCGCGCAGACCGTGACCACCGACTGTGGTGACGTGCTGGCCTACGACCGCCTGGTATTGGCCACCGGCTCCTACCCATTCGTGCCGCCGGTGCCGGGGCACGACCGGGACGGCTGCTTCGTCTACCGCACCATCGAGGACCTGGTAGCCATGCATGCCGCAGGCCGGGCGTCGCGCAGCGGCGCCGTCGTGGGCGGTGGCCTGCTGGGTCTCGAATGCGCCAAGGCCCTGCGCGACATGGGACTGGAGACGCACGTGGTGGAATTCGCGCCGCGGCTGATGGCGGCGCAAATCGACGACGCGGGGGCGCGTACCCTGCGGGCGCGGATCGAGGAGCTGGGTGTCATCGTGCACACCGGGCGGCAGACCAATGCCATCACAGGCGGGGAGGGCGCACGCCACCGCATGTGCTTTGCTGATGGCACTCATCTTGACACCGACATGATCGTGTTCTCGGCCGGGATTCGCCCGCAGGACGGGCTCGCGCGCGCCGCCGGGCTGGAACCGGGGCCACGGGGCGGCATTGCGATCGACAGCGCGTGCCGCAGCAGCGACCCTTGCATCTACGCCATCGGCGAATGCGCGAGCTGGAACGGCCAGGTGTATGGCCTGGTGGCGCCGGGCTACGACATGGCCCGCACCGCAGCGCGCCATCTGCTCGGCGAGGATGCGGCATTCGAAGGCGCGGACCTGAGCACGAAGCTCAAGCTGATGGGTGTGGACGTGGCCAGCGTCGGCGACGCGCATGGCCTGACGGAAGGCAGCCGCTCCTGCGTGTTCAGCGACGAACGGCGCCGTATCTACAAGAAGCTGGTGCTGTCCTCCTGTGGCAAGCAGCTGCTGGGTGCCGTGCTGGTGGGCGACGCAGCGGAGTACCCGATGCTGCAGCAAGCCGTCCTCAATCGCCTGCCGATGCCTGATGCGCCGGAAGATTTGATCCTGCCCCGGCGCGGCGGAGAGGCCAAGGGGCTGGGTGTTGACGCCTTGCCCGCCAGCGCCCAGATCTGCTCCTGCAATGGCGTGAGCAAGGGGGCCATCTGCGCGGCGGTGGCCGGTGGCGCGGCCGACATGGGCGCGCTGAAGACCTGCACCGGCGCCGGGACAAGTTGCGGCGGATGTGTGCCGCTGGCCGCGCAGGTGATGAAGGCCGAGATGGCCCGCCTGGGCATGGCCGTCAACAACCACCTGTGCGAGCACTTCGCGTATTCGCGGCAGGAGCTGTTCCACCTGGTGCGCACGGGCGGCATCAAGGACTTTCGCGAGCTGCTGCAGCGGCATGGAACGGGGATGGGCTGCGATATCTGCAAGCCGGTGGCAGCCAGCATCTTCGCCTCAGCGTGGAACGAATTCGTGCTCAAGCCGCAGCACGCCAGCCTGCAGGACTCCAACGACTACTTCCTCGGGAATATCCAGAAGGACGGAACGTATTCCGTGGTGCCGCGCATGCCGGGCGGTGAGGTCACGCCCGAGGGCCTGATCGCGGTCGGCCAGGTGGCCCAAAAGTACGGCCTGTACACCAAGATCACCGGAGGGCAGCGGGTCGACCTGTTCGGCGCGCGCGTCGAGCAATTGCCCGCGATCTGGGAGGAGCTGATCGCGGCGGGCTTCGAGTCGGGCCACGCCTACGGCAAGTCGCTGCGCACGGTGAAGTCCTGCGTCGGCTCCACATGGTGCCGTTTCGGCGTCGGTGACAGCGTGGGATTCGCCATCCGCCTGGAGAACCGCTACAAGGGCCTGCGCGCGCCGCACAAGATCAAGTTCGGCGTCTCCGGCTGTACCCGTGAATGCGCCGAGGCGCAAGGGAAGGACGTGGGACTGATCGCGACCGAAAAAGGCTGGAACCTCTACGTCTGCGGGAACGGCGGCATGAAGCCGCGCCATGCCGAGCTGCTGGCGGCGGACCTCGACGAAGAAACGGTGGTCCGCATGATCGACCGCTTCCTGATGTTCTATGTGCGCACCGCGGACCGCCTGCAGCGCACCAGCACCTGGCGCGAGAACCTGGAGGGTGGGCTGGACTACCTGAAGTCCGTCGTGCTGGATGACCGCCTGGGCATCGCCACGGAGCTGGAAGCGGACATGCAGAAGGTCGTCGATGGTTACGCCTGCGAGTGGAAGGAAGCTGTCACCGATCCGCAAGTGCGCCGCCGCTTCCGCCACTTCGTCAATGCCGAACAGCCCGACCCGAACTTGGCCTACGTGCCCGAACGGGGCCAGCCGCGCCCGGCCAGCCAGGAAGAACGCCACCGCGCCGTCATCCCGATCGCCCGCGTGGCCTGACCATTCATTCAAGGAGACCAGCATGCATCGTGACCTGCAACTCGACAACTGGACCGCCGTCTGCGCGGTGGACGACATCCTGCCCGATACGGGCGTCTGTGCGCTGCTGGGCGGCGAACAAGTGGCGGTATTCCGCCTCAACGCCAATGATGCGGTCTACGCGATCGGCAATGTGGACCCGAAATCCGGTGCCTCCGTGCTGGCGCGTGGGCTGGTGGGAAGCGTGGGCGAGCGGGTGGTGGTGGCGTCGCCGCTGTACAAGCAGCACTTCGACCTGCGAACCGGCGAGTGCATCGAGGCCCCCGCTCAGTCGGTGCCCGCCTACCCGGCGCGCATCGAGCAGGGCCTCGTGTGGGTCCGCGCATGACAGCCCGGCCTTCGCTCGTCGTCGTTGGTAACGGCATGGCCGGGATGCGGACGGTGGAGGAGCTCCTGGCCCTCGCGCCGGACCTGTACGACATCACTGTCTTTGGTGCCGAGCCCCACGGAAACTACAACCGGATCATGCTCTCGCCGCTGCTGGCGGGTGAGAAGACGGTGGACGAGATCATGCTCAACACGCCGGAGTGGTATCGCGCGCGCGGTATCACGCTGCACATGGGCGATCCGGTGGCGGCGATCGACCGCCGGCGGCGTGTGGTCCGGGCGGAGACGGGCCGCGAAGTACGGTACGACCGGTTGCTCCTGGCCACTGGCTCGCGGCCGTTCATCGTGCCGGTACCGGGGCACGGGCTGGCGGGCGTCATCGGCTTCCGGGACCTGGCGGATGTGGACACCATGCTGGCCGCGGCCAGGCGAGGTGGCGCTGCGGTGGTGATTGGTGGCGGCCTGCTTGGGCTGGAGGCGGCATGCGGCCTGCGCCAGCGCGGCATGCGCGTCACGGTGCTGCATCTCGCGGACGCGCTCATGAACCAGCAGCTGGACGCGGACGCCGCAGCGCTGCTGAAGGCGGAGCTGGAGCGCAAGGGTGTGCAACTGCGTTTGCAGGCGCAGACAGCGGCGCTGGAAGGTGCCGGCCACGTGCAGCAGGTGCGGCTGGCCGATGGCGAGGTACTGCCAGCCGATCTGGTGGTGATGGCGGCGGGCGTGCGGCCCAACATCGAACTGGCCAAGGCGGCGGGCCTGCGCTGCGAGCGGGCGATTCTCGTGGACGACACCTTGCAAACCTACGATCCACGCGTGTACGCGGTGGGCGAATGCGTGCAGCACCGCGCTGCGACCTTTGGCATGGTGGCGCCGTTGTGGGAACAGGCGCGCGTTTGCGCGGCGCATCTGGCGCAGGCGGGGCATCTGCGCTTCCGGCAGCAGCCAGCGCCCGCGCGGCTGAAGGTGACGGGGATCGACCTGTACTCGGTCGGCCAATTCGGTGCGGACGACGAAAACGATGACCTGGTGCTGCGCGACCCGAGGCGTGGAATCTACAAGCGGCTGGTGCTGAGCGGTGGCCGGCTCACTGGCGCGGTGCTGTACGGGGACGTGGGCGATGGCGCGTGGTACGCGGAACTGATACGCAGCGGCGCGGACGTGCGTGCGCTGCGCCAGCAGCTGCTGTTTGGCCGTCCGCCGGATGCGGAGGCGGCGTGAGGAAGGCATGGACTTGAAGATTCCGATTGCGGCGGTGCGCACGACTTGCGCTTACTGCGGCGTGGGCTGTGGAGTGTCGGTAACGAGTGGCCCGGCAGGCCTGCAAGTGCTCGGAGATGAGCAGCATCCTGCTAACAAAGGCCGGCTTTGCGTGAAGGGTTCCGCACTGGGCGACACTCTCGGCATGGAAGGACGGCTGCTGCAGCCCTTGCTGCGGGAGGACGGCGCGCTGCGTGCGACAAACTGGGACGCGGCGCTCGGTCGCGTAGCCGAGGGCTTCAGCCGCATCATTGCGGAGCACGGGGCGGATGCGGTGGCGATGTATGTCTCTGGCCAGCTGCTTACGGAAGACTACTACGTCGCCAACAAGTTCATGAAAGGGTATGTCGGCAGCGCGAACATCGATACCAATTCGCGGCTCTGCATGTCCTCATCCGTTGCGGGGCACAAGCGGGCGTTTGGGGAAGACATCGTTCCGGGCTGCTATGAGGACTTCGAGCTGGCGGACCTGGTGGTGCTGGCCGGGTCGAATGCGGCGTGGTGCCATCCTGTGCTGTTCCAGCGCGTGCTGAAGGCGCGGGAGGCGCGGCCGGGCCTGAAGGTGGTGGTGATCGATCCGCGGCGGACGGCGACGTGCGAGCTGGCGGATTTGCACCTGCCGGTGCGGCCGGGGACTGACGTGTGGCTGTTCAATGGCTTGCTGCGCTGGCTGCGGGAGCACGGCTGCACGGACAGTGCGTGGGTGGAGCGGCACACGATCGGCGCGGAGGAAGCGTTGGCGGTGGCGCAGGATTGCACGCCGGAGGAGGTGGCGCTTGTGTGCAGGCTGGCGGTGGAGGATGTGCTGACGTTTTACCGCTGGTTCGAAGAGAACGAGCGGGCGGTGACGGCGTATTCGCAGGGCGTGAACCAGTCGTCGGCGGGAACGGACAAGGTCAACGCCATCATCAATTGCCATCTGCTGAGCGGGCGGATAGGACGGCCGGGCATGGGGCCGTTTTCTCTGACGGGCCAGCCCAATGCGATGGGCGGCCGGGAGGTTGGTGGGCTGGCAAATACGCTCGCGGCGCATATGGAGATTGAGATTCCGCGCCATCGGGAGGTGGTGCAAGAGTTCTGGGGCAGCCCGCGGATGGCAGGGCGGAGTGGGCTGAAGGCGGTCGAGCTGTTCGAGGCGATCGATGTCGGGCGGGTGAAGGCGGTGTGGATCATGGGGACGAACCCCGTGGTCAGCCTGCCGGACGCAGACCGGATGCGGCGGGCGCTGGCCAGGTGCGAGCTGGTGGTGGTGTCGGATGTCGTCGAGCGAACCGATTGCACGGAGTACGCGGATGTGCTGCTGCCGGCACTGGCGTGGGGGGAGAAGGACGGCACCGTGACCAATTCGGAGCGGGTCATCTCGCGGCAGCGGGCGTTTCTCAGCGCGCCAGGGCAGGCGCGTGGGGATTGGCGGGCGGTTTGCGAGGTCGCCAAGAGGATGGGATTCCGGGGCTTCGATTACGCAGGACCACATGCCATTTTCGACGAGCACGCAAGGCTCTCTGCGTATCGCAACGATGGCGAGCGATTGTTCAATTTGGGCGGCCTGGCAGGCCTGAGCCGCGAGCAGTACGATGCGCTGGAGCCGGTGCGCTGGCCTGTCAGGACGGGCGGGCAGGCCCGCACGGGCGACGGCGCAGCCGGGCAGCTGTCCGTGGATGGCATGAGCGGGCAGCGCACCACAGGCGACGCGGGGGCGGAGTCCGGTGGGGCAGCGGGCGGCCGCGAGCGATCCAGTGCGGTGCTGTGCGGCGGGTGCAGGGACAATCGGTTGGACAGCGAGCGGCTGTTCGGGGATGGACGCTTTCAGCACGCGGACGGGCGGGCGCGCTTCGTGGCGACGCGGCCACGGATGCCGCAGCATGCGACCGATGCGGAGTATCCGCTGGCCCTGAACACGGGGCGCGTGCGGGATCAGTGGCATACGATGACGCGGACGGGCCGGGCGGCGAAGCTGGCAGGGCACACGCCGGAGTGCTTCGTGGACCTGCACCCGCAGGACGCCTTGCTCGCCGGTGTGCGCGAGGGCGAGCTGGCGCGGGTGCGCAGCGCCTGGGGCGCTCTGGTGGCGCGGGTGCGGCACTCCGGCGGCATCGCGCGCGGCGGCGTCTTCGTGCCGATTCACTGGAACGGCCAGACGGCATCGGATGCACGTGTCGGCGCCCTCGTGAACCCAGTGGTCGACCCGATTTCCGGCGAGCCCGAATTCAAGCACACGCCGGTGACTGTCGAGCCGTTCCCGGTCGACTGGCATGCCTTCATCCTGACCCGCCGCGGTGCCGACCTGGACGCGCTCACTTACTGGACTCGCGTGCAGGAAACCGAGTGCGTGCGCTACGAAGCCGCAGGCCGTGGCCGGATCCGCGACCGCGCGGACTGGGCACGTCAGCTGGTGGACGAGCACGACCCTCGGGCCGACTGGCTCGAATATGAAGACGCCAGCGAGGGCATCTACCGCGCAGTGCTGCTGAGCGGCGACCAGCTGCAGGCCGTCGTCTTCATTTCATCCCGCCCCGACCTGCCGCCCCGCACCTGGCTGGCCGCCCAATTCGGCAAAACCATCGACGCCCGCACGCGCGCCGCTCTACTGGCCGGCCAGCCGCTGGGCCAGCGCGACGATGGTCCGGTGGTCTGCTCTTGTTTCGGCGTCGGCGCGGGTACGATCAAGCAGGCCATCATCAAGCGGCGACTCTGCAGCGTGCAGGAGGTGACAGCCTGCCTGAAAGCAGGTGGCAACTGCGGCTCCTGCATTCCCGAGATTCGCAAGCTGCTCGACAGCACGGGACAGCGCTCAACCGCCTGACCGCGCACGGAAGGCTTGACCTTGCTACTGTGGGAAGGTTTATCGTGTCACCATTGATACGCCAAACCCGCAGGAGCAGTCGCGATGGACACGATCGAAAGCCCGGTGCGGACCGGGCCGACCACCCTGGAAGTGCACGGCATGACGTGCGCCTCATGCGTGATGCACGTCGAAAAAGCGCTGCTCAAGGTGCCCGGCGTGCACTCGGCCACGGTCAACCTGGCGACCGAAAAGGCCCAGGTGGTGGCCGATGAGGGCATCAACGCGGCGGCGCTGATCGCGGCCGTGGACAAAGCCGGCTATGAGGCGGTTGTCGCGCGGCCGCCCGAGGAGCCCAAGCCAACCGCGCCCCCGAAGCGCGCACCGGAATGGTGGCCCGTCGCCGTGGCGGCCGCGTTGAGCATTCCGCTGATGCTGCCCATGGGCCTCGATTGGATCGGCGTACACATGCCGATGATGCCCGGCTGGTTGCGCCTCGCGCTGGCCGCGCCCGTCCAGTTCTGGCTCGGTGCGCGCTTCTACCGCGCGGGCTGGAAGGCGCTGCGTGCCGGCACCGGCAACATGGACCTGCTGGTGGCCCTCGGCACCAGCGCGGCGTTTGGACTGTCGCTGTACCTGATGTATGCGCAGCCGGAATCGGACCTGTACTTCGAATCCTCGGCCGCGATCATTACACTGGTCCTGCTGGGCAAATGGCTGGAAGCGCGCGCCAAGCGCCAGGCCATCGACGCTATCAGCGCGCTCGAATCGCTGCGCCCCGCGCAGGCGACCGTGCGGCGCCACGGCGTGGAAGCCCTGATCCCGGTGTCCGAAGTCCGGCTCGGCGACACCGTGATCGTGCGCCCCGGCGAACGCATACCGGTCGACGGCCGCGTGACCGAAGGCGCGAGCCATGTGGACCAGTCCTTGCTCACCGGCGAGAGCCTGCCGGTTGCCAAGGCAGTGGACGACAATGTGGCTGCCGGTGCGCTCAACGCAGAGGGCCTGCTGATCCTCGAAGCGACCGCCGTTGGCGCGCAGACCATGCTGTCACGGATCATCCAGCTGGTGGAGGACGCGCAGGCGGCCAAGGCCCCGATCCAGCGCCTGGTGGACCGCATCAGCGCCGTGTTCGTGCCGGTGGTGATCGTCCTGGCGGCGCTGACACTTCTCGGCTGGGGTATGGCGACCGGGGACTGGCAGCGGGCGCTGCTCAACGCGGTGGCGGTGATGGTGATTGCCTGCCCCTGCTCCCTGGGCCTTGCCACGCCGACCGCGATCATGGTCGGCACCGGCGTGGCCGCGCGCCACGGCATCTTGATCAAGGATGCGGAAGCACTGGAGACGGCGCACGCGGTCAAGGTGGTCGCCTTCGACAAGACCGGCACGCTCACCGAAGGCAAGCCGACCGTGGCGGCAGTGGAAACCGCAGGGCTGGCGTCCAGCCGCGTGCTGGAACTCGCCTGGGCCGTGCAGCAATACAGCAGCCACCCGTTGGCGGCTGCGGTGGCCGAGGCGGCGCGTGCCGCCGGGCTGCAGCTGCCTGCGGCATCCGATGCCGCCGCCTTGCCCGGCCTGGGTGTGCGCGCCAGGATCGATGGCGCCGACATCCACCTCGGCAACCGCCGCTTGATGGAGCAGCTGGGCGCTGACACGAAGGAGCTCGACGCGGCCGCCCGGCGCCACGAACAGGCCGGACGCACCGTCTCCTGGCTGGCCCGCACCACGGAAAAGGGCACGGAGGCGCTTGGCCTGCTGGCCTTTGGCGATGTGCTCAAAGCGTCGTCGGCGCACGCGGTGCGCCACCTGCGGGAGATGGGCATCGACAGCGTGCTGCTCACGGGCGACAACGAAGGTGCGGCCCATTCGGTGGCCGCGCAAGTCGATATCACCGTGGTGCGCGCCAACATCCTGCCCGAGACCAAGGCCGCCGCCGTGCAGCAGCTGGGGCAGGGCGGCCGCGTGGTGGCGATGGTGGGCGACGGCATCAACGACGCGCCCGCGCTGGCCGCCGCCAACATCGGCATCGCCATGGCCACTGGCACGGACGTCGCCGTGCATGCCGCCGGCATCACGCTGATGCGCGGCGACCCGGCGCTGGTGGCTGACGCGGTCTCCATCTCGCGCCGTACCTACGCCAAGATTCGCCAGAACCTCGGCTGGGCGTTTGTATATAACCTGGTCGGCATTCCGCTGGCCGCCCTGGGCTACCTGAGCCCCGTGATTGCGGGTGCCGCGATGGCGCTCAGCTCCGTGAGCGTGGTCACCAACGCTCTGCTGCTGCGGCGCTGGCGTCCGCATGACACCCAAGACATCCAACCCGACAACACCGTTGAAAAAGGAGTGAACGACATGTATGAACTGACTGTGGAAGGCATGAGCTGCGGCCACTGCGTGGGTCGCGTGACCAAGGCGATCCAGGGCCTGGACCCCAACGCCAAGGTGGACGTGGACTTGGCCACCAAGGTGGTGAAGGTGGAGTCGAGTGCCCAGCCGCAGCAGGTGGCGGAGGTGGTCACGGACGCAGGCTACCCGGCCGCGCTGCGCGCATGACGCACGTCACCGTCAAGCCACACCCGGAGAGCGCGCCAGAGGGTGCTGACTTTGAAGTGGCGTCCGCGCCCTCGTTGTGCGACGCGCTGCTGGATGCGGGCGTGGACATCGAACACGCCTGCGGCAAGGTCGGCGCGTGCACCACCTGCCACGTCATCATCGAGGAAGGCTTCGACAGCCTGAACGAAGCCACCGACCAGGAAGAGGACATGCTGGACCGCGCCTGGGGCGTGACGCCGCACTCGCGCCTGTCCTGCCAGGTGAAGCTGGGAGACCAGGACCTCGTTGTCTCCCTGCCGCAGTACACCATCAACCAGGTGCGTGAAAAGGGCTGATGCCCGAACATGAAAAATGCCCTCTTCGGAGGGCATTCTTCGTACTAGTGGCCGTGCTGGTGGTCCGTGGGCTTGCGGACCTGCAGTGCGCCGTCATCATGCGCCGCGGGCGTTGAGCCGGTGGCGCGCGCCGCCTCAGGCACCTCGCCAGTCCACTCGCGCGCCACGGTCCCCGGCGGGTTCTTGTACCAGCCCGGGTCCTTGTAGTCGCCGCGCGCCAGCCCATCGCGCACCTTCAGCATCGTGAACATGCCACCCATTTCGATGGGGCCGAACGGCCCGTCACCGGCCATCATCGGCAGCGTGTTCTCGGGCAGCCGCATCTTCATGCCGCCCATGGCACCGCCCTTGTCCCCCATGACCATGTAGCCCGGTACCAGGTTGCCGATCTTCTCGGCCACTCCACGGTGGTCCACGCCGATCAGGTTCGGCATGTCGTGGCCCATGGCGTTCATGGTGTGGTGCGATTTGTGGCAGTGGAAGGCCCAGTCGCCGGGATTGTCGGCGATGAATTCGATGGCGCGCATCTGCCCCACGCCGATATCGACCGTCACCTCCGGCCAGCGCGCCGACGGCTGAATGAAGCCGCCGTCCGTGCACGTCACCTCGAAGCGGTGCCCGTGGATGTGGAAAGGATGGTTGGTCATGGTCAGGTTACCCATGCGGATGCGCACGCGGTCCCCGGTGCGCGCCACCATCGGGTCCACGCCGGGGAAGGCGCGGCTGTTGATGGTCCACAGGTTAAAGTCCAGCATGGTGCTGGTGCGCGGCGTGTAGCTGCCCGGGTCGATGTCGTAGGCGTTCAGTAGGAAGACGTAGTCGCGGTCCACCGCGTGCTGGCGCGGATTCTTCGGGTGCGTGACCCAGAAGCCCATCATCCCCATCGCCATTTGCGTCATCTCGTCCGCGTGCGGGTGGTACATGAAGGTGCCCGCGTGGCGGGCCACGAATTCATAGACGTAGGTCTTGCCGGGCGCAATCGGCGGCTGCGAGAGGCCCGTGACGCCGTCCATCCCGCTGGGCAGGATCTGGCCATGCCAGTGCACGCTGGTGTGTTCCGGCAGTTTGTTGGTGACGAAGATGCGCACCCGGTCACCCTCGACCACTTCGATGGTGGGGCCGGGGCTCTGGCCGTTATAGCCCCACAAGTTGGCCTTCATGCCCGGCGCGATCTCGCGCACCACGGGTTCGGCGACGAGGTGAAATTCCTTGACGCCGTCCTTCATGCGCCATGGGAGCGTCCAGCCATTGAGCGTGACGACCGGGTTGTAGGGGCGGCCGGAGGTGGGCGCGAGCGGTGCCTGGGTGGCGGCCGACGAATGCACCGGCGCCTCGGGGATGGCGGCTGCGCTGGCGCGGTTGACGAGGGCGCTGCCGACGAGGGCGGCACCGGCGCCGGACAGGAATGAGCGGCGGCTGGTCATGGCTGGCGATCCTTATGTGTCTCTTGGGTGGTGTTCACTGCAGGCTCGGACGGCGGGAGCTTGCCGCCGAGGGCCGCCTGCAAGTTGGCGTCGTCGGTCCAGAATTCGCGCAGCGCGTCGATGTAGGCGGTGACGGCCTCGCGCTGGGCGCGGGCGTCGGCCAGCAGTTCGAACACGCCGATCAGCATCCCGTTGTAGCGCAGCAGGGTCTCTTTCGACACCTGCTTGCGCAGCGGGATGATCTGGTCGCGGTACTGGCGCGCGACATCGTAGGAGCCGCGGTAGGCATGGTAGGCCTCGCGCGCTTCGCTGCGGGCGTCCACCGCGGTTTGCGCGAGACGGCTGGCGGAGCGCATGTAGATCGCCTCGGCCTTGGCCACGCGTGCGCTGCCCCAGTCGAAGAGCGGGATCTCCAGCGTGATCTCGTAGCCTGGCGCGGACACGTCGCCGGCCGTGTTGCGCACGTAGGCCAGGTCCAGCACGTTGATGAAGCGTGTCGTCCTGCTGAGGCCCAGCGAGGCCGCGGTTTCCTCCGTCTCGATGCGGGCGGCCTGGATGTCCAGGCGGTCGCGCACGGCGATGCGCTCGGCCTCTGCCAAAGTGATGGGCTGGTCCGGCAGGGCGGGCAGCTGGTCCGGCAGGGTGAGCGCGGCTTCGCTGCCGGTCAGCCCGAGCAGGCGCACCAGCTTTTCGCGCGCGGCGGTGGCAGCCTTGGTGGCGCGCACGGTGCTGGCTGCCGCTTCCGCGCTGAAGACCTGCTGCTGCGCGCGGTCCAGCGCGCTCGCGTTGCCCACGTTCGTCATGCGCTGGGTGAGTTCGGCCGCGGCCTCGGCGGCGGTCTGCACCTGCTTCGCGTAGGCTCGCGACTGCTGGGCGGCGACGGCGTCAAACCACGCGCGCCGGGTAGCCGCGATGTGGGCCTGGACGGCGGATGCCACCTGCAAGCGCACCTGTTCAAAGCGGCGCCTTTCGATGCGCGCAGCAAGCGGCTTGGTGAGCAGTTCGACCAGGTTGAAGCCGAGCGAACGCTCGATCTCGACCTCGCCGTTGTGGGTGCGTTTGAAACCAAAGGTGGGATTCTGCAGGCGGCCCGCCTGCGCCAGGTCGGCATCGGCGATGCCGGCTTCCCAGTAGGTGGCTTGCAGGCCGGGGTGGTTGACAACCGCGATGGTGACGGCGCTGTCCACGTCCAGCGGCTTGGCCAGGCGTTCGGTGACGAGCTGGCGGACGGCGTCGGTGTCATGCTGGCCGCGCACCAGCTTGGGCTCGACGCCATTGCGCTGGGCGATGGTGCTGGCGACGGCACCGAAACCGGCGTCCGGCGAGGGCGACGCGCAGGCCGCGAGGAATAGCGCGGCGCCCATGGCGGCGCTGCGCAGGAGGAGGACGCGCGCGGGCGGGCGCGCATGCCTGGGGGTGAACTTCATGGGAGTCCTTCGAATTCAGGGCCTCAAGATGGCCATGTAGACGGATGCCCGCGGCGCGGTCGGCGCCAGCGCGGGCTCGGAGAGCGGATCAGGATAGCGCGGAGCGCGGTGGCCGCTCCAGCGTGCTCAGGACAGTGTCTGGCACGAAGCGGTCGAGGAAGGGAACGGCAGAGGTCACGGCATTGCTGCTGGCGAGGACCGGCGGTGCCGACGGAACCAGTGCAAAGGCGATGCAGCAGCCGCCGACGGTGCCGCATTTTCCATGTTGGGGTGAATTGCCGTGGTCCGCGCTGCAGTCCTGCGCGGAGCAGGAGAGTGCGGGGTGGGCCGCATGCGTGGAGTCCGCCGCAGCATGGTGCTGCATGCGTAGCTGATGCTGGTGCGGCTGCTGGGATGCCGTGGGGACTGCGTCCAGCGCGGCCGGGGCTTGTTGACCTGCCATCGCTCCGCAGGCCATGCGCGCCATGGCGTACCCCTGGAACGGGATGGCGCACAACAGCAGCCACACGAACAGCGTCCTGATGACAGTTTTCATACGGGCGATGTTACCACAGCGAGGCCTCAGCCGCAGGGCGCCGGCGCAGTGTGCGACCCAATTCTGGGAGGTGTATATCAGTGCGAATGCGCGCCCGCGCTGGTGCCCGCGTCCCGCCGCGCCATGCGCGGCTGGTAGCTGCTCGCCATCTCGCTGCACGTCTCAGCGCAGTGGCGGCAGGCCTGCACGCATTCATCCATGTCCCCGACCGATGCGCAGCTGTCCGCACAGGCGGTGCACACCTCCGCGCAGGCGCCGCACACCGCGCCATGCACGCTGGACTGGCTGAGCATGAAGTTGGCCGAGGTCTGGCAGATTTCGGCGCAGTTGAGCATGAGGCGCAGGTGCTCGGGTTCGGTGTGGCGGCCGCCGAGTTCGAGGCAGTGAGTCATGGCCATGCGCAGGCACACTTCGTGGCAGCGCTGGCAGGCATCGATACAGTCTTGCATGTTCATGGTGGACCTCCTGATAAAAGAGGTCTTGAATGCTAGCGCCAACGATGCGCGGGCGGCGCCAGCGTGCCCCCTGGCATGGAGATGATGGCGGAGCCGGTGCCGAAGGTGCATGATGTCGATATCGCCTGACTCCACAGCGGAGGCTCACATGATCATTGACATCTTGCATTTCACGCCCTGGCCATCGTTCGCCGGAGGCGTACTGATTGGGCTGGCGGCGGCGCTCAGCATCCTGCTGGTGGGTCGCGTGGCGGGCATCAGTGGCATCCTCGGCGGACTGCTGCGGCCGGCGCGCGGGGACATCGGCTGGCGTGCTGCCTTCGTGGCTGGCCTCTTTGCCGCGCCCTGGCTGATGGAGGGGCTGGGCGCGCGCCTGGCACCGTCGATTGACGCCACGGGCCCGGCCCTGGTCGTGGCGGGTCTGCTGGTTGGCTACGGCACGCGCCTGGGGAGCGGCTGCACGAGCGGCCATGGAGTCTGCGGCATCTCGCGGCTGTCGCCACGTTCGTTCACGGCGACGGCGCTGTTCGTCGGCGCGGGCTTCGTCACCGTCTATCTGCTGCGCCATGGACTTGGCTAAAGGAGCGGCCATGCTTATCATTGTGGAATTTGTCGCGGGCCTGGTGTTTGGCGCCGGCCTGGTGGTGTCCGGGATGGCCAATCCGGCCAAGGTGCTCGGCTTCCTCGATCTCGCCGGCAGGTGGGATCCGTCCCTGCTGCTGGTGATGGGCGGGGCGATCCTGGTGGGGCTGGTGGCGTTTGGCGTGGCGCGCAAGCGCACTACCTCGCTGCTCGGTGAACCGATGCGGCTGCCGGAGGCCACGCGGATCGATGTGCGCCTCGTCACTGGAGCGCTGCTGTTCGGCGCCGGGTGGGGTGTCGCGGGTTTTTGTCCGGGACCGGCGCTGGTGGCTTCGGCGGCGGGCAGCCGGAAGGCCATCGTGTTCACGCTCGCGATGCTGGCGGGGATGGTGGCCTTCGAGGCGATCGAAAGACTGAAAGAGAGGCGCCTGCGCGCGCCGGGAGAACACAGCCATGCAACGTAATCCGGTCCAGCTGTTCGACGCCGAGTCGTCGACTTACACCTATATCCTCTCCATGCCGGGCGAGAAGGCCGCGGTCATCATCGACCCGGTGGACCACAACCTGGAGCGCGACCTCGCCCACCTCCAGCGCCTCGGCCTGGAACTGGCCTACGTGCTGGAGACGCACGCCCATGCGGACCACGTGACGTCGGCCGGCCGGCTGCACGAGATGACCGGGGCGCGCACGGCGGTGCCCAGCGGCTGCGGGATTCCGCCCGCGGAGCTGCAGCTCAACGACGGCGACTCGGTGCGCTTTGGCGCCAACGAGGAGATCCGCGTGATCCACACGCCGGGCCACACGGGCGGCAGCATGTGCTATCTGTGGCGCGGGAACGTGTTCACGGGCGATACGCTGCTGATCGATGGCTGCGGACGCACCGACTTCCAGAGCGGGAGCGCGGAAGCGCTGTATGACAGCGTGACCCAGCGGCTGTTCACGCTGCCGGACGACACGCTGGTCTGGCCCGCGCACGACTACAAGGGGCAATCGGTGTCCACCATCGGCTGGGAGAAGCGGCACAATGCGCGCCTGGCCAACCGCACCCGCGCGGAGTTCGTGGAGATCATGGCGAACCTGCACCTGCCCAAGCCGAAGCTGATCGATGTGGCAGTGCCGGCCAACCGCAATCTGGGGCTGCCGCACAGCGCTTGAGCATTCACGTGGAAGGCGCGGGCCCGATGGCGGCGCGCTGCAGCAGGGCGGCCATGCGCTGCCAGTGCGTGCCCTTCCAGTAGACGCGCCGGCACACTTCGCAGGTGACGAAGTCCTGCTGCCCCGCGCGGACCAGAGGTGGCAGCTGCTCTTCCACTTCCGCCTTGGGGATGGGGCGCAGCGGGGCGTTGCAGTGCAGGCAGAGCGTGAAGGGGCGGGCCAGCGAATGCAGGTCCAGCCGGTCCATGATCTCGCGGAACTGCGGCTCGGGCTTCAGCGCGCGCACGTAGCAGCCATGGGTCACGCTGCCGCGCTTGAGCAGGTCGCGGTCGCGGGTGAGGATGATGCGCTGCTGGGCTTCGGCCAGCATTTCGATCTCGGCGTCGTGATAGTTGTTGTCGTACAGCGTGTCGAAGCCGGCCATGCGCAGCAGGCGCGCCAGGCCGCCCACGTGGGCATCGGCCACGAAGCGCGGGCTGCGCAGCGGACGCTCGCGCACGCGCAGCAGGCCGGTGATGTCGAAGCGTTCGAACTTGGGGTAGACGGCGATGCGGTCGCCCTCTTCGATGAGGCGGTCCAGGCCTGCGCTCTCGCCATTCACCAGGATCAGTTCCACCTCGGTGTGCGGCACGCCGAGCGCTTCGATCATGTGCTTGGTGGTGGCACATTCGGCGCAGCGCAGCGTGACGTCGCGCTTGCGATGCTGGGGCGCGAGGAAGTCGTTGAGCTCCTCGTAGAAGCGGAAAGTGGCGGTGGCGGAAGTTCTCACTTGGGCGGCGAACATCGGCATTCGCCGCCTAGCCTAAGCCAAGCGCCTACTGGACGGCGCGAGCTTGCTGGGCAGGCCGTGAAAGCCGCTGCTCCCGGCGGCTTGTCCACAGCAGCACCGCGGCAATGATCAGGAAGCGGAACACGATGCCGACCAGGCCGCCCTCGGGGCCGTAGATGCCGCCCGTGAGCCAGACGGGGCCGTGGTCGACGATCGTTTGCAGGCCGCCGGAATCGAGGCCGCTCACGGGGAAGCCGAGCAGCGGACCCTGCACGAAGTTCCAGGCGAAATGCAGGCCGATCGGGAGCCACAGGCTGCCGGAGAGCAGGAAGGCCATCCCGTACATCACGCCGCCCAAAGAATTGTTCGTCACCGACAGCAGCGTGCTGCCTGGGTTGCTCAGGTGGATGCAGCCGAAGGCGAGGGCGCTCAGGCCGATCGCTGCCCAGGCGCGGCCACGCAGGGCGATCAGCAGGCCGGTCAGCAGCAGCGAGCGCATCAGAAGTTCTTCCTTGAACGTGAACAGCATCTTGAGCAGGGCGAGCATGCCCAGAGACTGTTCAGGTGTGCGCGGCGCAGTGCCGATCCCGCCCAGTCCCGCTTCGGCCAGGTAGATGCCCGCCATGGCCAGCCCGGCGATCGCGATACCTGCCGCAAGATCGAGCGCACTGCCGCTGCGCCAGCGCAGGCCGAGTGCGTCCACCAGCGGCACGCCCTGGCGGCGTCGCGTGACAATGGCATAGGCCCCAAAGCCCAAGGCAGCGAGCAGCATGCTGATCTCGACGAGCAGTCGCAGGTTCACGCTGAATCCTTTCTGTAAATAAAGACGGCGGCACTGTAGCGGGCGGCGCAGAGGTTGTCAAAGTGGCGGCCGCGCACAGGTGAGGACGAGGGAACCGCCGGGCGGCAGCGTAGTCATAGACGGAAGGGAGGGCACATGGCCGGGATACCGTGGGCGCGCGGGCTGGACGATAGCGCGGCGCTTCTGTTGGAAGGGTACGAGTTCGGGCGCAACCGCTTCCGCCAGCTGCGCAGCGACATCTTCGCCACGCGCTTGATGGCGCAGCCCGCCATCGTGATGATGGGGGAGGAGGCGGCGTGGCTGTTCTGCGACAACCGGCGCTTTGTCCGGCATGGCGCGCTGCCGCACCGGGTCGTGGCGACGCTGGTCGGGCGCGGCGGGGTACAGGGGCTGGATGACGAGATGCACGCCAAGCGCAAGCAGCTGATGCTCACCTGGCTGATGGCGCCGGACCGGATCGAGGCGCTGGCCGTGGGATTCCGTCGCCGCCTGCACGAGAGCGCGGCAGCCTGGGCCGGTGGCACTGCGGTTCCTGGCGTCCGGCATCGCGTTCCGCGTGCCGCCGCAGGATCTGGAGGTGCCGCTCCGCCGGATGCCAACCGGCCCGGCGAGCGGCTTCATCATGGTGGAGGTGCGGCTGGCGGTTCAGGCCGCGCGAGTGGCGTAGAGGCCTATCCGGTCCACGACTGTGGACAGCCGCAGCGTCATCGGATCAGGCGGCGAGAGCGGGGCGCGGGGAACGCAGATGCGCCGCCGCGCTGCCCGCTGGCGTACGGCGCCGGACCGGCGCTTGGTTCAGACGGAAGGTGCTGACCACATCGGCCAGCGCCTGGGCATGGTGGTGCATGGACGTGGCCGCCGCTGCCGCTTCCTCGACCAGGGCCGCGTTCTGCTGGGTGACGCCGTCCATCTGGATCACCGCCGTGTTGACCTGTTCGATCCCGGCGCTCTGCTCGGCGTTGGCGGCGGCGATCTCGGTCACCAATTCGGTCACCGTGCGGATGCCGGCGACGATGTCCTGCATGCTGGATCCTGCGCCGTCCACCAGCCGGGTGCCGTCATTGACCTTGTCCATGGTGCCGGTGATCAGGGTACGGATTTCCTTGGCCGCGCCAGCCGAACGCTGCGCGAGGTTGCGCACCTCGCTGGCGACCACGGCGAACCCCCGGCCCTGTTCACCCGCGCGGGCGGCTTCGACGGCGGCATTCAGGGCCAGGATGTTGGTCTGGAAGGCGATGCCGTCGATGACGGCGATGATCTGCCCAATCTCGCGGGAGGATTCCGAAATCGAGCCCATGGTTGCGATGACGCGCTGCACCGCCTCGCCGCCCTGTTCCGCCAGCGCCGCGGTGGCGAGGGCCTGGCTGCGGGCCCGGTCGGCGTGCTCGGCATTCTGGCGCACGGTACTGGTGAGTTCTTCCATGGACGAGGCCGTCTCCTCAAGCGAGGCCGCCTGCTGTTCGGTGCGCGCCGACAGGTCCTGGTTGCCGCTGGCAATCTGCTGGGACGCGGTGACGATCGATTCCGTCCCGGCGCGCACTTCGGTCACGGTCTGGCGCAGGTTGTCACTCATGCGCTTGAGGGCGCCGAGCAGGGTGCCGACTTCGTCGCTGCGGTTGACCTCGATGTGTGCCGTGAGATCGCCCGCGGCCACCTGCTCGGCGAGCCCGACGGCGCGGTGCAAGGGCGTGGTGATACTGCGGGTCAGCAGATAGCCGAACAGGGCACTGCTGCCCAGGGCAATCAGGCCGACGATGGCCATGAACCAGCGCGCCGTCCGGTTGAGGTCGTCGATATGGGCCTGGGCCACGTCGGACAAGGACTCCTGGTAGGCGGCGACGGCTTGCACCGACTGGACATAGCGGCTCAGGGCCGGCAACACCTGTCCGGTGACGAACGGGGCGATGGTGGCCGGATCGCCGCCGGCCTCTGCCTTGCGGCGATAAGCTTCGTCGCGCATCGCGAGGTAGCTCTTACGGTTGGCCGCGACGGCCGCCACCAGCTCCTTGCCGCGGGCGGAGTCGATCAGTGCCTCGAGTCGCTTCTGCACTTTGTCGATCTCGGCACTGACCCGTTTCATCTCGCTGGCATAGTACTGCTCGTCCTCGGGACTGGTGCTCTTGATGCGGGCCACGGTCCGGACGCCGTTGGTGGCGGTGCCGTTCAGCCAGTGCTGGGCCAGGATCGCCTGGTCGCTGGCACTGGCCATGATCGTCTTGGCAGCAGAGATGCGGTCCAGTTGATACAGGGCGCCGGCGAGCATGGCCCCGCTCAGGCACAGGATGGCCGCCATCACGAGGGCGAGACGGTGACCGACTTTCAGATTTTGCAGTTTCATATTCCAGGGCCAGGGAAGGGCGTAAAGGGGGACGACTCTGAGTATAGGGACCGGCCCGGTCGATCGCTGCGAAAAGTAATTCCAAGGCAACACTATTGTTGCTTTTTGGATGCAGAAATGGGCGGCGCCGCTTTTTCCCTTGGGTTGGCGCGCGACGCGCCAATCCGGCCGCATGCCGCCCGGGGGAGGCCGGCCGCCGCCGGCTGGCTATTCAAGCCCCGCCGCGGGTGGCGTAGCGGCGCATCTTGTCCACCACGTGGGCGGGAAAGGCGGTGATCTGCCGCGCGTGATTGGCGAAGACGATCTGCTGCCGTCCTTGTCCGACCTGGCGGCCGCCGGAAAAGAAGCGGAACTCCAGCCACAGCGAACAGCGCCTCAGCTGCGCGACCTGCAGCTCGCAGTCGATGTGATCGAACGGGAAGGTCTCCTGCTCGAACTCATGCTCCGCGCGCCGTGTGATCAGCACGCCCTCGGCCTGCAGCATGTCCGGGTCGATGCAGTCGTGGAACCAGCGTTCCCGGCACACGCCCTGCCACTCGAAGTAGCGGCAAAAATAGGTATTCCCGTAGGCATTTGAATCCTTCAGGCAGATGGTCATCGAGTGGCGGTAGATGCCGGCGGACGGGCTTGCGGTCCGGGCGGCGGAGGCGAGCCCCGGCGTGGTGACGGCCGGGTCAGTGGGCAGGTGCACAGTCATCGGTTTCTCCGTGGTGGGGCTTATAGAGACGAGGCATCGGCATGTTTGAGCAAACCCGGATTTTCTTCCGGTATTGCAATAAAACGTGTTTCCGGGCATCGCGCGTTTGACGTGCCACAAGCTTCGGTCAGGTAGTGCGGAACTTCCGTAGACGTCAAGCAAGGCGCCTTGTTACTATTTTTCAACCCCTTCCTTGTGAGGACTTATGCCTTCGATCCTGCCCGCGCTGGTGTCGTTGCTGTTCCTCGGCTATGGTGCCTACGTCCTCGTCTCGCGCGGCGCAAACCGCGTCAGTTGCTCCTTCTTTGCGGTTTGCCTGATCACGTTCTGCTGGCAGTTCACCTGGTCGATCCTGTTCGGGGTGCACGACCCGGTGCATGCGAACGTGCTGGCCCGCACCGGCTACGCGCTGATCCTGTTCCTGCCGACGGCGATCTACTACTTCGTGGCGGAGATCACGCGCGCGCCGGACGAATTGCGCCGGGTCGGCGCGTCGCTGCTGCTGGCGGCCGGGCTGGCGGCGCTGCTGCCCTGGACCAACCTGGTGGTCAGCGGTACCTGGTGGCTGCCGTTTGGCTACTACCCGCGCGCCGGCGTGCTGCATCCGCTGCACGTGGTGCAGACCTGCGTGGTGATGCTGCGCGCGCTGTTCCTACTGCACCGGCGCATGGACAGCGCGCTGGCGGCCGAGCGGGTGCGGCTGCGCTACTGCTTTGCCAGCTTGCTGATCTATTTCCTGGCTGCGGTCGATTACCTGTGCAACTACGGGCTGCAGCTGTATCCGCCGGGGGTACTGTTCATCGCGCTCAGCCTCGGCATCATCGCCCAGGCCATCGCGCGCCACCATTTGCTGGCCAATCCGATGCTGCTGGCCGCCACCCTGGCGCACGAGCTGCGCACGCCGCTGGCGACCATCCGCAGCCAGGCGCGGGCCTTGGCGAAGGGTCTGCCGGAGCTGATCTCGGGCTACGAACAGGCGGTGGCGGCGGGCGGTGGCCGCACCCTGGGACCGCAGCAACTGGCCTATCTGCGTGACCTGGGCCAGTCCATCGAGGCCGAGGTGCGGCGCTCCAACTTCATCGCGGAAACCGTGCTGGTGAACGCCCGCGAGGGCGAGTTCGATACCCGCAGCTTCGGCGTCCATTCGCTGGCGGCCTGCGTGGACGAGGCCATGGCCTGCTACCCGTTCGAGCCCGGCCTGCGCCATCGGGTGCGGCTGGGTCGGCAGGAGGACTGCGCCTTTTTCGGCTCCTCGCCGCTGCTGGTGTTCGTGCTGTACAACCTGCTGAAGAATGCCCTGGCCGCGGTGCGCGAAGGCGGGGAGGTGGAGCTGGCCTATTGGCGCGAAGTGGACGGCGGCCGCCTGCTGGTGCGCGACACCGGCTGTGGCATCGCCCCGCACGTGCTGCCGCACGTGTTCGATCCGTTTTTCACCACCAGCAGCAGCGGCACCGGCATGGGTCTGCCGTTCTGCCGCAAGGTGCTGACGGCGTTTGGCGGCAGCATCGAGTGCATCTCGCGCGAAGGGGAGTTCACCGAGGTGCGGCTGGCGTTTCCGTCCGCCGGACAGAGCCTGCCGGCGGCACCGGTGCGGCCCGCCCATAAGACAAACGCGCCTGCGGTGGCGAGCCTGCCGTTGCAGGCGCCGGTCCGGGCGCGTCAGGAATAGGGAAGCCCTGAACAAGGCAGGGCTTGGTTGTGAAGGGCCCGCTCGCGCGGGCCCCGTCACGGTGCAGCTTAAGCGAACTTTTCGTTCGTGTTGCGGCGGCGGGACATGAAGCCCACCAGGCCCAGGCCAGCCAGCAGCATGGCGTAGGTTTCCGGCTCCGGAACAGCAGCCAGTTGCATTGCGATGCCGTAGGTGCCGCCCATGGCGCCGTCAGCGTCACCCATCACTTTGACCACATAGTCGCCAGCGGCCAGGGTGTTGGTGAAGGTGGTGTTGTCGCCAGCGAAGGTGCCCAGGTTGTCCGAGCCGGACCAGATGGTGTAGCTCAGGTTGCTGATGTTGAACACATCAACGTTGCCCAGTTTCACGTTCAGCGGATTGGCCGAGGACGACAGGTCGCCGGCTTGGATCGAGAAGGTGAAGGTGTCGGTGAACGAACCAGCCTGGTGCATCACGGTCTGGGCCCACATGTCCGGGGACAGGGGGATCGAGCCAGCGTCGAAGGATTGGTCGTCAGCAAAAGCGTAGCCAGTGGTGCCCAGGGCGAGTACCGCTGCGGCGGCGAGGGTCTTCAGTTTCATCTTTGATCTCCAAGTGACAAGTTAAAGTTAAGCTGCAGCCGGTTCCAGGTGTGGAGACCGGGTCACTCGATGAGCTGGATTCCAGTGCCGCTCGTAAGCCCTGCACCTCGATCCATCGATTGCCATCCACCGCAGACGTCAACCGAACTCATCAAGATGGAGCAAGCTTAACAATGTTTTTTTGATTATGTTTGCCAAGATGGCAATTGTGCGCAGGCTTTGCGGGGATTTTTTTGTTTTGTGTGCGGTAGCACACGCAAATCCTTTCCCATCCTAAATATTTCAAAGTATCAAATTCCGATACGAAATATTCAGTGTCGGGCATAGGCGACACTATGATGAGTCAGCTGGCGGGCGGAGGGCGCCCGCCACGCCGGAGCGGGAGCCGCCTGGTTAGACTTGCAGATTGTAAAATTTCTTGAGGCTAAGGACGAGCTCAGCGCACGGGGAGCGCGGTGGTGTACTTCACCTCCCGCAGCGCGACGGCGGTATTGACCTGGTTCACGCCCTTCAGCTTGAACAGCACGTCGTGCAGAAAGGCCTGGTAGGCCTCCATGTCTGGCACGATCACCTTGATGGTGTAGTCCGAATTGCCGGTGGTCTCGTAGCACTCGACCACCTCGCTGCGCAGCTGGATGGCCTGCTCGAATTCCTCCACCACCCCGGCCGCGTGCCGGTTCAGCGTCACGTGCGCATGGCAGCACACCATCAGCCCGACCTTGCGGCGGTCGACGATGGCCGCGTAGCGCTGGATGTAGCCCTCGTGTTCCAGCTCTTTCTGACGCCGCCAGCAAGGGGTCTGGGAGATGCCCACCTGGTCCGCCAGCTCCGCGGTCGAAATCTCGCTGTTCTGCTGGAGCAGCTCAAGAATCTTGATGCTGGCGGTATCCAAGGAATGATTTTTCATTTGTCTGGCTAAATTGAGAGAATTTCTCCGAATTCTGCCATACGATTGAGGAGATAAGGAAAATATTCCTCCGTGCGGGAACTATGATTTCGGTCATTGAAATCTGAATAATGTCCCGCCCATGAATTCCTTCACCGACCGCGTGGCCCCGCCCGAGCCGCCCCTGGCTGATCCCGACTACGCCCTCGACGACAACCTCAAGCGCGAGCAGGGCCGGGTGTTCCTGACCGGGACCCAGGCGCTCGTCCGCCTGATGGTGATGCAGAAGCGCCTGGACGCGGCCAACGGCATCAATTCGGGCGGTTTCGTGAGCGGCTACCGCGGTTCGCCGCTGGGCGCCGTGGACCAGGAGATGTGGCGGGCGCGCGGCATCCTGCAGGAGCACGCGGTCGACTTCCTCCCCGCGATCAACGAGGATTTGGGCGCCACCGCGGTGCTGGGCACCCAGCAGGTGGAAACCGACCCGACCCGCAAGGTCGATGGCGTGTTTGCGATGTGGTACGGGAAGGGCCCGGGCGTGGACCGCTCCGGAGACGCGCTCAAGCACGGCAACGCGTACGGCTCTTCGCCGCACGGCGGCGTGCTGGTGGTGCTGGGCGACGACCATGGCTGCGTGTCGTCCTCGATGCCGCACCAGAGCGAGAACGCGCTCATGGCCTGGCACATGCCGGTGCTGAACCCGGCGAACATCGAAGAGTACCTGTCCTTCGGCCTGTATGGCTGGGCGCTGTCGCGCTACTCGGGCACCTGGGTCGGCTTCAAGGCCATTTCGGAAACGGTGGAAGGCGGCGCCGTGGTGCAGTTGCCGGGCATGCCGGTCTTCGCCACGCCCACGGATTACACCTATCCGTCGGAAGGCCTGCATTACCGCTGGCCCGACCTCCCCAGCCTCAAGATCGAGCAGCGCGTGCACGAGAAGCTGAATGCCGTGCAGGCCTTCGCGCGCGCGAATTCGATCGACAAGCTGGTGGTCCCGGCCCCGCAGGCGCAGCTCGGCATCATCAGCGCGGGCAAGGCCTACCTGGATATGGTGGAAGCGCTGGAACGCATGGGCCTCACGCTGGCGAAGCTCGAAGAGATGGGCGTGCGCGTCTACAAGCCGGGCCTCACCTGGCCGCTGGAGCAGACCCGCCTCGCCGCCTTCGCCGAAGGTCTCACCGAAATCCTGGTGGTGGAAGAGAAGGCCCCGGTCATCGAAGACCAGGTCAAGACCTTCTTCTACAACCGCCCGGCGCGCCCGCTCGTCATCGGCAAGGCCGATGCGCAGGAGCGCCCGCTGCTGTCCGCGCTCGGCGAGCTGCGTCCGTCGCGCATCGCCCCGACGCTGATCCGCTGGCTGGCGCCGCGCTTCGCAAGCCTCAACCTGCATCAGTACCTGCCCGCGTTCTGCAAGGCCGACCTGCAGGGCGATCCCGTCGCCGCCGTGCGCACCCCGTACTTCTGCTCTGGCTGCCCGCACAACACGTCCACCCGCGTCCCCGAAGGCAGCACCGCCATCGCAGGCATCGGCTGCCACTTCATGGCCACCTGGATGAAGCGCGACACCGTGCAGCTGACGCAAATGGGCGGCGAGGGCGTGACCTGGGCCGCGGCTTCGCGCTTCGTCGAGAAGAAGCACGTCTTCCAGAACCTGGGCGACGGCACCTATTTCCATTCCGGCTCGCTGGCGATCCGCCAGGCGATCGCCGCGCGCACCAACATCACTTACAAGATCCTCTACAACGACGCGGTGGCCATGACCGGCGGCCAGCCGGTGGACGGCAAGCTCACCGTGCCGCAGATCCTGCAGCAGGTGCTGAGCGAAGGCGTGGCCAAGGCCGTGGTAGTGACCGACTACCCCGAGAACTATGCCCAGGTGACGCTGCCCGGCGGCGTGACGGTGCACCACCGCCGCGAGCTCGATCTCATTCAACGCCAGCTGCGCGACACGCCGGGCGTAACGGTCCTGGTGTACGACCAGACCTGCGCCGCCGAAAAGCGCCGCCGCCGCAAGAAGGACGAGTACCCGGACCCGGCGCGCCGCCTCTTCATCAACCCGGAAGTGTGCGAAGGCTGCGGCGACTGCGGCGTGCAGTCCAACTGCCTGTCCATCCTCCCGCTGGAGACGGAGCTGGGCCGCAAGCGCCAGATCGAGCAGGCCTCCTGCAACAAGGACTACTCCTGCGTCGAAGGCTTCTGCCCGAGCTTCGTCTCGGTGCTGGGCGGCGGCCTGCGCAAACCGGAGGCCGCAAAACTGGAGCGCGCCCAGCTCGAGGCGGCGCTGGAACGCTACCCGCTGCCTGTGGCCTATGGCTTCGACAAACCGTACGAGATGCTGGTGGCCGGCGTTGGCGGCACCGGCGTGGTGACCATCGGCGCCCTGATCACGATGGCGGCCCACCTGGAAGGCAAGGGCGCGTCCACCCTGGACTTCATGGGTTTTGCGCAGAAGGGCGGGGCGGTGATGTCCCACGTGCGCGTGGCCTCGTCGCCGGCGGCGCTGAACCAGGTCCGCATCGACCTGCAGCAGGCCGACTCCGTGCTGGCCTGCGACATGGTGGTCGGCTCCATGCCGGACGCCCTGGCCGTCATGCGCCAGGAGCACACCGTGGTGGTGGCGAACGAGCGCGAGATTCCGACCGCGTCCTTCACCCAGAACCCGGACGCCAGCAACAATATGCCCGCGCTGTTCGAACAGCTGCGCCGCGTGGTCGGTGCGTCCCACGTGTTTGCGCTCGACGCGCAAAGCACGGCCACCCGCCTGCTGGGCGACCCGATCACCGCCAACATCCTGATGCTCGGCTACGCGTGGCAGAAAGGTCTCGTACCGGTCACGCTCACTGGCCTGATGCGCGCCATCGAACTGAATGGCGTGGCCATCGAGATGAACAAGAAGGCCTTCCTGCTCGGCCGCCTGGCCGCCGCGGACGACAAGGCGCTGGACCAGCTGGGCGCCAAGGCCCAGGTGATCCAGTTTGCCGCCCCGGCCTCGCTGGAGGACACCATCGCCAACCGCACCCAGCGCCTCACCGCCTACCAGAACGCGCAGTACGCGCAGCGCTATGCGCACCTGGTGCAGCTGGTGGCCGAACGCGAACGCGCCCTCGACGGCGCTGCGTCGAAAACGCCGCTGGCCAAGTCAGTCGCGCGCAGCCTGTACAAGGTCATGGCCTACAAGGACGAGTACGAAGTCGCGCGCCTGCACGCCGATGCGGCCTTCAAGGCGCAGATCGACGGCCAGTTCTCGGGTGACTTCAAGCTGCAATTCCATCTGGCTCCGCCGCTCCTGGCCCGCAAGAAGCCGGGCAGCGACGTGCCGCAGAAGATGACCTTCGGCGCCTGGATGCTGCCGGTGTTCCGCACCCTGGCGCCGCTCAAGGCGCTGCGCGGCACGCCGCTGGACGTCTTCGGCTACACCGGCGAACGTCGCCGCGAGCGCGCCTGGCGCGACCAATTCATGGCGCAGGTAGAGGAGATGGCGCTCGACCTCACGGCCGACAACAAGCCGATCTACCAGAAGATCGCGGCTCTGCCGGAGCAGGTGCGCGGCTTCGGCCACATCAAGCTGCGCGCGCTGGACAAGGCCGAGGCGGAACTGAAGCACCTGCGCGCCAGCGTGCAGCATCTGGCCCACGCGGCCTGACGTCCGGCCGCTGGTGCGGGCCCACGGGGCGCTGGCGGAGGGCAGGGCAATCGCGGTACAATACCCGATTGCCCATTGCATCCGTTGCCGTTTTCGCCATGCCTGAACTCCGCCGCAATCCGCTCTCCGCCACCGCTTCCGAGACCTCCGCACCGGCCGTGACGCCGAATGCCGCCGGTGTGCTGATCCCCGCCACGCCGCAGACTGCCGCCGGTGCTGCGCCCAAGGTCGGCTTCGTGTCGCTCGGCTGCCCCAAGGCGCTGGTCGACTCCGAACAGATCCTCACCCAGCTGCGCGCGGAAGGCTACGAAACCGCCAAGTCCTACGACGGTGCGGATCTCGTGATCGTCAACACCTGCGGCTTCATCGACGCCGCGGTGCAGGAATCGCTGGACGCCATCGGCGAGGCGCTGGCCGAAAACGGCAAGGTGATCGTGACCGGCTGCCTGGGCGCCAAGAAGGACGCCAGCGGTGAAGACATCATCACCAAGGTGCATCCGAAGGTGCTGGCCGTGACCGGCCCGCACGCCGTGGGCGAAGTGATGAACTCCGTGCACCTGCACCTGCCCAAGCCGCACGACCCCTTCCTGGACCTGGTGCCGGCGCAGGGCGTCAAGCTCACGCCCAAGCACTACGCTTACCTGAAGATCTCGGAAGGCTGCAACCACCGCTGCTCCTTCTGCATTATCCCGTCCATGCGCGGAGACCTGGTCTCGCGCCCGATCGCGGAGCTGATGCTGGAAGCGGAAAACCTGTTCAAGGCGGGCGTCAAGGAACTCCTGGTGATCTCGCAGGACACCAGCGCCTACGGCGTGGATGTCAAGTTCCGCTCCGGCTTCTGGAACGGCCGCCCGGTCAAGACCCACATGACGCAGCTGACCGAAGTGCTCGGCCAGCTCGCCGCGCAGTACGGCGCGTGGGTACGCCTGCACTACGTGTACCCGTACCCGCACGTGAACGATGTGATCCCGCTGATGAGCGGCGGCCACGTGCTGCCCTACCTGGACGTGCCGCTGCAGCACGCGCACCCTGAGGTCCTCAAGCGCATGAAGCGCCCGGCCAGCGGCGAAAAGAACCTCGAGCGCATCCAGCAATGGCGCGCCATGAACCCGGACCTGACCATCCGCTCCACCTTCATTGCCGGCTTCCCGGGCGAGACGGAAGCGGAATTCGAATACCTGCTGGACTTCCTGAAGGAAGCACAGATCGACCGGCTGGGCTGTTTCGCCTACTCGCCGGTGGAAGGCGCCACCGCCAACGACCTGGCCAACCCGGTGCCGGAAGACGTGCGCGAAGAGCGCCGCGCGCGCGTGATGCTGCTGCAGGAGGAGATTTCCGCCAAGCGCCTGCAGGCCAAGGTCGGCAAGACCCTGCGCGTGCTGGTCGATGAAGTCGGCGGCAAGGAAGCCATCGGCCGCTCGGCCGCGGACGCGCCTGAGATCGACGGCGTGGTCCACATCCGCCGTTCGCTGGTGCCGGGGCAGGGCAAGAAGCTGGCCGTCGGCGAGTTCGTGGACGTGACCATCACCAAGGCCGACGCGCACGACCTCTGGGGCACGGTGACCGCCTGACGGCAGCTCAGGCGCGGCCCGCAACCGCGCCTGGGGAGCGCCATGGGGCGCAGGCCGTAGCCAATTGGGCTACACTGCGCCGATGAAAAAGCCCGCTCCCTCCACCTCGATCATCCACGACCCGTACACGCCGCCGGACGGCTTCTCGGCCTTCCCGCCGGCGATCCATCACGCCTCCACCGTCCTGTTCCCGAATGTTGCCGCGATGCGCTCGGGCGACTGGAAGAGCAAGCAGGCCTACACCTACGGCCTGCACGGCACCCCCACCACCTTCACGCTTGAAGCGCGCCTCGCCGCTATCGAGGGCGGTGCGCATGGCCTGCTCGCGCCTAGCGGGCTGGCGGCCATTGCGATGGTCGATATGGCGCTGCTCAAGGCGGGCGACGATGTCCTGATGCCGCAAAACGTGTACTACCCGAACAGCGAGATGGGGAGCTGGCTGGCGCGCGACTTTGGCGTCTCCGCCCGCTACTACGACCCGCTGATCGGCGCGGGCATTGCGGAGCTGATCCAGCCGAACACGAAGCTGGTATGGGCGGAGGCGCCGGGTTCCGTGACCATGGAGGTGCCGGACGTTCCCGCCATCGCGGCGGCCGCCCATGCCAAAGGTGCGCTGGTCGCTCTCGACAACACCTGGTCGGCAGGACTCGCGCTGAAGGGCTTCGACGTCGGCGCGGACATCGTCCTGCAGGCGCTCACCAAGTACCAGTCCGGCGGCTCGGACCTGCTGATGGGCGCCGTCATCACGCGCGACCGCGCCCTGAACGACCGCATCGCCATGGCCCACATGCGGCTGGGCATGGGCGTCAGCGCGGACGATGCCTACCTCGTCATGCGCGGCCTGTCGTCCTTGAAGGTGCGCTTCGACGCGCACGATGCAGGCGCCCGCGCCGTGGCCACATGGCTGCAGGCCCGCCCGGAGGTCACCCGCATGCTGCACCCGGCCTTTGCGGACTGCCCCGGCCACGATGTGTGGCAGCGCGACTTCACCGGCGCGGGCGGCCTGTTCTCGTTCACGCTCGATGAGCGCTACACCGAGCAGCAGACCGACCGCTTCGTCGATGCGCTGACACTCTTCAAGATCGGCTACAGCTGGGGCGGGGCGCACAGCCTGGTGATGCCCTATAACGTCCAGCGCATGCGCCCAAACTGGCCCGACAAGGGGACGCTGGTCCGCCTGCACATCGGCCTTGAAGACCCGCAGGACCTGATCGCGGACCTGGCACAGGCACTGGCCGAACTGGGAAAATGAAAACGGCGCCGGGGATGAACCGCGGCGCCGTCGCATCGGGAGCGGGGGAAGCTTACTGCTTCAGCACGTGGCGGATCGTGGAGGCCAGGTCGTCCGAGTTGAACTTGGCGACATAGGCGTCCGCACCCACCGAGCGCACGTGGTCTTCGTTGGTCGTACCGGACAGCGAAGAGTGGATCACCACCGGCAGCACGCCCAGCTTCTGGCTTTGCTTGATGTTGCGGGTGAGGGTGAACCCGTCCATCTCCGGCATTTCAAGGTCGGTCAGCACGAAGGCCACTTTGTCGGCGATGGTCCCGCCGTCTTTCTCGGCCATCGAAGCCAGGGTATTCAGTTTGTCCCACGCTTCCTTGCCCGTCTTGAGCATGACGTATTCCAGGCCGAGGGCTTCCAGGCCCTGCTCGATGATCGAGCGCGCGACATACGAGTCATCGCAGGCCACAACCATCTGGCCCGGCTTCAGCTTGATCTTCGGGCCGATGGTGGAGGTGTCCACGTCCGGCTTCTCGGGCGGGTTCAGACGGCGCAGGATGGTCTCGACGTCCAGCACCTGCGCGAGGCGCTGCTCGTCGCCGTCCTTGATGCGGGCGATCGAGGTCACCATGCCGCCGGCCGTCGAAGCTTCCGCCGACAGCACCTGGTTCCAGTCGAGACGCACGATGTCTTCCACCGATTCGACCGCGAAAGCCTGGGTGGTGCGCGCGAACTCGGTCACCAGCATGATGTTCAGGCCCGTCTTGGGCGTGCAACCGGCGATGGCGGGGAGGTCCAGCACCTGGATGATCTGGCCGCGCAGGTTGACCACGCCCAGCATGTGCGGCACCGAGCCTGCGACCGCGGTGATCGGCGGCATGGCCACGATCTCGCGGATCTTGAAGACGTTAATGCCGAACAGCTCCGAGCGGCCGCTTTGCGCGTCTTCGCCCAGGCGGAACAACAGCAGTTCAAATTTGTTGGTCCCGGCGAGGTTGCTGCGCTCGTCGACTTCCTGCTGCACTGATTTCATCGTTATCCCTAGTTGCTCTCAGACACCAGAATTGTACGATGGAATACGGCGGCCAGCCCAAGAGGCGTATTGCTCTGTCGGTTTTTCACATCATGACAAATACTCAAACCGGCCGGGTGACCGCCTCATTCCATCGGGCGGCCGTTGTTGAGGTCCACGAAGCCGCGGATCAGGCGATACGCCTCGAACAGCCACGCGAAGCCCCAGATCAGGATCGCCACCGGAATACCGATCAGCGTGACGAACACGATCCACCCGATCACCCACAGCGCCACGTAGTACCAGAACGAGCGGATCATCCACGAATGGTGCGAGTAGACGTAGGTGCCGTAGGCGTCCTGGCGCTTGATGTAGTTGATGATCAGCGGGATGAGGTTGAAGGCGCCCAGCGAAAAGAAGAAGCAGACGCCATGCGCGATATACAGCATCCGCGCGGTCTGCTTGACGTTTTCAAAGGCGGCATCTTGCACGTAGGTCTGGTTCATGGTGGCTCCTCAAAAGTTGGTGCCATTCTAGCAAGCGCGGTCAGTGGGCGCCGCCCAGGTAGGCAGCGATGACTTTGGGGTCGGTCTTGAGCGAGGCGGCGGGGCCGTGGACGGAGATGCGGCCGTTTTCCAGCACGTAGCCGTAGTCAGCCACGTTCAGCGCCGCCGCCGCGAACTGCTCGACGAGCAGCATGGTCACGCCCTCGGCTTTCAGGCGCGTGATGATGCGGAAGACTTCCTCGACCAGGATCGGGGCCAGACCCATCGACGGCTCGTCCAGCAGGATCACCTCGGGGTTGAGCATGACCGCGCGCGCCATGGCCAGCATCTGCTGCTCGCCGCCGGACAGCGTGCCTGCCAACTGGTGCTGGCGCTCCTTCAGGCGCGGGAACAGCTCCATGGCCTTCTCGAGATCGTGCTTGACGTCCCCTTTGGGCCGCGCGCGGGTGAAGCGCGGAAAGGCCCCCAGCAGCAGGTTGTCGGTGACGGACATGGTGGAGAACACGCGCCGGCCTTCGGGCGAATGCGCCAGCCCCGCGCGCGCGATGCGGTGCGAATCGAGCCCGGTGATGTCCTTGCCATCGAGCGTGACGTTGCCCGCCTTTGGCCTGAGCATGCCTGAGATGGCGCGCATGGTGGTGGTCTTGCCCGCGCCATTGGAGCCGATCAGCGTGACCAGCTTGCCCTTCGGGACATCCAGCGAGATCCCGTGCAGGACCTCAACCTTGCCATAGGCCGCGTGGAGATTGGATATGGATAGCATGTCTTGGCCCCTTTTCTATTGCGCTGCCATGTCCGAAGCCAGCGGCTCGCTGCCGCCGCCCAGGTAGGCTTCGATGACCTTGGGGTCGTTCTGCACGGACGCTGGCGTGCCTTCGGCGATCTTCTGGCCGAAATCGAGCACGGTCACGGTATCGGAGATCGACATCACCACGTCCATGTGGTGCTCGATCAGGATGATGGTGATGCCTTCGCCGCGGATCTTGCGGATGATGGCCATCAGCTCCTTGATGTCCGGCGCGGTGAGACCTGCCGCCGGTTCATCCAGCAGCAGCAGGCGTGGGTTGAGCGCCAGCGCGCGGCCGATTTCGAGCAGGCGCTGTTTGCCGTAGGGGAGGTTGCGCGCCTCTTCGTTGGCCAGGTCGGACAGGCCCACGAATTCCAGGATGCTCGCTGCCCGCTCGCGCGCCGCCCGTTCCTCGCGCAGGTAGCGCGGCGTATGCAGCATCACATCCGCCACGTTGGAGCGGAAGGTATGATGCAGGCCGACCAGGACGTTCTCGGTGGACGTCATCTCGCCGAACAGCTGCACGTTCTGGAAGGTGCGCGCGATGCCGCCCAGCGCGATCTGCGCCGGGGACCGCCCCACCACCGCCACGCCGTCGAACTGCACCCCGCCGCTGGTGGGCCGGTAGATGCCGGTGAGGACATTCATCATCGTGCTCTTGCCCGAGCCGTTCGGGCCGATGAGGCCATGCACCGCGCCCTTGGCCACGTCCAGCGACACGTTGTTCAGCGCCTTCAGGCCGCCGAACTGCATCAGCACCTGGTCGGCCTTCAGCAGCGTGGCGCCATTGCCATCGGTGCTCACGCCGATCAGCGCACCCTCGGCGGAGCTCGGCGCCAGGGCCGCCTCGTGCCGCACGCCGCGTCCGACCAGCGCCTTGAACCAGCCCACGATCCCGTCCTGCAGGTAGTACACCACGAACAGCGTCATGAGACCGAAGATGGTGAGGCGCCAGTCCGTCATGTTCTCCAGCTTGTACGAGAACACGGCCATGGCGACGGTCGCGATCACCGGGATCGCCACCTTGCGCGGCGTGGTGCGCCCTTTACCCAGCAGGAAGGCCGCGCCGATCGCCATCAGCGCCGCAAAGCCGACCGCAATGTGGCGGAAGGTCTCGATGTCCTGCAGCAGGCTGGGGAGCATCACCACGATCACCGCGCCGATCAGCGAACCGACGCGGCTCTTGCGCCCACCCATGATCACCGCCAGCAGGAAAGTGATGGTCAGCTCGAAGTTGTAGCTGTTCGGGTTGATGTATTCCTCCGACGAGGCATACAGCCCGCCCGACAGCCCCGCCAGCGCGGCACTGATCACGAAGGCGTACACCTTGTAGCGGTACACCGAGACGCCCATGCAGTCCGACGCAATCGGCGAGTCGCGCAGCGCCTCGAAGGCGCGGCCCAGGTGCGAGCGCAGGATGCGGTGCGCCACCAGCAGTGACGCCACCATGAAGCCGCACACCAGGTAGTAGTAGGCCAGGTCGCTGAAGTGGTAGCTGCCCACGTCCGGCTTCGGCACCTTGATGCCGAGCGGCCCTTCGGTGATGAAACCCATCTCGTTGATGAGGATTTGCGCGATGGTACCGAAGGCCAGCGTCACCATCGCCAGGTACGGGCCGGTGACGCGCAGGGCAGGCAGGGCGAGGATGGCGCCGCACAGCGCCGCGCCGCCAATCGACGCGGCAATCGCCAGCCACCAGGACACGCCCAGCTTGGTGATCAACACCCCGGTGATGTACGAGCCAATGCCAAACAGGCCCGCGTGGCCCAGCGACACCTGCCCGGTGTAGCCCACCACGATATCGAGGCCGAACAGCAGGATCGCGTAGATCAGGATGGTCTGCGCGAGGTGGATGTAGTAGGGGTTTGCGACGGCGAACGGGAAGACCGCCAGCGCCGCCAGCCCGAGAATGGATGCAATCAAGGTCGTTCGGCTCATCGTCACACCTTCTTGATCGCGGTCTTGCCGAACAGGCCCGCCGGTTTCACGGCCAGCACCAGCAGCAGGAGCAGAAGCCCGGGTACCTCCTTGTAGCCGCTGGAGATATAGAAGCCCGTGCAGGTTTCGGCGATGCCGAGGATGATGCCGCCGACGATGGCGCCGATGCCCGAGGTCAGCCCGCCGATGATCGCCACCGCAAAGGCCTTCAGGCCGAGCGAAGCGCCCATGTTGGCCGAGGCTTGCGCCAGTGGCGCCACCAGCGCACCCGCGAACGCCGCGACGGCGGAGGACAGCGCGTACGAGAACGTGATCACCAGTTTGGTGTTGATGCCCATGAGGCCCGCCGCGTCGCGGTCATTGGCCGTCGCCACCACGGCCTTGCCGTAGATGGACTTGCGGTTGAAGAGCTCCACCGCCAGCATGATGGCCAGCGCACCCACCACCACTGCGATCTGCATCGGCTGCACGCCGACAGGGCCGATCTGGATCGGCATCGCCGACAGCGGCGAGGGGAAGGGGTAGTTGTCCTTGCCCCACACGTTCTCCGCTACGTTCTTGAAGATGATCGCCAGCGCGATGGTGGACATGATCCACCCGAATTCAGACTTGATGCGGATGGCCGGGCGCACGCCGATCCATTCCACCACCACGCCCTGCAGGGCGCCGAACACCATCACGATGGGGATCATCAGCCAGTAGTTCACGTACGGCCCGCCGTGGATGGTGCCGACGAGCGTGAGGCCGACCATGGCGCCCAGCATGAGCGCCTCGCCCTGGCCGAAATTGAGGGTGCCGGAGGTGGCAAACGTAAGCTGATAGCCGAAGGCGATGACCGCGTAGATCATGCCGAGCGCAATGCCGGAGACGACCAGCTGCAACAGGATATCCATTCAAGACCTCATACAACTGCGACATACAAAAAAACGGCCAGGCTTGAAAACAAGTCTGGCCGTTTGCTCGGTGCGGCGCTTACTTCGCCAGCACCACGTGTCCGGCTTTCACTTCGCCGAACACCGTGTTCTCGGCGTTGATGGCTTCGTGGTCGGCCTTGGTGTAGGGCTTGTTGTAGGTGGTGACGACGCCGTCGACCTTGTCCTTCAGGTTCTCCAGCGCGGCCACGATCTTCGGACCCTCCGTGCTGTTGGCCTGCTTGATGGCGGCGGTCAGCAGCAGGATCGAATCGTAGCCCTGGGCGGCGGACACCGCGGACGGCATCTTGCCGCCAGCCGGCTTGTAGGTCGCCACATACTTCTCGATGAAGGCCTTGCGCATCGGCGTGTTCGGATCCTGGATGAAGGTCTGCGGCATGCGCGTGCCTTCACCGTTCTTGCCCGCGTTATCGACGAAGTTCGCCATCGCCAGGGTCCAGCTGCCGATCATCGGCACTTTCCAGCCCAATTTCTCCATGCCGTTGGCGATCTGCGCGAGTTCGGGGCCGATGCCGTAGGTGAGCACCACGTCGGCGCCGGCCATCTTGGCCTTCAGCAGCTGCGCGGTCATGTCGACGTCGCCGATGTTGTACTTCTCGACGGCGACCGGCTTGATGCCTTTTGATTCCAGCACCTTCTCCAGGTCCGCGCGGCCCAGTTGGCCGTAGTTGGTGGAGTCAGCCAGGATCGCGATCTTCTTGAAGCCGCGGCGCTGCGCTTCGTCCGCGATCATCTTGGACTGGATGGTGTCGTTGGCCGAGTTGCGGAAGATGTAGTTCTCCGGCTTGTCCGCGAACTGCTTGGTGACGATGGAGCCAGTGGCCACGTTGTTCATCACCGGGATCTTGGCTTCCTGGTAGAAGCGCTGCGAGGCCAGGGCAACGCCCGTGTTGATGTAGCCGACGGTGGCCACCACGTGCTCCTTGTTGATCAGCTCCTGCGCGACCTGCACGCCGCGTTCCGGCTTGGCTTCGTCGTCGCGTTCCACCAGCTGGATCTGGCGGCCCAGCACCCCGCCCTTGGCGTTGACTTCTGCGACCGCGAGGCGCACCCCGTCGCGCATCGAGACACCCATCGGGGCCGAGCCACCCGTGAACGGGCCGGACACGCCAATCTTGATCGGCTCAGCGGCCGATGCCGCCATTGCAAAGCCTACCGCCAGACCTGCTACAAGCGCTTTCACCTTGAAACTCATGTGTCATCTCCGTTATGTCGTCGTTATGTGCGTGGATGAGTTAATCCATCGGCAACCCATTCTAGGTACGATTAGGAACGACAGCAATCGATTGCTGTGACGCGCCGCAGCAATCGGAAATCAGTGGAGTTGTGTAAGCGGCGCGTAAGGAAAACGTGGCTGGAAACTTGCGCTTCCAGCCACGTTGAGGGGAGGTTTTTGCACCGCTTTTGTGCGGTGTTTTACGGCGTTTCGGATGCCGGTTTTATTGGGCCGCGATGGGCTCAGCGGCGTCCGCGGCCACCATGACCGCGCGGGGTCCAATGCACGCCGCCCCAGCCACGGCCACCGTGGTGCCAGCCGCCGCTCCCGAACATGAAGCCGAGGCTGAGCGAGACGGGCGGGTAGTAGTACGGTTCGTAGTACGGGTCGACGATCACCGGTGCGGGCACGTAGACCGGCGCCGGCGCGACGACGACCGGTGCGGACTGGTACGCGACGGACGGCTGCGAGGCGGAGGGCGCAGGCAGCACGGTGGTCGTCTCGTTGGCCGGTCGCGGCGCGCCCGGCGGCAGGTTCACGTTTTCCACCGAGACCACATGCCACTGATGCGGGTCGCTCGGCTGCTGATACGCCGTGGGCGCGCGCGTGCCGTAATTCGGCGGCCCCGGTTGCTGGGTAGCGCAGCCGCCCAGTGCGGCCAGCTCGGCAATGGCAAAGAGGTATTTCATGACGCAATCTCCCTATGATTACGAACATGATACGGAATCGTTTGCGCCCCGGGCGCCGAATTTACAGGGTGTTACAGGTTACGACAGTACGTTAAGAACGCCGTCGAGGCCGGAGAAGTTGAGGGTGACGCTCGCTTGGGCGCGAACCACGGGTTTGGCGCGGAAGGCGACGGAGAGGCCGGCGATGCTCATCATTTTGAGGTCGTTGGCGCCGTCGCCCATGACGATGGCCTCGCGCGGGTCGATGCCCAGCTGGCCGCAAACGCGCTGCACGGTGCGCATCTTTTCGTCGGCGTCGACAATGCCGCCCACCACGCGGCCCGTCAACTTGCCATCGACGATCTCGAGCAGGTTGGCGTGCGTGAAGTCGAGGCCCAGTCTCTCCTTCAGCCGGTCAGTGAAGAAGGTGAAGCCGCCGGAGACGAGCAGCGTTTTCAGGCCCGCGGCCTTCACGCCGCGCAGCATCGCTTCGCCGCCCATCGAAATCTGCAGGCGTTCGGTGTAGACGCGTTCCAGCGCGCTCGCATCCAACCCTTCCAGCAGCGCCACGCGTTTGGTCAAGCTGGCGGAGAAATCAAGCTCACCGCGCATCGCCGCCTCGGTGATCGCCGCCACCTGCGGCTTCAGCCCCTGCATGTCCGCGATTTCGTCGATGCACTCGATGGTGATCAGCGTCGAGTCCATGTCCATCGCCACCAGCCTGAAGTCGGCGAGCGTCTTGCCAGCGCTGATGAAGCAGGCATCCACGCCGGCCGCTTCGGCGGTCAGCATCACGGACTGGCGCACGGCTTGGGTGTCCTCGATGCCTTCCGCGCGCAGGGCGTGGTCGCCGATGTCGACGATGCGCTGCGGGGCAGCCAGGGTGGCGATGCGCTGAAGGGTTTCGCGCGTGGCGGAGGGGCTTTGGAGGACCAGGTTCATGGGGGCGTCTCTTGGGGGCCCGCTCGCGCGGGGGCGATGGTTGGCTAGTTCAGGAGTTGTTTGACCGTGGCCTTGACCTGCGCCGCCCGCGCCGCGCAATCCGGCATGTTGGCGGTGATGCGCAGCTTGTCCTGGCCGGCCAGCTTGATGTGGCGGTTCTTTTGGATCAGCGTGATGATCTTCATCGGATCGATCGGCGGATTCGGCTTGAATTGCATGTTCACCGCCTCGCTGTGCGCATCGATCTTCACAATGCCCACGCTGTCGGCCAGGATGCGCAGCCGGTGCGTTTCGATCAGCGCCTTCACCGCGTCCGGCAGTTTGCCGAAGCGGTCGATCAGCTCTTCCTGCATGTCGTCGATGCGGTCCGGCGTCTGGCAGTTGGCCAGCCGCTTGTAGATCGACAGGCGCTCATGCACGTCGCCGCAGAAGTCCGAGGGCAGCAGGGCGGGCACGTGCAGGTTGATCTCGGTGGTGGTGGCCAGCGGCGCCGCCAGGTCCGGCTCCTTGCCCGCTTTGAGCGAGCGCACCGCCTCGGACAGCATGTCCGAATACATCTGGAATCCCACCTCCAGCATCTCGCCGGACTGGTTCTCGCCCAGCACCTCGCCCGCACCGCGGATCTCCAGGTCGTGCATGGCGAGGTAGAAGCCGGAGCCCAGTTCCTCCATCTGCTGGATCGCGTCCAGCCGGCGCTGTGCCTGTTTGGTCAGCGACATCACGTCGTGTACCAGCAGGTAGGCATAAGCCTGGTGGTGCGAACGGCCAACGCGCCCGCGCAGTTGGTGCAGCTGGGCGAGGCCGAACTTGTCGGCGCGATGCATGATAATGGTGTTCGCGGTCGGCACGTCGATGCCGGTCTCGATGATGGTCGTGCAGAGCAGGATGTTGAAACGCTGCGTCACGAAGTCGCGCATCACGCGTTCCAGGTCGCGCTCGTGCATCTGCCCGTGCGCCACGCCGATGCGTGCCTCCGGTAGCAGTTCCTGCAACATGGCGAGCCGGTTGGCGATCGTCTCGACCTCGTTGTGCAGGAAGTAGACCTGGCCGCCGCGCTTGAGCTCACGCAGGCAGGCCTCGCGGATGATCGACCCATCCTCGCTGCGCACGAAGGTTTTGATCGCCAGGCGCTTCTGCGGCGCGGTGGCGATGACGGAGAAGTCGCGCAGGCCTTCCAGCGCCATGCCCAGCGTGCGCGGGATCGGGGTCGCGGTCAGCGTCAGCACGTCCACTTCCGCACGCAGGGCCTTCAGCGCCTCCTTCTGGCGCACGCCAAAGCGGTGCTCCTCGTCGATGATGACCAGGCCCAGGCGCTCGAACTTCACGTCCGGCGACAGCAGCTTGTGAGTGCCGATCACGATGTCCACCGTGCCGTCGGACATGCCCTTGATCGCGTTGTTGACCTCTTTGCCGGTGCGGAAGCGCGACAGCTCGGCGATGCGCACCGGCCAGTCGGCAAAACGGTCCGCGAACGTCTGCGCGTGCTGCTCCGCCAGCAGCGTGGTCGGCGCGAGAATGGCCACCTGCTTCCCGCCCATGACGGCGATGAAGGCCGCGCGCAGCGCCACCTCGGTCTTGCCGAAGCCGACGTCGCCGCACACCAGCCGGTCCATCGGCTTCCCGGAGGTCATGTCCTTGATGACGTTGGCGATGGCCTCGGCCTGGTCCGGCGTCTCCTCGAAGCCGAAGCTCTCGGCAAACGCTTCATAGTCATGCGCGGAGTACTCGAACGAGTGGCCCTGGCGCGCCGCGCGGCGGGCGTAGAGGTTCAGGAGTTCGGCGGCGGTGTCGCGCACCTGTTCGGCGGCCTTGCGCTTGGCCTTGTCCCACTGGCCGGAGCCCAGCGAATGCAGCGGCGCGTCCTCCGGCGAGGCGCCCGAGTAGCGCGAGATCACGTGCAGCTGCGAGACCGGCACATACAGCTTGGTGTCCTTGGCGTATTCCAGGTGCAGGAACTCGGTCTCGCCTTCGCCCAGGTCCATGCTGACCAGGCCCTGGTAACGGCCAATGCCATGGTTCGCGTGCACCACCGGGTCGCCGACCTTGAGCTCCGACAGGTCGCGCACCATGGACTCGACCTGGGACACGCCTTCCTGCTTCTTGCGGCCCGCGCGGCGCGCAGCACCGGCATACAGCTCGGTCTCGGTGACGAAGGTCAGCGGGCCGGCATCGGCGGTGATCAGCTCAAAGCCGGACTGCAGCGGAGCGACGCCCAGCGCCACGCGCGCGGACGAGGTCTTGAAGTCCTCGAAGCTCTCCACCGGCGTGGTGGTGAGGTCGAATTCGTTGAAGTACTGCTGCAGCGTTTCGCGACGGCCGTTGGAGTCCGCGCAGATCATCACGCGGCGGTCGCCGCGCAGCACCAGCGCGCGCAGGTTAAGCAGCGGGTCATCGGCGCGGCGGTTGACGGCCACGTTGGGGATCGGCGCCGAGAGCTCGGACGGCAGGCCGTCGCCTTCGCGCGTGATGGCCCAACGGCCGAACGGCTTGGCCAGCGTGAAGAACTGCTCGTCCTTGAGGAACAGCTCCTCGGGTGAGAGCAGCGGGCGCTCCCGGTCCGCCTTCAGGAACTTGTAGCGCGACTCGGTATCGGTCCAGAAGCGGCGGATCGATTCGTCGATGCCGCCCACGAAGGCCAGGCTGGCCTCCTGCGGCAGGTAGTCGAAAAGCGTCGCCGTCTCATCGAAGAACAGCGGCAGGTAGTACTCGATGCCGGCGGAGGCGATGCCGGAGGTGATGTCCTTGTAGACCACGGAGCGCGACGGATCGCCCTCGAAGCGCTCGCGCCAGCGGCTGCGGAAGGCGGTGCGCGCCGCTTCGTCCATGGGGAATTCGCGGCCCGGCAGCAGGCGCACTTCGCGCACCGGATACAGGGAACGCTGGGTGTCGGCGTCGAAGGTGCGGATGGTCTCGATCTCGTCGCCGAACAAATCGATGCGGTACGGGAGGGCGGAACCCATCGGAAACAGGTCGATCAGGCCCCCGCGCACCGAGTACTCGCCGGGCGACATCACCTGCGTCACGTGGGTGTAGCCGGCCAGCGTGAGCTGGGCCTTGAGGGCCGCTTCGTCCAGCTTTTCGCCCTGCTTGAAGAAGAAGGTGTAGGCGGCCAAAAAGGACGGCGGCGCCAGGCGCACGAGCGCCGTGGTGGCCGGGACCACCAGCACGTCGCACTGGCCGGTCTGGATCTCGTGCAGGGTCGCGAGGCGCGCGGAAACCAGGTCCTGGTGCGGCGAGAACTGGTCGTAGGGCAGGGTTTCCCAGTCGGGCAGCAGACAGCATTTGAGCTTGTCCTGCGCGAACCAGGGGATCTCGTCGAGCAGGCGCTGGCCGTCGCTGGCCTGGGCCACGAACACCACCAGCATCTGCTTCTGCGCCTTGAGCTCAAGCGCTCCCACCGCGAGCGCGTACGCATCCGACGAGCCATACAGCGTCGGGAGAGCGAAGCGGTGGCCGGGTTTGGGAAGGTTTTTCTTGAGGTCGAACGGCATGCAGAAAGGGTCTTGCGTCGGCGGCTGAACGGCCTCGTATTATAGACGAATGCCCTATGAGCCGCCGCGCGCCGGACGGTTCGCCACGCCGAACGGCACGTGCACCATCGGGATGGTCCCGCCTTCGCTGCGCAGGTGTGACAACTGGTCGTCAAAGAAGATGTGCGGCTTGAAGACCGAGAGCACGCGCGCCTTGGTCATCCCGCCCAGGAAGAAGGTCTCGTTGGCGGACACGCCCCAGCTCTTCAGCGTCGTCACCACCCGTTCGTGCGAAGGCGCGCTGCGGGCGGTGATGATGGCGATGCGCAGGACCGGCTTGTAGTTCGGGTCGCGCTTGGCGCGCCGCTCCTCCAGCCGCTGCATGAGGGCCAGCTTCTGGAACATGTCCGCCAGCGGTCCTGGGCTGTGCGGGCGTTCGATGTGTTCGCGCTCGTGGGCGTGGAACTGGTCCAGGCCATCGGACTTGAAGACGGCTTCGGATTCGTCGTCCGCCAGCACGCCGTCGAAGTCGAAGGCCACGCGCAGTTCGATGTCCTCGTCTTCGTCGGCCACGGTGGAGGGCAGCACCAGGCCGGCTGAGTAGCCCGCGTCGATGGCGTTGCGTACGTCTTCCTCATGCGCGGACAGGAACAGCGAGGCGTTGAAGGCAGGGAGGTACTCGTAGGGTGACTTCCCGGTCATGAAGGCGGCGCGGGTAATGTCCAGGCCATATTGCGCGATCGAGCGCATGACGCGCAGGCCCGTCTCCGGCGAATTGCGGGACAGCAGCACCACCTCGACCGGCGCCTGCGGGAAGCAGCGGTTGATGTTGAGGAAGCGGCGGATGAAGGGGAAGGCCACGCCCTTCCCGAGCACCTGGTCGAGGCGTGCTTCCTGGTACTTCCGGTATTCGTCCGGGCCCTGGTCGAGATAGACCTGGTGGGACTCGGACAGGTCGAACAGGGCGCTCGAGGCGACCGCGATCACCAGCTTGTTTTCGATCTGGAAGGGCATCTCAGTCGGGTTCCTGTTCCTTCAGTTTGGCGAACACGCGGCGCTCGTCAGTGCTGAGGGCCTGCACGTCCGGTGCATCCTCGCAAATGCGGGCCGCGTCCACCAGCATGCGCAGCTTGGAGACACGGTCGGCGCAGGCCAGCAGGCGCGCCAGCGGCGGCGCATCCGGCTCACCCGCCTGCTCGATGGCTTCGACCACCGAGGCCGGAATCTCCCACAGGCGGGCGATGCGGGCCGACAGCATGCGGGCGTAGGTGTTGAAGCGGCGGCAGAAATCGTCGGACTGCGGCAATGCGGTATCGCTGTAAATCTGGTCGATCAGGCGGAAGGCGACCATCAGGCCCACGTTTTCGATCAGGCCCGCGAGATAGGCCTCGAACTGCGCGGGGCCGCCGCCGGACAGCAGGCTGGCGGCCAGCGCGCACTTCTCGGACTGGCTCCAGATCGCGGGCGCGGCCAGCTTGGCGAAGTAGCCGCCCTGCTGGTTGATGATGGGGCGGAAGGCGACGCGTGCGATCAGCATGCGCAGGCCGTTCTGGCCGAGCAGCATGACGGCGCCTTCGATGTTGCGGACCGCGGCGGTGGGCGCGTAGTACGGGCTATTGGCTTCGCGGACCACTTCGGCCACCAGCACCACGTCCTGCGAGATCTGTTTGGCCAGGTCGGCGCCCGACATCGATTCGTCGCGCAAGCTGCGCAGGAGCTGCGGGATCACGGCGGGCACCCGTGGGACCATGCCGGCGGCGGCCTCCGGGTTCTGGGCCAGGCGGGACAGCTCCTCCAGGATAATCTTTTCGATGTGGATGGCGGGCAGCTGCTGGTTCTCGCCAGTGAGCCAGTGATAGAAGTCGGCGAACAGTTCGACGTCCGTGCGCGGCGTGTCCGCCAGCGGGGCGGGGGCGAGGTTGTCGAGGTCCTGCGGCACCAGGTCTTGGCCACGTTCGAGGGCCGGGGGCGGAGGTGCGTTGGTGCCAAACAGGCGCGCGAGCCAGCGGAAGATCATGGGCTTGGATGGGTCATGGTGTCCGGTCCATTCTAACCGACGCATGGGTCAGCGCAGGATCTCGGCGGTGTTGAGGAGGGCGACGGGCGGGTAGAGCTCCAGCGCTGTGGCGACGCTCATGTTGATGATGCAGCGGTTGCGCGGGAGACCCTGGACTGGCAGGGTGCCGGGTGCCGCGCCTTCTTTGAGGATGCGGGCGGCCTGGTGGCCGGCGATGCGACCAGCGCTTTCGGGACTGGGCACGAGGCCAAAGAGCGCGCGGGCGTGGCGCAGCAGGGTGGCGTCGGCGGTGAAGCTGGGGAGGTGCTGGGCCAGCGCGGCGTCGGTCAGTGGTTTGCCGTTAGTGGCCAGCCAGTCGTCCTGGGGCACGTAGAGGAGCTGGGCCTCCTGCCTTGCCAGCGCGGCGACCAGTTCGGGGAGGGCGCTGGCCAGCGGCTGGCCGCGTGGATCCAGCGGGAGGTGACGCTCGATAAGGGCGACGTTGTGGAGGGCGGCCGCGGTGCGCAGCTGCTCCACGGTGGCCAAGGTGGTCTTGTTGGCGGGGTTGACGATGACGCCGACACGCTCGAAGGGGCGGTAGGCGCGGATGGCGTCCAGTTGCAGGGCGGGCGGGACGGCGGCCGCCACGCCGGTCACGTTGCGACGGCCCGTAGCCAATGCGACGCCTTGTTCCGGCGTGAGCGTGAGGGCGGTGAAGACGATCGGGATGTCGGTGACGCTGCGGGCCGGGTCGTTTGCCCCGGCGGGGCCGGCCAGCGCTTCGGCCAGCGCGGCGCCGGAGGCGTAGATGAGGTCCGCCCCACGCGCCCGCGCCTCACGCACCGCGGCTGTGATCTTGACGATGTCGCTGCCCACTTCGCGCGGCACGATCTCGGTGTCGATGCCGTCCAGCGCGAGCTGCGCGCGGAAGGCCTGGTCGGCCGGGCCTTCCGCTTTCGCCAGCAGCGTGAAGATCCGCGCCCGCCGCGCAGGCGTGGCAGGTCCGGGCAACGGCAGCGCGGACGCGATGGGAGCGGCCAATGCGGCGAGGTAGGCGAGCATGGTACGGCGGGCGATCATGGATCGGCCTTCCCGGTGCGGTAGAGGACTGCGCCGAACAACGCGGCGCCGGCGAGGAAGATGGCGCCGAGGATGCCGAGGGTGGCGTCGGGGCCGCGCCATGTGGCCAGCAGGCCGGCGGCGAGCGGGCCGAGGGCGAGGGCGCCACGTTGCGCGGCCGTGTGCCACAGCGGGACTGGGGCAAGGCCCTGGCGCAGCTGGCGCGCCTTGAGCGCACGGCCGACGACCACCAGCTGCACCGCGAGGCCCAGCACGATCCCGCAGCCCAGCAGGGCGAGAGCGCCGATCCGGCCCGGCGTCGGTGGACCGTCGAAGAACGGCAACATGCCGCCGCCCACCAGCCCCGCTGCAAGCACCAGCAGCATCACATACGCATCCGAGCGCCACGACAGGCGCGTGAACAAAGGCCCGAAAACCAGCGGCAGCGCCGCCAGCACCATCTGATAGCGTCCAATGGACGCGGTGGAATGGGCGGTCGCAGCAAGCCACAGCGGCACAGCCAGCGCGGCAAAGCCCCCGAACAGGAAGCGCGCCACGCTGCCGGAGATGAGGTCCAGCCACTGGATGCCGCGTTCGCGCGCGGCGCGTGCCGTGGGCGCAGGCAAAGCGCGGAAAGGGGCACGGAAGGGATCGGGCTTGCGGTTGTCCAGCAGGACCATGCCGAGGCATGCGCTCACCAGAATCAGGCATCCCCCCGTGAGGAATACCGCCCGCTCACCGATCGTGTCCGCGATGATTCCGCCCAGCGGCGGTGCGCTGATCTCGGCCACCAGGAAGGCTGCCCCCAGCGCCGCCGGCGCCCCATGCATGTTGCGCCGCTCGGTTCCCAGCGCCGCGTCGGCGGCTGCCAGGCAGCTGCTCAGCATCACGGCGTATCCAACCCCCGCCGCCGTGCGTCCCAGCAGCAGGACCGCCGCGTCGCTGACATACGCCGTGGCGGCAAGCGCCAAGGCCGCGATCAGCGTTCCGGCGACGAAGGCATTGCGCTTGCCTGCCTGCCGCGTCCAGTCCCGCGCCATCGGCAGGGCCAGCACGAAGCCCGCCAGGCCGGCGGTCAGCGGGAGGCCGGTACGCAGGCCCGCAGGCAAGCCCGCGAGCAGCACCGCGCTGTACTCCGGCAGGAAGGCCCGCGTCAGCGCATCTGCAAACAGGAAGGTGAAGCACAAGGCGCGCACCGCGCTGCTGCGGTCCACCGGTAAATCCTGCGCGAAGCCGCCATCGGCAAAGCGGTACAGCGACGATAGACGCTTGAGGATCGGCTGCGATTGCGCCCAGCGGCGCTGGTCCGCCGCCAGCCGCGTGACCTCCGCCCACGACTGGTTCAGGCGGCCCTGCAGCGCGTTGATGCCGTTGGCCAGCGGCGCCGGAATGCCCGTGTCCGTGCGATAGCGGTAGTCGCCCGCCGCCATCCGCCCCAGCAGCTGGGCCGCATGCCGCATCGGCACCGTGAAGCCCAGCGTCGCCGCAAACCATGCCAGTTCGAAGGCCAGCACCAGGCTGGCGATGAACAGCGCGCCCGTGTCATTGCGAATGGTGAGGATGCGCGAGGTGATGAAGCGGCGGTCCACACCCACCTGCACCTGGCCATACGTCACATAGCGCCGTTCGACCTCGTTGACCGAGGAGACGAATTGTTCGGGTGCGACCACCTCGCCACCATGGCCCGCGCGCACCAGCAGGTGGCCCTGGCCGTCGATCAGCAACGCGTAGGCCAGGTCGCTATTCGAAGCGAGGACGCTGTCGAAGTAGGGCTGCACGCCTTCCAGCTTGTCCCACGGGACCCCAGCCGCCATCGCGCGCGTGAGGTTGCGCGCCATCGCCACGCCTGCGTTTTCGGCCTTGCGCTGCAGGGCGGGCACCACGAACTGGTCGGCCAGCGACCACGCATAGACCGACAGCGCGAACTGCACCAGCAGCACCGTACCGAGGACGGTCGCGATGAAGCGCGCCGCCGCGCGGGCGTACAGGCGATGGTCCTGGCGCGTGTCCTTCATCCCGCTCTCTCCTGTTCGGACAGGGCGTGCCGTGCGGCCGTCACCTCCACCAGCGCCGTGGTTGCGGTTTGGTTGACTTTATCAACGAGCTCCGCGACCTCCGGTGGCGTATCCGGACCGGCGCGGTGCGTGCCGAGCGCCTGGCCGGCCTGCCCAAGCAAATGGTCGCGCCGCCGCAGCAGCCGGCGCAGAGCCACTGCGAAGATGGCGGAGGTGATGGTGGTCGCCGCAAGAGCCGCCGCCGCAAGCCGCAGCGTGAGTGCGAGCACGGTCCGCGTGTGGGGCTGGCCGGAATAGCGCAGGACCAGCGCCCCCGCCACGGTGCCGTCCATGGCGACCAGCGGCGTGACGGCGGTGATGGCGGCCGCGTCGCGCTGTATGGACTCGGCGCGCGGCAGGTGCATCGCCGGTGCGGCGCGCCCGGTGTGCCAGGCCGCGCGTCCACTGGCGTCGAGCACCGTCAGCGAGAGCACATCCCCGTCCTGCCGCGCCTCCGCCTCGATGGCCGCCTGCGCACCCGGCAGCTCGCGCAGCGCCAGGCCCCGGTCCAGGCTTTTTTCGAAGTCCGCCCGCAGATCCTGCAGCGTAAAGCGCAAGCGCGAGTCCTCGACCTGCGTGAGCGTGTGTTCGAGGCGGTAGAGGTAGAGCCAGGCCGTGAGTCCGAACACCAGGGCCGCCATCACGGCGAAGGGCAGGACCAGGCCGAGGCCCGAGCGCGGAGCAGACATGGGCGTTGGCGAAGTGACAATCTGCGGCCGAGTCTAGCAAAGTTCCCCGAAGCACCGCGCACGCCGTCCCCAGCCGCGCCCCCCACCGGGGTCAGGCCTCGCCCTCCGACGCCGGGGTCAGGCCTCCCCCCATGTGAATAACTCTGTTTGCCTATGGAGCCGGCTGTGGATAACTGCCCGGGGTCAGACACCCTCTATGAGAAGCAGGCCTGACCCCGGGGTTGAGGTAGCGCAAAGGGGACGGGGTCAGAACAGGGAGTTCGAAGGGCGCTGGGGCGGCGGGGCCGGGATCACCGGAGGGGCAGGGAGCGGCGTGCCCGGCGTCTGGTTCAGCGGCGCCGTGGGCGTCGCGCCGGGGATGGTGACAGGGATCGGCGTGCCGGCAGCGGCCATGTTGGCTTCGTCCATGTCCACGCTGCGGATTGCGCCGCTCTCCGCGAACTCGTCGTACATCCAGTCGCCGTCCTGCTGCACCACGCCTTCCGGCTCGACGCGCGGTTCTTCCGGTACCTTGGCCAGCGCCACCTTCATATAGTCGATCCAGATCGGCAGCGCGAGCGTGGAGCCGAACTCCTTGCCGCCGAGGGAACGCGGATCGTCATAGCCCATCCACGCCACCGCGGTGACATGGCCGCCGTAGCCCGCGAACCAGCCATCCACCGCATCGCTGGAAGTACCCGTCTTGCCTGCGATGTCGCCGCGGCCCAGGCGCTGCGTGGCCGCGGCGCCGGTGCCGTAGCGCGTGACGTCGCGCAGCATCGAGTCCATCACGAAGGCGTTGCGGACATCGAGCACGCGCGCCGACTCCTGCATGATCTCGGGCGGCTTGGTCTCGAAAATGACCTTGCCGCTGGCATCCGCGATCTTGCTGATCACATAGGGCTGTACGGCGTAGCCGGTGTTGGCGAAGATCGCATACGCGCCCGCCAGCTGCAGCGGCGTGACCGCGCCCGTACCCAGCGCCATGGTGTAGTTCTTGGGATGCTTGGCCGGGTCGAAGCCGAAGCGGCCCATGTAGTCGTGCACATACGGTACGCCCAGGGCGCGCAGCAGCCGCACCGACGGCACGTTCTTGGACTTGGCCAGCGCCTGGCGCATGGTCACTGAGCCATCGAACACGCCATCGTCGTTCTTGGGCGACCAGGTTGCGCCCGCGTTCTCGCCGGGCATGTCGAGCACCTCGTCGAGGATGATGGTGCCGGGGTAGTAGCCTTTTTCCAGGGCCGCCGAATACAGGAACGGCTTGAAGGACGACCCGGGCTGGCGCCACGCCTGCGTCACGTGGTTGTACTTCTGCAGGTTGTAGTCGAAGCCACCCACCAGCGCGCGGTAGGCGCCCGTGTACGAGTCGATCGACACGAAGGCCGCCGCCACCTGCGGCACTTGGGTGATGGACCACTGCTTCTTGTCGTCCTGGCTGATGCGGATCACCGCGCCCGGGCCGATGCGGTAGTTGGGCTTGGCCGTGTCCTTCAGCGCATTGGCTGCGAACTTCAGGCCATCGCCGGTGATCTCGACCGTCTCACCACTGGTGGTTTCGGCCTTCACCAGCTTGGGCGAGGCTTCCAGTACCACGGCGGGCAGCAGGCCGTCGCTGGTGGGGCGCTTCTGCAGCGCCTCGTCGATGGCGTCGTCGCGCTCCTGCTGGTCGGCAGGCAGCTCGATGGTGGTCTCGGGGCCGCGATAGCCATGCCGCTGGTCGAAGGCGATCACGTTACGGCGCACGGACTGGTAGGCCGCGTCCTGGTCCGCATGCATGATGGTGGTGTAGACATTGAAGCCGCGCGTGTACGCCTCTTCCTTGAACTGGTTGTACACCTGCTGGCGCGCCAGTTCGGCGATGTATTCGGCGTGGGTCTGGAACTCCTGGCCGCGCACGTTCACATGCAGCTGTTCGCTGGAGGCCTGCTGGTACTGGGCGTCCGTGATGTAGCCGAGGTCCTTCATCCGCTGCAGCACCTGGTGCTGTCGCTGGCGCGCACGTTTCGGGTTGGCGACCGGGTTGTGCTGCGAGGGGTTCTGCGGCAGGCCGGCCAGCATCGCCATCTCGGCGATGGAGAGCTTGTCCAGCGGCTTGTTGAAGTAGATCTGCGCGGCGCTGCCGAAACCATAGGCGCGCTGGCCGAGGTACATGTGGTTCATGTACAGCTCCAGGATCTGGTCCTTGGTCAGCTGCTGCTCGATGCGGTGCGCGAGGATCATCTCGGTCAGCTTGCGCTGCCAGGCGCGTTCGCGCGTAATCACGAAGTTGCGCGGGATCTGCATCGTGAGCGTGGAGAAGCCCGAGAGCCGGCCGCCCGCGAGCCGGTGCGAGATGGCGCCGGCGGCACGCTGCCAGTCGATGCCCTCATGCTCGTAGAAGCGCGAGTCCTCGATGGCGATCAGCGCCTTCTTCATCATGTCCGGTATTTTGGCGATCGGGATGAAGTCGCGGTGCTCTTCGCCGAATTCGCCGATCAGCACATGGTCCGCGGTGTACACACGCAGCGGGATCTTCGGCCGGTAATCGGTGATGACGTCCAGCGGCGGCAGCTTGGGGTAGATGACCGCGGCCACGTAGGCCACAAAGCCGCCCACGATCAGCACAAGGGCCAGCAGCAGGAACAGGAAGCCTTTGAGGAACAGGCGCCGGCGCGGCGCGGGGGTGGTGCTCGGTGTGGTCAAAGCTGTACTCTCGAGGTCTGGACGCGTGGTCCCAGAACGCCCGATTATAGACCAGCCCTCCGGCCCTGCGGACCGGAGTGCCTGAGCCCGGACTTAAACGAAGGCCAGGTCGTGCTGGCGGATGGTGTCGTCCAGCCAGTCGTCCAGGTGCCCGAAGCGGTAGCCCAGCTGGCGCGCGCGGGTGGTGTCCATGGCGGTGGCGTAGGCGTGGTCGAAGGGGCTGTGCTCACCCGGCGCGCCCGGCGCGGTGGCCGGAACGGCGTTGGCGGCGGCGCCCAGCACCATGGCGGCGCGGTGGTACAGGTCGAAGGTGGACAGGGCGCCATCGGCGGCCGCGTTCACCGGGCCGGTGAAAGTCTGCATCCCGGCCCAGGCCAGGAAAGCTGCCGCACCCTGGGCGCTGATGAAGGAGCTGCGCGCCACCGCGTTCGTGTAGCGCAGCGGGTGGCCACTGCGCAGCAGGTCCACGTAGTAGCCGAGGCGGCGCGTGAAATCGTCCGGACCCGAGAGCACATGGGCCATCCGCACTGTCACCATGGGCAGCTGGCCGTCGCGGTACAGGTAGCCCTCGGCCTGGCGCTTGCCGGCCACGTAGCTCTCCACGGCCAGCTTCGGGTCGTGCCAGGGATACGAGGCGTCGATGGGCTGCGCGAGGACGCAGAAGGCGTCTTCCGCGTGCGGCGCCGGGACGGCGGGCGGCAGGTCGCGGTACACGTCGATGGTGGAGGCCATGATGTAGCGGCGCGTGCGGCCCGCGAACACGCGGGTGGCGATGGCGGCGTCCAGGGGGCTGTAGCACATCTGGTCGTACACGACGTCGAACGTGTCGTGCGGGAGCGATTGCAGGGCGCGGCGCAGGGAGGCTTCATCGCGCCGGTCCACCTTGAGGCGGCGGATGCGCTCCCCGAAAGGGTCTTGCGCGCGGCCGCGGGTGGCGATGGTGACCTGGTGGCCCGCCGCGAGCAGCCGCTGGACGAGCAGTTTGCCAATGAAGCGTGTACCGCCGATCACCAAAATATTCTTGCGCATGGCTTTCCCTTGACAGATGAGATATATTTTCTGCTCAGGTGCGTCAGCCGACAAACGAGAAATATTGACGCGATGAGCAAGAATAACTTAGTCATGGATGAGGGATGGACAAGCCGCTGCGGAGCCTTTCGGGGCTGATCGACTTTGACTGCGCCGCGCGCTGGGGCAGTTTCAAGCTCGCCGCGCAGGAGCTGCACAAGACGCCGGCGGCGGTCAGCCAGCAGGTGCGCCAGCTGGAAGAGACGATCGGGATGGAGCTGTTCATCCGCCATCCGCGCCATGTGGAGCTGACCGAGAAGGGCCATGAACTGGCCAGCACCGTGGCGCGCATGCTGGCCGACCTGCGCGCCAAGATCGGCGCGCTGCAGGGCGGCAGCGAGGAGCGCGTGCTGCGCATCTCGACCACGCACTCGTTCTCGATCAAGTGGCTGGTGCCGCGCATGCATCGCTTTACCAAGCTGTATCCGGAGCTGGACATCCGGCTCGATTCCAACGACAAGCAGGTCAACCTCGATGACGACGCGGTGGACGTGGCGATCCGCTACGGTCCGATCACGGAGGGTGACCCGAGCGTGCTGTTTCGCGAACGGCTGATTGCAGTGTACAGCCCGGAGCTGCTGGCGCCCGGGCAGACCGAGATCACGCTGGCGGACCTGCCGCAGTATCCCTTGCTGTACGAGGTCTCGACCGAGTCGTGGATGCAGCTCCTCAAGCAGAACAAGGCGCTCAGGAAGGCACGCTACAACTTCTCGCGCGGCTATAGCCACTGGGGTGTGCTGACCCAGGCGGCTGTGGCAGGGCAGGGCGTGGCGCTGGTGGCGTACGGGATCGCGTGCGAGGACATCCAGAAGGGCATGCTGCGCCAGATCCGCTGCCAGGATGTCGCGACCAGCAAGGGCTATCGCTTCCTGGTCAACCCCAGCAAGGCGGCCATGCCGAAGATTCATCAGTTCCGCGCGTGGATGGCGGACGAGATCGAGGTGATGCGCCGGTCGCTGGACGAGGTCCACGCAACCGCAGCCTAGCGTGGCGCGCTAGCTTTTACCCCAGCCGGGCAGCGCACTCGCCTGCCGCACCCAATCTGTCAATTGCTCTTCATCGACGACATCAATTTCGTGGATGTCGAGGTAGCGCACGTCCGGCTGTTTGGACGTGCCGGGTGGCGGGGGATCGAGGTGGGCGCCCTTGAAGAAGGCGACTTTCACAAACTTGGTGTAGCAATGGAAGCTGAGGAACCACCCTTGGCCAGCGATGCCGTAGAACGGGGAGTTCCACTTGACGGCCTTGCGCACCTCGGGGATGGCGGCGGAGATCAGGGCGTCGAGCTGTTCGCCGATGCCACGCTTCCAGTCCGGCATGGCGGCGATGTAGGCCTGGACAGGCGCATCGCCGTCGGCCATGGGGATCTGCGGATTGCCGCCCGCGAGAAGCAGAGGCTTGGCTCTGGACTTCTTCGCGGGCGCGCGCATCGCAATGTGCTCCGGCTTACTTCACGCCGTGCATCAGCTTCTGGATCAGCGGAGCGATGAGGAACAGGACCACGCCCGCACCCACCAGCGACCAGAAACCAAAGGTGTAACCTTGCAGCGCCGACTCCGGCGACATGCCTTTTTCGCCCGACACAAACGACGCGAAGATGCCCGAGAGGTTGTTGCCGATACCGGTCGACAGGAACCAGCCGCCCATGCCGAAGCCCACCAGGCGCACCGGCGCCAGCTTGGTCACCATCGACAGGCCGATCGGGGACAGGCACAGTTCACCAATGGACTGGATCACGTAGACCATGAACAGGGTCCAGAACGGGATGTGGTTGTCCTTCAGCAGATAGGTCAGCGCGTACATCAGCAGCAGGAAGGCGAGGCCGTTGAAGATCAGGCCCAGGCCGAACTTGCGCGGGATCGACGGCTCGGCCTTGCGCTTGGCCAGCGCCATCCAGATCCACGCGACGATCGGCGCGCAGGTGATGATGGCGATAGAGTTCACCGACTGGAACCAGGCCACCGGGAACTCCCAGGTGCCGAACATGCGGTTCACGATCTTATCGGCCAGGAACGTGAAGGAGCTGCCGGCCTGCTCGAAGAACATCCAGAACAGGACATTGAAGCCGAAGATGATCAGCATCGCGATGGTCTTGTCGCGGGCCACCGCGCCGTTGCGGATACCTTCCACCAGCAGCAGGATCGCCAGGATCACGAAGAGGAAGGTCAGCACCGTCTGCAGGTTGTTCGCGCCCATGTTGAGCAGGAAGTAGACGATCGGGATGACGATCAGGGCACCCACGGCCACCTGGATCACGCGGCCGATGCCGTCCGCGCCTTCCGGCGCCATGCCGATCCCCTTGAGGTTGTGGCGGCCCAGCTGGAACCACAGCAGCGAGAACAGCATGCCGATGCCGGAGGCGATGAAGACGATCTTGTAGGCCGGGGTGTCGCCGGTGTTGAAGACGTGCTGCGCCAGGACTTGAGTCAGGATCGGCGAAACGAACGCGCCGGCGTTGATGCCCATGTAGAAGATGGTGAAGCCGGCGTCGCGGCGGGTGTCGCCCTGCGAATACAGGCGGCCGACCATGGTCGAGATGATGGGCTTGAACAGGCCATTGCCGGTGATGATGGTCGCGAGGCCGATCTTGAAGATGTTCGGATCGGGGATGGCGATCATGAAGAGGCCTGCCGCCATGATGACGGCACCCATCAGGATGGAGCGCTGGTAGCCGAGGAATTTGTCGGCGACGTAGCCGCCGAGGACCGCCGCGGCATACACCAGTGCGAGATACGAGCCGTAGATCAGGTTCGCAGGCTGTTCACCGGTCGGGCTGCCGCCGTGGAACTGGGCCACGATGTAGAGCACCAGCGCCCAGCGGATGCCGTAGAACGCAAAGCGCTCCCAGAACTCGGTCATGAACAGCATCCAGAGCGGGGCGGGGTGGCCCAGCACCTGGCGGAACTCGGGAACCGCGGCTTCCTTTTGGGTTGTCGTCGTAGCACCGCTCATGCGGCTTCTCCTCTTTATGTCTATCGAATGGTTTTCCACGGCCCGCTCGTGGCTGGGCCGGGGCGCGCTGCATTGTAAGCGAAATCACGCGGCCTTCAGCAAATTTTTGGCAGGTGTGGTAGTGACACCGGATCGCGAGCGTTTTTATCCAGGTGGTATAGTGGGGCCGCACCATGGAGCAACGCTCGGAACACGAGCTAGAACGAAGAGGACACACACTGTATGGATCACGACGTAGTCGATACCCTGATTTCACCGGAAGGCCGTCTGGAAGTGCTGTCGAAGGCCGAAGTGGCCAAGCTGCTCGACACCAGCAAGACGGGTCTTTACAAGGTTTTCCGCCAGTGCGCGCTGGCTGTACTCAACTGCGGCAGCACCATCGACGACGGCAAGGAACTCCTCGAACGCTACCAGTCGTTCGACATCAACATCATCCAGCGCGAGCGCGGGATCAAGCTCGATATCAAGGGGGCGCCCGCGATCGCCTTCGTCGACGGGAAGATGATCAAGGGGATCCACGAGCACCTGTTCGCGGTGCTGCGCGATATCGTCTTTGTCTCCAACGAGGTCACGGACAACCCCAAGTTCGACCTGGCATCCACCGAAGGCATCACGGATTCGGTCTTCCACATCCTGCGCAACGCCAACGTGCTGCAGCCGCAGCGGAACCCGAACCTGGTGGTGTGCTGGGGCGGACACTCGATCAACCGGATCGAATACAACTACACCAAGGAAGTGGGCTACCAACTGGGCCTGCGCGAGCTGGATATCTGCACCGGCTGCGGGCCGGGTGCGATGAAGGGGCCGATGAAGGGCGCCACCATCGGCCACGCCAAGCAGCGCTTGCGCGGCGGGCGCTATCTGGGCATCTCGGAGCCGGGCATCATCGCGGCCGAGTCGCCGAATCCGATCGTGAACGACCTGGTGATCATGCCGGACATCGAGAAGCGGCTGGAAGCGTTTGTACGGACCGGGCATGGAATCATCGTGTTCCCGGGTGGTGCCGGGACGGCGGAGGAGATCCTCTACATCCTCGGCATCCTGCTCCATCCGGACAACGCGGAGCTGCCGTTCCCCCTGGTCTTCACCGGGCCGGCGTCGGCGGCGGACTACTTCAGGCAGATCGACTCGTTCATCGCGGGGACGCTGGGCGAAGAGGCCCGCAAGCGCTACAAGATCATCATCGACAATCCTGAGGAAGTGGCGCAGGAGATGCAGCTGGGGATCCGGCAGGTGCGCGAGTACCGCAAGTCGCGCAGCGATGCGTATTACTTCAACTGGGCCTTGCGGATCGACCACGAGTTCCAGAAGCCGTTCAAGCCGACGCACGAGAACATGCATTCGCTGTCGCTGCACAAGAACCAGCCAGTGCACATGCTGGCCGCGAACCTGCGGCGCGCGTTTTCGGGCGTGGTGGCGGGGAATGTGAAGGAAGAAGGCATCCGCAACATCGAGCAGCATGGGCCGTTCGAGATCCGCGGCGAGAAGGAGATCATGGGGCCGATGGACGTGCTGCTGTCGTCCTTCGTCGAGCAGTCGCGCATGAAACTTCCCGGCAAAGCCTACGTGCCGTGCTACCGCGTGGTGCAGTAAGCGACCCTCGCTGCTTATTCATGCAAAAAGCCCGCTGTTGCGGGCTTTTTGCTGGGTGGCGGTCGTTTAGTCTTCGCGGCGCAGGTGCGGGAAGAGGAGGACGTCGCGGATGTTGGGGGAGTCGGTGATCAGCATGATCAGGCGATCGATGCCGATCCCGCAGCCACCCGCCGGCGGCATGCCGTATTCCAGCGCGCGGATGTAGTCCGCGTCGTAGTACATCGCTTCTTCGTCGCCCGCATCCTTGGCTTCCACCTGCGCCAGGAAGCGCGCGGCCTGGTCTTCCGGATCGTTCAGCTCCGAGAAGCCGTTGGCGATCTCGCGGCCGACGATGAAGAGCTCAAAGCGCTCTGTGATGCCTGCGCGGGTGTCCGATGCGCGGGCCAGCGGCGACACTTCCACCGGGTAGTCGATGATGAAGGTCGGCTCCCACAGCTGGGCCTCGGCCGTCTCTTCGAATAGCGACAGCTGCAGCGAACCCAGACCAGCATGCGCCATCGGCTTCACCCCAAACTTGAGCAGCTCGGCGCGAATGAACTCCGCATCGTTCAGCTGCGCTTCGGTGTAGTGCGGCGCGTACTTGTTGATGGCGCCGACGATGGTCAGGCGGTGGAACGGCTTGCCCAGGTCCAGCGGCTTGCCGCCATAGGTCAGTTCCGCGGTGCCGTGGGCGTCAATCGCCGCCTGGCGGATCACCTTCTCGGTGTAGTCCATCACCCACTGGTAGTCCGCGTAAGCCGCGTAGAACTCCATCATGGTGAATTCGGGGTTGTGGCGGATCGACACGCCTTCGTTGCGGAAGTTGCGGTTGATCTCGAAGACGCGGTCGAAGCCCCCGACCACCAGGCGCTTGAGGTACAGCTCCGGTGCGATCCGCAGGAACATTTGCATGTCCAGCGCGTTGTGGTGGGTGATGAACGGCTTGGCCGCCGCGCCGCCCGGGATCGGGTGCAGCATTGGCGTTTCGACTTCCATGAACTCGTTCTCCGCCATGAAGCGGCGCATCGACGCGATGGCGGCGGTGCGGGCCTTGAAGGTGCGGCGCGTCTCCTCGTTCATGATGAGGTCTACGTAGCGCTGGCGGTACTTGGTCTCCTGGTCCGCCAGGCCGTGGAACTTGTCCGGCAGCGGGCGGATCGCCTTGGTGATCAGGCGCAGCTTGGTCACCTTGACGGTCAGCTCACCGACCTTGGTCTTGAACAGCGTGCCCTCGACGCCCAGGATGTCGCCCAGGTCGTAGTGGCGGAAGGCGTCCATGGCCTCTTCACCGGTGTCGTCCAGGGTCACGTAGATCTGGATGCGGCCATCGGCCTTGGGGCCGGAGGAATCCTGCAGGGTCGCGAAGGCGGCCTTCTTGCCGGCTTCGCGCTTGAGCATCATGCGGCCGGCCAGCACCACCGGGACCGGCGACGCTTCCAGTTCTTCGCGCGTTTTCTCGCCGAACTGCAGGTGCAGGTCCGCCGTCTTGTGCTGGGGGACGAAGTCGTTGGGGAAGGCCTGGCCCTTCTCGCGCAGGGCCGCGAGCTTGGCGCGGCGCTCGGCCATGATCTTGTTTTCGTCTGCGCCAGGTGCCGCTTCGTTTTGGATGTCGGTGCTCATGATCTGATTTTCCCTTCCCCCGCGAGCGGGGGAATCACGTTTTTATTTGAATAGTTCGTCGATCGTCAGCTGCGAAAAGTCGCTGACGATATGGATGACGTTTTCGTACTCGGCAAACGCCTCGGCCGGCAGGGTGGTGGTCAGCACCACGCAGCGCATGCCCGCGCGGCGGGCCGCTTCCACGCCGATGGGCGCATCCTCGAACACGATGCAGTTCTCGGGCTTGGCCCCGCAGCGCTCCGCGGCCAGCAGGAAGGCATCCGGCTCCGGCTTCCCGCGCGCCACGTCCACCGCGCCCACGACCACGTCGAAGTGCCGGCGCAGGTTCAACCCGTCCAGCGTGAAGTCGATGTTCGCGTTGGGCGCGGAGGTTGCGACAGCCAGCGCCACGTCGCAGGCCTTGGCCTTGACGACCAAATCATCGAAGCCGGTAATGGTGGCCCGGTGCGGCGCGTACAGCTCGCGGTACACCGCTTCCTTCTCTTCATTGAGCAGCTTGACCTCTTCGTCGGTCAGGTGCTCGCCCATGTAGAGCCGCATGATCTCGCGGCCCTGGCGGCCCGCCGTCTTGCGGAAGAATTCATCCGGATCGATCTGGCGCCCGCGGCGCTCGAAGAACGCCACCCACGACCTGGTGTGGTACGCCATGTTGTCCACGATCGTACCGTCCATGTCGAAGATGAAGGCGTGCTGGCCTGCTTCCCCCATCGTCAGACTCCCTGCTTGAGGGAGGCCGAGATGAACTCGTCCAGGTCCCCGTCCAGCACATTCTTGGTGTTGCCGGTTTCGACGTTGGTGCGCAGGTCCTTGATGCGGGACTGGTCCAGCACATAGGAGCGGATCTGGTGGCCCCAGCCCACGTCGGTCTTGGAGTCTTCCAGCTTCTGCTGCTCGCTCATGCGCTTGCGCAGTTCCAGCTCGAACAGGCGGGCACGCAGCATGTCCATGGCCTCGGCCTTGTTGCGGTGCTGCGAGCGGTCGTTCTGGCACTGGACCACGATGCCCGACGGGCCGTGCGTGATACGCACCGCGGAGTCGGTCTTGTTAATGTGCTGGCCACCGGCGCCGGACGCGCGGTAGGTGTCGATGCGCAGGTCGGCCGGGTTGATCTCGATGTCGATCGACTCGTCCACTTCCGGGTAGACAAAGATCGACGAGAACGAGGTGTGGCGGCCGTTGGCCGAGTCGAACGGGGACTTGCGCACCAGGCGATGCACGCCGGTCTCGGTACGCAGGTAGCCGTAGGCGTATTCGCCTTCGACCTTCAGCGTGGCGGTCTTGATGCCCGCGACCTCGCCCTCGGTCTGTTCCATGATCTCGACCTTGAAGCCCTTGCGTTCGCAGTAGCGCAGGTACTGGCGCAGCAGCATGGAGGCCCAGTCCTGGGCTTCGGTGCCGCCGGCGCCAGCCTGGATGTCGATGAAGCAGTTGTTGGGGTCTAGCGGATTGGCGAACATGCGACGGAATTCCATCCCTTCGATGGTCGCCTTGAAGCCTTCCGTGTCGGCGATGATGGCTTCGAGCGTGTCGTCGTCGCCTTCTTCCTTCGCCATGTCGAACAGGTCTTGCGCGTCCTTCAGGTCCGCGCCAACCTTCTGGAGGGTGTAGACCACCGCTTCCAGCGACTTCTTTTCCTTGCCCAGTTCCTGGGCGTGCTTGGGGTTGTCCCAGACGGTAGGATCTTCCAGTTCCTGGCTTACCTGCTCGAGCTTATCCGACTTCTTATCGAAGTCAAAGATACCTCCGAAGTTCGGCTTCGCGGCCAATCAGGTCGCTCAGCAGGTTGGAGAGGGCGTTAATGCGTTCGGCTTCCATGTGCGGGTCCGTATTTTTTCAGGTTCAATCGAACCGGAGATTATACCTCACGCCAGGGCGAACAGCTCCTCGACCGGCACCTCCAGGGCCTGTGCGAGCTTCAGCGCCAGCACCACGGAGGGCACCATGTTTCCTGCCTCGATGGCGTTGACGGACTTGCGGGTGATGCCGGCCCGCTCGGCCAGCGCGGCCTGGGTCAGGCCCAGGCGGGCGCGATGAACGGGCAGGGTGGTATGCAGCTGCGCGGTGCCTGGTTCGCCCATGTCAGCCACGCTCGTGCCAGAGGATGGTCAGCAGGAAGGCCGCGGCGGCGATGGTGCAGCCGCTTGCCGCCAGCACGGCAACGCCATTCGGCAGCCCCAGGCCCGTGATGACGATGGCGAGCAGCGGCAGGGCGCACATTGAGACGACCAGGCCATTGCGCCAGGCGCGCGTCATGCCAAGCGCGCGCCACTCATCCTCCCGCAGGCGCTGGACAAGCGCGGGGGCGCTGCGCTGCATGCGCTGCAGCGGGGCGCCGAGGGCGGCCAGCACGGGCACCAGTATCGCCGCGACCAGCGGGGCGCCGGGCAGCGTGGCATGGGGGATGGCCAGCAGCACGGCGGCGCACGCGCCGAGCACCGTCACGAACAGGAGGGCGCCCAGCAGCTGGCGGCGGAATTGGGCGAGCACCTGGTCTTCGGTGGGCATTTGGGTCTCCTTGTACATGCGTTATCGATGGCTGCCAGTGTAACCTATCAGTGACATAATGCAACCTATAGGTGACATGTCGCCCGCCAGCTGTTGCGCGTGCGCCGCGTGGCGTATCATGCGGCCTCCATGCTTTGCGGGTCTTCCGATGCGTTCCACGGCTTTGTTCCTCGCCCTCGCGGCGGCATTTCCCTCTTCGTTCGCGGCACCGGTGGCGGGTACCCGCGCCACCCTGGCCATCCTGGAGACCACCGACCTGCACGCGAACGTGCTGAGTTACGACTACTTCAAGCTGGCGCATGACCAGTCCTTCGGCCTCGAACGCACCGCCACGTTGATCGCGCAGGCGCGCCGCGAATTCCCGAATACGCTGCTGTTCGACGACGGCGACACCATCCAGGGCACGGCCCTGGGCGATTACGAAGCGCTGGTCCGGCCGATCGGCTGCGACGAGACGCTGGCCGTGTACAAGGCCATGAACCGCATCGGCTACGACGGTGCGTCCATTGGCAACCATGACTTCAACTTCGGCCTGGCCTACCTGCGCCAGGTGACAGGCAGCCGCTTCGACGTGCCGGGGCTTGCGCAGCAGGCCAAGGCTTGCGCGGGTCCGAACTTCCCGCTGGTGCTGGCCAATGTCTACAGTGTGAAAACGAAGCAGCCGATCTTTGCGCCCTACCGCATCATCGACAAGACGCTGCAAGCATTGGACAAGGACGGCAAGCCAGTGACAGCCACCATCCGCGTCGGCATCATCGGCTTCACGCCGCCGGGCATCATGGCCTGGGACAAGCGCTGGCTGGAAGGGCGCGTGTACACCGAAGGCATCCGCGAGACGGCGCTCAAGTACATCCCCGAGATGCGAGCCCAGGGTGCGGACCTGATCGTGGCGGTGTCGCATGGCGGCCTCGATAACGCTCCGTACTCGCCGCAGATGGAAAACGCCAACTGGTACCTGGCCCAGATTCCCGGTGCCCCGATCGACGCGATGCTGACCGGGCACTCGCACCAGGTCTTCCCGAACGAGAAGAGCACCGTCGCCATGTTCAACCTGCCCGGCGTGGACAAGGTGCACGGCACAGTGCATGGCGTGCCGACCGTGATGGCGAACCTGTGGGGCAAGCACCTCGGCGTGATCCGCTTCGAGGTGGCGCATGATGGTCACGGCTGGGTGGTCGACAAGGCGCAGACCAAAGTGGAGGCGCGTAGCATCCAGGGCGTTGCGCCGGACCCGGAGATCGCGAAGCTGATCGCCGGAGAGCACGCGGCCACGATCGCCTATGTGAAGACGCCGGTCGGCTCGTCCGAGGAGCGGCTCTCGACCTTTTTCGCGGACGTGGGGGACAGCGCCGCCGTGGCCGTGGTGAACATGGCGCAGGCCGATTACGTAAAGCGCTACATCGCGGCGAACCTGCCGCAGTACGCCCAGCTGCCGGTGCTGTCCGTGTCCGCGCCGTTCAAGTCCGGGGCGGCCGGGCCGTCCGACTACACCGATGTTCCCGCCGGCCCGCTGGCCCTCAACAACGCGGCGGACCTTTACCTCTATCCGAATACGCTGACCGCGGTGAAGGTGACGGGGGCGCAGCTCAAGGCCTGGCTGGAACGCGGCGCCGAGCGCTTCAACCGCATCGACCCGGCGCGCAGCGAACCGCAGGAGCTGGTCAACACCTCCTTCTCTGGCTTCAATTTCGACATGGTGACGTCGCCCGAGGTGCGCTACGAGATCGACGTCACGCAACCGGTGGGCCAGCGCATTCGCGGCCTGGCATACCACGGCAAGCCGGTGGTGGACGCGCAGGAATTCATCGTCGCCACCAACAACTACAGGGCCACTGGCGGTGGCAACTTCCCCGGCCTGAATGGATCGAACGTGGTGATTGCCTCGCCAGATGCGAACCACGATGTGCTGATCGCATGGCTCAAGCAGGAAAAGACGCTCACGCGCGCCGCGCTCGCACAGCAGCGCAGCTGGACCTTCGCGAAAGTGAAGACGGCCGGGCCGGTGGTGTTCCACTCGGCGCCCGCCGCGCTGCCGCTGGTGCAGCAGGCGGGCCTGGCAAACGTGGTGCTGCTCAAGCAGGACGATGGCAGTGGGAAGGGCTTTGCGCTGTACTCTCTGGACCTGTCCCGCTAACGGAGCGCCTGGTCAGTGTGACTTGGGCGGCTGCACCAGGACGAAGGGGCTGACCACCGACGCCCACAGCTCCAGGTTGGTCACCGCCCAGCTCTGCGCCTGCGCATCCGTGACCTTGGCCAGCTTGCCGTCGGCCATCCAGCGCTGGATGCTCTCCTTGTCGTCGTGCGCGATGCGCAGTGCGACGTCGATCAGGTCCAGCTGGTCGCTGACATAGACCACATTCCCTTGCGCGAAATGGCGCTCCAGCTCCGCCCACGGTATGCGCGCGGTCTCGCTGTTGATCTTGTCGTGGAGTTCCTTGTCCTTGGCGGGGTTGAGCTTCATTCGGTGATAACTTCCGGGGTGGGTGAACCCGCCCATGTTAACCGATAGGCCGGACCTTTGCGTACGTTGCCCACCAGTGCGGGGCGGAAGCACGCGAGGCAGGTGCCCTCGGGGCGCCGCACGGATGGGTAGATGATGCCCATCGAGCCCGCGTCCAGCAGCTGCACGGCCAGGTCCTGCGAGGCGATGTAGCTGCGCGGGTTCAGGTACTTCGAAAAGCCGCGGCCGCGGATGTCGTGGAATTCGCTGGTGAAGTCGGCGAGCAGGCCCTGGTACTGGACACTGTCGTCGAAGCGGTTGATTTCCTGGTATTCGACGGTCTTGTGGAAGATGACTTCCGCCAGCGCCGTCTCGCGCTCGAAGGCGCAATACCACGCGCCGCGGTCGCCGGTGTTAAAGCGGCTTCCCTCCGGGCGCGGATAGGTGAACGCGGCGTTAACCATGCGGAAGTTGGTGACGCCGAAGACCAGTTCATCGACGCCGATGCCGGGCAGGCCGCCGTACTCGCCGCGCAGGCGCTCGTTGGTGGCGTTATCGAGTTCGAACAGGTCGTAGAGGTGATGTTCCGATTCAGAAAGCGCGTCTAAAACGCTAGGTTCAAATTCCACGAAACGCGACGGCACAAGTCGAAGCGTGTCAAACCGCCTAAGAAGAACCAAAGGGGGGCAAGCTGGACTTTTCACCGTCTAGAGCTGTACAGTAATTTTGGACGGAGCATGAAGATACGTATCCGTATGGCTTGTCCATCGCAAGGCAGCATATCCGGCTATTAAGCGATGACCGATCCATCGAGGATCTGCTGTAGGTTTGAGGTCGCGTTGGTTGCTCAACAATAACGCGCCCATGAGCTTGATCCATCCTTCTTGGTCAATCAGGGCCAATCCATAACCGTGGAAGGAGCGGCCGCTATCAAACCAAGTCATGCGATCATAAAGATCTCCACCTATGAAAGTTCGGAGTTTACGGACATGTGCTTTGGCAGCGCTAGCCATGTCTATCATCGGAATATGAAATGTCTGCCCGTTGACCAAGGATACATTTGAATGGAAAGCTAGCTCGTGGCCCCGTGGCAATCTCTCAACCAAAGATTCTATAAAATAGGTTGAGAGAAACAGATCCCGGTTAACCGTCAATAGATCGCGTTCGTCTATAAGGCTCTGCGGTCTGTAAAGATAGTGACTAAAACGTAGTTGCGCGATCTCGGGGATGCTCTGAATGAGCTCCCGAACAGTCCAATACGGGTGTCGTTCAGGTATTAATGTCATTGCAGAACTGTGCCGGAATACGTTCGATAGGTCGTCATTGCGAAATCGTCCGTCATTCCAGAAATGAAGTCAACAATCAAGTGCGCGCGATACACCCATTCCTGCAAATGGTATTCTTGAGATTGCTGATCCAGATTAATTGTTGAAACCTCTTGGTTATATACCTTAATATAACGCGCGGGAAAAAGACTCAAAAATTTTCGTTCTACTAAAATTGGTACCTCCGCCGAATCTTTGTTTTTGCCTACTAATGCAGCGCGGAATCGGTCCATATTTGCGGAGAGCAACGGCTTAAAATGGTTCAATAGTCCGTAAATGGCAGCGTAACCCGCCAGCTCAGTGCGTTCAACCGTATAGTGGTTATAAACGTGATCTTGACAATAACTCTTGAGAATTTTAAGGATCTTTCCTGCAGAAGAATTTTCCCCTAAGAGGCTTTCGGCAGTGCCATCAAGAATTTTCTGATGATTTCGCACGTAACGATCTGCGACGTGAGTGACGATGAGTCGACTGAGAGCTGTGCGAAAGTTCGTATAAGTGTACTCCTCCCCATGTTTCTTCTTGGCAAAAGCAAACTCCAACTCCTTGGTAATCTTCTGATCCAAGGTTGAGGTACCTTTGACGGCAGTCCACATCTTAAGGATTACTGAAAGCGCCTTATCCTGATCAATTAAATCCTTCTCGATCGAATCCTCAAGGTCGCTTATACAATAGGCAATGTCGTCCGCTGCCTCCATTATGTATGCAAGAGGAAATCGTTGAGGCTTTTTGTAGCCGAACGTCTGCCAAATTTGATCAACTAGCTCGGCTTCTGTTGAGAAGAAACCAGCTTTTTTGGCAAATGAGCCTAGTTTGTCTTTCGGAACCCCCGCCTTCCGAAAGTACTTCAAATACGCAGCTAGTGTCGTGTGAGTAAGGTTCAGCCCATATTCATCCGTATTCCACTGCAACTTTGTGACGACGCGAAATCCTTGAGGATTCCCGTCGAATTCCAGGAAATCTGCTAGGGCGGTACGAACACGGTCATCTGACTCCGTAATCGCACGCGCGGTACCCTTAAGAACCGCTGTGATGCAGTCCGCGCCATTTTCTCGAAACCACGCCTGAATTGCAGCCTCACCAAAGTGGCCAAAAGGAGGGTTTCCGATGTCATGCATCAGGCAGGCACTTTCGACGAAGTTGGTCAGAGCCACCAGTTCAGAATGGGTCGCTAAGTCTTTGTCTGCTAATTTTTCGCAAACCTGATCTGCAATATAGCGTCCGATTTGCGAGACTTCTAATGAGTGCGTTAACCGGCTGCGCACCGCAGCATTCGGCTCCATCGAAAATACTTGAGCTTTCTGTTGTAATCGGCGGAAAGCGGGGCAGAAAAGGATGCGTCCACGGTCACTTTCCGACTCCGTCACAATATTTCGGCCAGGCACCGAACTTGGTCGAGTGCGTTTGCATTTCAACAATTTCGAATATGTTTTTTTTGTGTTTACAGTCATTATGCTCTTTCAGAAAACCCGATGCTGTTGAGGTTGATTACAGCCCCCCGCGGCGCGCGTCGAGCAGCTTGCGGACAGTCTGCATGGCCAGCAGGCCGCCCGCGGCCATGGTGGCCAGCGGTGTGCGGCCGCCGAAGATGGGATTGGTGTTGGGGAGGCTGACCCATTCATCCGCCAGCTTGTCGCCGTAGAGGATGTGCAGGGCCTTGTAGATGCCGATGAGGTAGGAGATGCGGGTGATGCGGTCCACTTCCAGCACCCGGGCGGGGTTCTTCTTCCATTCATAGAAGGAGCTGGAGGAGAGGCCGCCAAGCAGTTCGCGGGCGTCTTCGTCGCGCAGCTTCCAGGCGGCGGCGAGCTTGAAGAAGCCCTTGAGGGCCGACTGCGAGAGGCGCTCGCGCTCTTCGCGCGCGTTCAGGTCAATGAGGACATCGGGCTCGAAACGGCTCTTGGGGTAGGCGTACGCAAGGTTGCTCATGGCAGGCTCCGGTTATGGAGTCATTTATACTCCGAATCCGGTTTGGGTGCAAGCGGACGTATGTATCGGGTTTCGATGGCTTCGGCTGTGTCAGCATGGCAAAATGACCATTTTCCTCATTGGGAGCGGCAGATGAAGCGAGTGGCAGCATGGTGCGCCGGCGTGGCGCTGAGCGGCATGATGGGCATGGCATGGGCGGCCGACGCGGCGCCGGCGAAGTCGAACGCGGAGCTGGTGAAGGAGGTGACGGAGGTGGAAAAAGCCTTTGCCGCGACCATGAAGGCGCGCGACTTTGCGGCCTTTGTCGACTTCCTCGCGGACGACACGGTGTTCGGCGGCGTGCGGCGCCAACAGGTCGGCAAGGACGCCGTGGCCACGCAGTGGAAGAACTTCTACAAGGAGCCCGCCGCGCCGTTCTCGTGGGAGCCGGACAGCGTGATCGTCCTGCCCTCGGGCACCCTGGCCAAGTCCTCGGGCCCGGTCTACAGCCCCGATGGAAAGCTGATCTCGCGCTTCAATTCGATCTGGCGCCGCGAGCCCTCGGGCAAGTGGAAGATCGTGTTTGATGAGGGTTCGTCGATCTGCGCCTGCGAGCAGCAGAAGAAATGACCTAGCACGGCTCCGCGTGCTCGACGAGCAGCTGCACGCGGGTGACGCCGTTGTATTCGTTGGCATCGAGCCGGAAGGCGACGCGGGCCCGGTCGCCGATTGACGCCGTGTTCCCGAACCAGATCGCATCGTAGCGCGCGCCGTTGCGCTCCAGCTGGAGCTTGAGGTGCTTCTCCTTCAGGATACGCTGGCTGACCACCCGGAACTCGTCGCAGAACACCGGTGGGGGAAAGCCCTGGCCCCACACGTGGCTGTCCAGCTGCTCGATGAACTGGGTGGTGTAGTAGTGGTCTTCCAGCGGGCCGTCGGTTTCGATGACGCGCTCCAGCTGCTGTTCCGTGAGCAGGGTACGGCCCACTTCCTCGAAGGCCTGCGCGAACTGGTCGAAGGCGTGGGCCTTGAGCGTCAGGCCCGCCGCCATGGCGTGGCCGCCGAAGCGGTCGATCAGGCCGGGGGCGCGCTTGGACACCAGGTCCAGCGCATCGCGCAGGTGGAAGCCGGGGATGGACCGGCCGGAGCCCTTGATCACGCCGTCGCCGCCCGGTGCAAAGGTGATGGTCGGGCGGAAGAACTTCTCCTTCAAACGTGAGGCCACGATGCCGATCACACCCTGGTGCCAGGCATCGTCGAACACGGTGATGGTGCTGCGGGTGGCCGGTTCGTAGGCATCCAGGTGCAGCAGCGCCGCGTCCTGCATCTCGGCTTCGATCTCGCGGCGCTTGATGTTGATGTCGTTGAGCTGCTGGGCGATGGCCCAGGCGCGGCCTTCGTCGTCGGTGGTCAGGCATTCGATCCCGAGACTCATGTCCTCCAGCCGGCCAGCGGCGTTCAGGCGCGGGCCGACGGCAAATCCAAGGTCGAACGGGGATGCCGTCCGTGCCTGGCGCCCGGCCACGCGGAACAGGGCGGCCACCCCGGCATGCATGCGGCCCGCGCGCATCCGCTTGATGCCTTGCGCGACCAGGATGCGGTTGTTGGCGTCCAGCTTGACCACGTCCGCCACGGTGCCGAGTGCCACGAGATCGAGCAATGCGTCCAGCTTGGGCTGGGTCTGGGCGTCGAACACACCGCGGCGGCGCAGTTCCGCGCGCAGGGCCAGCAGCACGTAGAACACCACGCCGACGCCCGCCAGGTTCTTGCTCGGGAAGCCGCAGGCGGGCTGGTTGGGGTTGACGATCACCCGCGCGTCCGGCAGCGTTTCGCCGGGCAGGTGGTGGTCGGTGATCACCACGTCGATGTTGCGGCGCTTGGCTTCTTCCACGCCTTCGATGCTGGCGATGCCGTTGTCCACCGTGATGATGATGTCCGGCTGCTTTTCGCGCGCGGTCAGCGCCACGATTTCCGGCGTCAGGCCGTAGCCGTACTCGAAGCGATTCGGCACGATGTAGTCAACCATGGCGCCCATGCTGCGCAGGCCGCGCAGGGCGGTGGCGCAGGCGGTGGCGCCATCGCAGTCGTAGTCCGCCACGATGACCATGCGCTTGCGGGCGGCGATGGCGTCGGCCAGGAATTCGGCGGCCTTGTCGATGCAGTGCAGGCCCGGGGGCGGGATCAGGGCGGCCAGTTCGCTGGCCAGTTCGCGCGTATCGGACAGGCCGCGCGAGGCGTACAGGCGCGCGAGCACGGGGTGGATGCCGCTCTGGCGCAGCATCTCGGAAGCGCGGAACGGGCAGGGGCGGGTGGCGATGCGGGTCATGTCAACAGCGTGTCGAGGCTCGCGCGGCGCCAGAATTTGCGCAGCGAGAGACGGGTGGTGCTTGATTCGGTCAGGGTGTCGCGGCCGGTGCGTACGATGTCCAGCCGCGCCAATTGGCCGTCGCGGAGGGCGGCCAGCAGCGGCAGGCCCCAGTCACGGTCGATCTGCTCGTAGGCCGCAATCCAGCCGCCCCAGTCTGCCCCGATGGCGGGCGCGGACAGCAGGTCGGCGTACAGGATCGCATCGCCACCGGGCAGCCGGCCAGGGTTGGCCGTGCCGCCGCCCGTGGCCTGAGCCAAGGCGGCCAGGTGGGCCGATGCTTCATCAGTGAACAGGCGCGCCGCTGGCGTGGGGCTGCCGGAGCCGCCCGCCCAGGTCCAGATGGCGTTGACCGGCGGCTGGCGGTGCGCCTCGCGCTCCTGGTTGACCGGGTGTTCGTGCCACAGGATCTGCAGCTCGTTCTGCAGCTTGCGGAAGGCCGCGGCGCCAGGGCCCGACGGCAGGAAGAAGGTGATGTCGATGCCGGCGGCGGCGTCGGGCGAAGAGGTGCGTAGGCCCGCCCACTCGTCGGCGCGCAGGAACCAGGTGGACGCGTCGCCGTAGCGCAGGTCCAGGCCCAGTTCTCGCACGTATGGCAGCGCGGCCTCGAACAACGCGCGCGAGTGGCGGTCGATCAGGGCGAGCTGGCGCAGGTCGTTCATCAGCAGGTGGCTGCGGCCGATCTCGATGTGGCCGGGGTGGACCAGGAACCAGGTGCCGAGCTCCGCGCCGATCCCGAGACCGCGCATCACCAGCGGAGTCCACGCAGGCGCATCGACGTCCGCACCCGCGAGCGCCCCCGCCAGCCAGCGCTCGTGCGGCAGCACGTGCAGGCCTTCATGCCTGGGGTGCCGCCTGCTGGTGGACGATTTGGACAGCAGCGTCGCCAGCGCCGGTGCGCGCAGGTGCTTGCCCAAGTCTGGCGCAAGCTCCGCTGGGGGAAGGGCGAACGGCAGGACGAGCGTGAGTGCAGACATCCCGCTATTGTAGGGCATCCGCGCGGGTGGCCGGAAGGTCCGGCGGCCGGGCGGTGGCCCGGTGTTGTGCGCCGCGCTGTTGGGTGCGGGGCCGGCTCCGCTTTGCAGGGCGGATATGCGCTCAGTCCACCGTGTTCCGGTTCGTTGCCTGACTGTCACGAATTGCGGTTGTGTGGCACACTGCGCGTCTTGCAAACGCTGTTGAGAGACTGTTGGTTCGCCCATGAGATTGAGTCACAAGCTGCCCTATGAATGGCTGGTCGGCTGGCGCTACACGCGCGCCGGCAAGCGTGGCCGGCGGCAGCGGTTTATATCGTTTATTTCGTTTATCTCGATTGCCGGGATCGGCCTGGGCGTGGCAGCCCTGATCGTGGTGCTGTCGGTGATGAACGGGTTCCAGAAGGAGGTCGCGGGCCGCATGCTGTCCATCCTCGCGCACGTGGAGGTGACGGATGCGCGCGGGTCCATGCCGTACTGGGAGCAGGCGCGCGCCGAGGTGCTGCGCCATCCCGAGGTGAAGGCCGCTGCGCCCTTCATGGAGACCGAAGGGATGCTGGTCAGCGGAGATGTGCTCAAGCCTGCGCTGGTGCGCGGCATCCTGCCGGCGGCGGAGCGGGGGGTGTCGGAACTCGCGGCGCGGGTCAAGTCGGGCAGCCTGGATGCCTTGCGGACCGGCGCCCACCAGATCGTGCTGGGGCGCGAGCTGGCCAAGTCCCTGGATGTGTCGCTGGGCGATACGGTCGGCGTGGCGATCGCGCAGGGCGACGCGCTTGGCGAGGGCTCGATGCCGCGCGTGCAGCCGTTCACCGTCGCGGGCATCTTCGACGCCGGCCACTATGAATACGATTCGACGCTGGCCTTTGTGGCGCTGGACGATGGCGAGGCGCTGGCCGGCTTGTCCGCGCCCTCCGGCATCCGCCTGCGGCTGGCCGACCCGTTCCGCGCGGTGCCGGTGGCGCGCGCGCTGGCGCAGAACATGACCGGGGACGTGCGGCTGGTGCCATGGACGCTGCTGAACGCCACCTGGTTTGCGGCGGTGGCGTCGCAGAAGCGCATGATGTTTATCATCCTGGCGCTGATCATGGCGGTGGCGGCGTTCAACCTGGTGTCCACACTGGTTATGACGGTGACCGACAAGAAGGCCGATATCGCGATCCTGCGCACCATCGGCGCATCGCCGCGGTCGATCATGAAGATCTTCGTGGTGCAGGGGACTTTGACTGGTTTGATGGGCGCGGGGACGGGTGTGCTGCTGGGTGTCTTGTTTGCGCTGAATATTGGCACCATCGTGCCTGCCATCGAGTCGGCGCTGGGGATGCACATCCTGAATCCGGAGATCTATTTCATCAGCACCGTGCCGTCGGACGTGCATTGGGGCGATGTGGCGGCGATTGCGGGCGTGTCGATCGCGCTGGCGTTCCTGTCGACGCTTTACCCGTCGTGGTCGGCGGCACGCGTGAATCCGGCGGAAGGGCTGCGCTATGAGTAAGCCCTACGAGTGGATGGTGGGCCTGCGCTACACGCGCTCGGGCAAGCGCGCGGGGCGCAGCGGGTTCGTGTCCTTCATTTCCGCGATTTCGCTGGCGGGGATCGCGCTCGGCGTGGGCGCGGTGATCGTAGTACTGTCCATCATGAACGGGTTCCAGAAGGATGTGATGGACCGGATGCTGTCGGTGCTCGCGCATATCGAGGTGTTCGAGACCTCCGGTTCCATGCCGGACTGGCAGCGTGCGGCTTCGATCGCCATGAAGAACCCGGAGGTGCGCGGGGCCGCGCCGTACGTGCAGACCGAAGCGATGCTCATGCGCGGCAAGGCGATGCGGCCGACGGTGGTGCGCGGCATCCTGCCATCGGAAGAGGGCAAGGTGTCCGACGTGGCGCGCCAGGTCAAGCGCGGCAGCATGGCGGCGCTGGAGCCGGGCCAGTTCAACATCGTGCTCGGGTACGCGCTGGCGCAGTCGCTCGGCGTGGACCTGGGGGACAAGGTGACCATGGCGCTGGCGCAGGGACAGGTGACGCCGGCGGGGATTCTGCCGCGGGTGCGGACTTTCCGCGTGGTCGGCATCCTGGAGTCTGGCCATCCGCAGTTCGACGCGGCGTTCGCGTTCGTGCGGCTGGAGGATGCGCAGCGGCTGCAGCGGCTCGATGGGCCGTCTGGATTACGGCTGCGGATCGCGGACATGCATCGCGCGCCGGAAGTGGCTGCGGAGCTGCGCAAGCAGTTCGGCCCCGAGGTCGAGGTGCGGGACTGGCCCAAGCTGAACGCCAACTGGTTCGCCGCCACGCAGATCGAAAAGAAAATGATGTTCATCGTGCTCGCGCTGATTGTCACGGTGGCCGCATTCAATCTGGTGTCCAGCCTTGTGATGACGGTGACGGACAAGCAGGCGGACATCGCCATCCTGCGCACGCTGGGGTCGTCGCCGCGCTCGATCATGAAGATCTTCATGGTGCAGGGGGCGCTGATTGGCGTTTCCGGCACCCTCATTGGTTTGGTGGGCGGGGTGCTGGTCGCGCTGAACATCGACGTGATTGTTCCATTCATTGAGCATCTTTTGGGAGTGCAGTTCTTGGCCAAGGATATTTACCTCAACACCGCCATTCCGTCCGAGCTGCGCTGGCCGGACGTTTCGGTCATCGGCGTGATGACCGTGCTGCTGGCCTTCGGCGCCACGCTGTACCCCAGCTGGACGGCGTCGCGCGTGAAACCTGCGGAGGCGCTGCGCTATGAGTGACGTGCTGGCATGCCGGGGTCTCGGCAAGACCTTCAAACAGGGGCAGTACGCGGTCGAGGTCCTGAAGAACATCGACTTTGCGGTGGCGCGCGGCGAGCGGGTCGCGATCCTCGGTTCGTCCGGCTCGGGCAAATCGACGCTGCTGCATCTGCTGGGCGGGCTGGATACGCCGACCACGGGATCGGTGACGCTGCTGGGGCGCGACTTTGCGAGCCTGTCCGAATCCGCGCGCGGGGATCTGCGGAACCAGTCGCTGGGCTTCGTGTACCAGTTCCACCATCTGCTGCCCGAGTTTTCCGCGCTGGAGAATGTCGCGATGCCGCTGCTGATCCGGCGCGAAAAGCGCGAGGTTGCCGAGCAGCGCGCGCAGGCCATGCTGGAACGCGTGGGTCTCGGCAAGCGTGTCACGCACGTTCCGGGTGAGCTGTCCGGCGGCGAACGGCAACGGGTGGCGCTGGCGCGCGCACTGGTCACACAGCCGGCCTGCGTACTGGCCGACGAACCGACTGGTAACCTCGATCACAGCACGGCCATGCAGGTATTCGACTTGATGCTGGAGCTGGCGCAGACGCTGGGCACGTCCTTTGTCATCGTCACGCACGACCAGGATCTCGCGCGGCGCTGCGACCGCGTGCTGCACATGAGCGAGAGCGGGCTGCGCACCGAAGCGCCGCTCGCGTAGCGCCGGATGTGGATCGACACGCACTGCCACCTGGATGCGCACGAATTCGGCGGCGCGTCTCTGGACGTGGCGCGCGAGGCGGCCGGGGAGGGCGTGTCGATGATTGTCATCCCTGCGGTGGACCGGCACAACTTCGATGTCGTCCGCACGCTGGCCCATGGCGCGCCGAATGCGTGCTACACGCTCGGCATCCATCCCATTTACGTCCCCCAGGCCGATGACGCCGATCTCGCGCTGCTGCGAACCCGGGTGGAGGCGGCGATGGACGACCCGCGTTTCGTCGGGATTGGCGAGATCGGCCTGGATTTCTTCATCCCGATGCTGTGCGAGCCTGCGATGCGCGAAAAGCAGGAGCGCTTCTTCCGCGAGCAGCTGAAGGTTGCGCGCGAATTCGGCTTGCCGGTGCTGATGCACGTGCGGAAGTCGCAGGATGTGGTACTCAAGCACGTACGCCAGATCCGACCCGCCGGCGGCATCGCCCACGCCTTCAACGGCAGCTTCCAGCAAGCCGCCATGTATATTGACCTGGGCTTCAAACTGGGCTTCGGCGGCGCCATGACTTTCACCCGCGCGCTACAGATCCGCCGCCTCGCCACCGATCTCCCGCTCGACGCCCTGGTATTGGAAACTGACGCCCCCGACATCTCCCCCTCGTGGCTGCACCCCGCCCGCAACAGTCCCGCCCAGCTCCCCGCCATCGGCACCATCCTCGCGACCCTGCGCGGCCTCACCCCCGCCGCCGTCGCCAGTGCGACGACACGAAACGCCCACGCCGCACTCCCCCGCCTCCCTTAATCCCCCTCAACCAATGGGATGGACGCCCCCACCCTAGATTTACGGCATCGAAGTGCCAAAGTGG